>DATNPU010000228.1:0-32632 GCA_036703105.1 Microcoleaceae cyanobacterium
AAGCAGAAGCCTTTACTTTTGGGAAACCTGCTCCTGGTCGTCGCAATCCTACAGTTTTTGTTTACGGCGTTGTGAATCATATAGAAGGATTATTTCGTTCTGATGATGCCACCAGTTTGCCAGGAAATGCAGCTAAAGCGAAATGGATGAAGATTTCTACGCAAGATCATACTTTGGGAAATGTGACATATTTAGAAGGCGATCGTCTGGTGTTTGGCCGAGTATATGTGGGTACGGGTGGACGTGGGATACTCTATGGTAGTGAACCGGGAGAACCGTCTTCAGTCTCCCAGTAATATTGGTTAGCTTATGAAAGCGCTCTGGTTAGAAAATAAGCAGTTACGATTCCGTACAGATGTGCCAACTCCAGAAGTGCCAGCAGAAGAGGCCTTGGTACGAGTGCTACGATCGGGAATTTGTAATACTGATTTGGAATTGTTGCGTGGGTATTATCCTTATCGAGGGATTCCGGGGCATGAATTTGTGGGTGTTGTGGAGCAAGGACCAGAGCAACTCTTAGGGCAGCGAGTGGTGGGGGAAATTAATGCGGTTTGTGGACAGTGCCGCTTCTGCCAGCAAGAACAACCGACTCATTGTGAGCGTCGAACGGTGTTGGGCATTGTTAACCGAAATGGAGCATTTGCGGAATACCTGACGTTGCCTGTTACCAACCTGTATCCAGTTCCAAATCACGTTTCTACAGATGCGGCCACCTTTACGGAACCATTAGCGGCAGCATTAGAGATTCAGCAACAGGTTCAGGTGCAGCCAACGATGCGAGTGTTAGTAGTAGGGGATGGGAAGTTAGGCCAACTGGTTGCCCAAACTTTGGCTTTAACTGGCTGCGATTTGCTGGTTGTTGGTCGTCATGCTGAAAAACTTGCTCATCTGGAGGAACGACAAATTCACGTAGGATTTGCGGATGCAGTCAGCGATCGCTCATTTGATCTAGCCGTTGAGTGTACAGGAAATCCAGAAGGATTTGCGATCGCGCATCGAGCGTTGCGCTCACGGGGTACGTTAGTGTTGAAGAGTACTTATGCTGGCCATTTGACGATCGATGCATCGGCTTTAGTTGTGGATGAAATTACGTTAATTGGTTCTCGATGCGGGCCATTTGCTCCAGCACTAGAACTGTTGAGGACGGAACAAGTTAATGTTTTACCGTTGATTCAGGCGCGTTATCCATTATCTGAAGCCCTACAGGCATTTGATCACGCGCGGCAACGGGGAATGCTGAAGGTGCTGTTAGATATTGCTGATGAAGAGGCAACTACCTCACCAACTGACGATCGCGGTTAAGCAAAAAGCTGCGTGTAAACAGCACAGGCTAAATGAAAGGCGAGTAAGGGTGGGACAGCGTTGCCGACCTGAGTAAATTGCCGGGCAGAAGCACCGCAAAACACAAATGTATCTGGAAAAGTTTGCAAACGGGCCGATTCTCGGACTGAAAGGGTACGAGGAATAAACGGATGCAAATGAGATCGTCCGCCACCAGTACTCCCACCACTAATCACGGTTTTAGCCGGTGAATGTGGATTTAGCCGATCGACCCGACCTAAACGATCGCGCGCTCCGCAAGCAAGTTCCATATAACGTAATACAGAAGCGGCTTGATGGGCGCGGGTGATGTGATTGGCTAAACCATGAACAGAAGTACGCAAGGCTTGGCCACAAGAAATCGGTAGAGAACGGGGCGGTGGGAACGCAAAGGTATGAGCAGTTCGCCATCCAACAATAAATAAACGATGGCGATTTTGAGGCACCCCATAATCAGCAGCATTAATGATAGTTGGTTGAGTGATGGTATATCCTTTTGCCACTAGTCGAGATAATCCAATAAACAACTGTTTACCGCTATCAATATCTAATAATCCTGTGACATTTTCTAGCAAAAAACCTCTAGGTTGGAAAGTTTCAATATACCAAATGTAATCAAATAGTAAATTGCCGTAATCAGCACTGGCGAATCCAACTCGTTTAAATTGATCTCCCTGTTTAGCAAATCGTTGGTTGGCCGCTACACTAAATGGCTGGCACGGTGGGCCACCTATGAACATCCCTTCAAAGGGAACTATTATGCCAGGGAGAGCATGCAAAAGAGCAGAAATATTTTCTCGATCGCGAATATCTCCACTATGCAGTGGTGGACCAATTACCTGCCACTCGGGATGATTTGTTCGTAAGGTTTGACAACATAATGGATTTATTTCGATCGCGGCTAAATGTTGAAATCCGGCTGCGGTAAATCCTAAATCTAATCCGCCCGCTCCGGCAAAAAAACTGACGATCGGAGTTCTGTGAGCAGGAGCACTAAAATGATCTAATGGTAAGTAGGGTAGTGAATGAGGATTGCTTGAAGGATTGTGTCGATATCTCAAATCATCATAGGTTAGCCCTAATAAAGATAATTCTTGGCGCAAATCCAATTGCTCACTGATACAGCGCTGTAGAATTGCTACTTGATCCAGTAAAGAGATTGATTGAGCCGTAATCACAAAAATAATAGCTTTTAGAGGCTTAGGAGATATATCACTCTACTGCTCTCTAGCCACATAAACATACTTGATCCAGAAGTCTTAATCCTTCAAGAACTAGACACAGCAGTAAAGACATCAATACTTTGTAGTCTCTACTGCTGTGTTTCAAAAGATGGCTAAATCATGAACTGATTGATTAACTCAATCAATTTCGCGATCGCATTTAGACGGAGATGAAGTCTCGGGTCAAGCTGACGTTGGTGCTGTTATCGATCACGGCAAGCAGATCGCTGCTACCGTTTCCGTTGTAGTAGACATAGGTGTCACCACCGCTAAAGCTCAGAGAGTATTGGCTGATGCTACCTTTGACTTCAATGTAGTCGTTCTGCCATTCCCAATCTTGGATTTCCAGATATCCGAAGCCTTGGTAGGAGACACCCCAACCGCCGCCAAGGACGAAGGTATCAGAGCCAGCACCACCGTAGGCTGTATCGTATTCCATCCCACTAGTCGCATAGGCATCAATCCGATCGTTGCCAGCGCCACCGTAAATTGTGTCATCGCCACCGAAGCCCATGAGGGTATCGTTCCCGTCACCTCCGTACATGAGATCGTTGCCAGCGCCACCATTAATGTAGTCATTGCCAGTGTAGCCATTCAGCGTATCATTGCCATTACCACCATAGAGGGTATCATTCCCATGACCACCTAAAGCAGAGTCATCGCCATCACCACCATCCAGGTATTCGTTAGCTGTGTCGTAAAGGCTAGGAGTGCCACTATCGAGAATGTCATTACCTGCCCCACCGTAAAGGCTATCGGCACCAAGTCCACCATAGATCAGGTCGTTGCCAGATCCACCTTCTAACTGGTTGTCTGCCGCGTTACCGTAGATAGTGTCGTTACCATAGCTACCGACGATATTTTCGATCGATACTAAAGTATCAGTCAGAGTTGAATTGCCAGGGAAGCTTACAGTTCCAGTATTGAGGTTAGCTACAATGCCGCCACTGTAGAACGAGTAACTGGCCGTATCTACGCCATCGCCACCGTTGATTAGGTCGAAGCCATAACCGCCATCCAGGTAGTCGTTGCCAGTACCACCATAGAGGGAATCGTCACCATCTCCCCCATACAGGGAATCGTTACCGTATTCACCTTCAATGACATCATTGCCAGATTCACCATAGATCTGATCGTTGCCATACCATCCTCGGAGAGTATCGTTGCCGTACCAACCATAGATGGTGTCATTTCCAGTGCTGCCCCAGATAAAATCATTGCCTTCGCGGCCATCTGCCCAAAGATCATCGGAACCCAAATAGTTGAAGCTGTTGTCGCCAGAGGTGCCAGTGTAGGTGTAAGTCATGAATGAACTCCGAATTTACAGGTAGGTTTGGGGTATTGTTTAGATGAATTATTGATGGTTCAATCATTCACCTGTCTGTTTCTAGAAGCGACTGCATTTGTTTATGCAGTCTAATGATGTAAGTCACTCATTTTTCTGATTGATTTGTTTCTCACATCTGATCACTATTACGATCGCCCAATTCGGTATATGCAGTGTTATCTGAAAAAAGGCTGAAGTCGCTTCTCCATCGCTACTACAGCGTGTTTTACCTTATGCCCTTCACTGATTAATCAACATTCTTTTGCTGAAGCAGAATTCGATCGTCTATAGAAACTACATGGAATAGAACAGCCCATAGTGCATTCGTGAAGGCACATCTATCCCAAGAATGAATCTTAGGCTTCTTTTAATCAAATTATGACCACAGAATTATCTGGATCCGTAAAAATAAAAATAGCAAGAAGGGCCTGAACGACTGTTTAACTGACAGCACGGTTAGGCCACGAGGTTGAGCTTCTATCAACCTCTGTTTAGATAGTTTCAAGGAACAGGCTAGATTATGTTGTGTGACCGTTGTGCTCGCCAGAAGGCTTGTTTACCTTCTGTACTGGCTGAAAAAGATCCTCAATTGTTGTCCCTCCTCTCCCGATTGAAGCAGTGTCAACGGCAGATCGTTAAGAAGTAAGACGATCGCTCGCGCTGCCCCGAGGGGAATCTGTATCATAAACTACAGAATTGACCCTGCGCCTGAACCACCACATTGAAGGACTCAATTTCATTCGGGCGCAGTTTTCTCGCTGCCAGGATGAATTTATGACACTCCAGTCCTATACAGATGCTAATCCGTCGTTGCCATTGCCTACTCATGTGAGGGCTCCCCATAGCTGGGAAAAATCGTACTATATATCGGCGGCCTCTCGGTTTGAGCCGTCTACCTGGGTGAAGTTGTTAAATCCTCCCACCGCCTTTAGCTTTGATGAAGCGTGGTTACTCTGTCAGTGCTCGGAGCAGGATTGGTTAGCCTGGATCCCTGACTACGGCGAGATTATGTTGCGTGTTGATGAGTTTTGTAATCTGCCTGAGTAATTCGTTGGATTTAGCTGAATGAATTGCAACGTTGCTCACTCTGCGATCGTGGAGTGAGTTTTTTTATGGTAAAAATTCATGAAAAATCCTCTACCGGGTAAGCAGTAGAGGATCGATTGACGGAGAGAAGATAAGACATAGATTCAAACTAGTCATATCCTCATTCCTCAGTAATAAAGAAGAAATCTGAGGAAGCCATAAAGAAATCGGCTTTTTTCGTAACTATTTTTTGTTTTTATACAGAAACTTGCTGCCGATGTCTGACCTCAGGTCTAGATTCAGCGCTACAGCTTAACCAACTAATTCCTTGAAGAGCCGCTTGTTCGCAACAGCCACAGCTATTTCGGCCCGGCCCTTCAAGTCTATCTTTTCATAGCGTTCGCTAGCCAGGGTTAATAATCTGGTGTTCCTGGATTAAATAGTGTGAGTAACAGCGTACCCGGAATTCTATGATAATATTTCGCAGCTGGATAATATCTGTCCTATGGCCTGCCAATTCCGTTTAAAATCTGAAGTAGTGCTATCCAATCTAGGTCTGCTCTACCCTGCCTCCCCCCCCTTCTAGTCGGCGTTGCCCCAAGCCTGAGTTTATCCATGCAGTCTTTTCCGCTTGTTGACTTGCCCTCCTTAGAGCAAGTGCTCGATCGCAACTATATTACAGTCACATCAGCGACTCCTATTCTCAATATCATTGCTTTAATCGGGCAAGCGGTAGGCGCGTCAGGTGGGATTCACAGCTGTGTGCTGGTGGTAGAGCAGCAGCGGTTATTAGGGATCTTGACGGCTCATGATGTGCTGCGGTTAGTCGCCAACCGGGCAGACTATCCGGTGCTTCCTGTATCGGAAGTCATGGTTCAGCCTGTAATTTCGTTACCATGCTCAACAACAACTCCGGTACCAACCGCGTTATCGTTAATGCAGCAGCATCAGATTCGCCATCTGCCCGTGGTTGATGAGATGGCTACTCCGATCGGGCTGATTACTCAAGAAAGTGTGTTACAAGCATTTAATCCAATGCATTGGGTAGACAGCCTGCAAGCGTTGCAACAATTAGCCCAGGAGCGAACTCAATGGCAAGTCACCCAAGACGAACTGGAACAACGGGTGGCCCACCGTACGGCTGAACTGGCATTAGCCAATCTCTATTTGCGGCAACGGGAAGACCAATGGCAGGGATTATTTGACAATGCCCTAGATGCGATCGCGATTGCGGATGACACTGGGCACTATGTGGATGTCAATCCTGCCGCCTGTGCTTTGTTTGGAGTGACTAAAGCAGAGTTGTTGAAGTTGGGGGTCAAAGATTTTTCCCATCCAGAGATAGATTTTGAATCAGTCTGGCAAGCGTTTCTCCAGCAGGGGCAACTCTCGGGAGAGTTCCAGCTATATCGGCGAGATGGGACGATCCGAGAGGTCGAATTTAACGCAGTAGCTCATTTCATTCCCCATCGCCATCTCTCAATTTTGCGAGATATTAGCGAACGTAAGCAAGCTGAGACGGCTCTACAACAACAGTTGACACGAGAAAAATTGATTGTAGAAATGACGCATTTCATTCGACAAACGTTGGATGTGAATGATGTCTTACAGCGAACGGTGGATCAGGTGCGGCTAATGTTAGCGATCGATCGCGTGATGATTTTTCGCTTTCAGCCCAATTGGCAGGGCGAAATTGTCACCGAATCGGTAGACGACCACTGGCCATCCATCCTCTCAAGTACCATTTCTGATCCTTGTTTCAGAGATCACTATATTGAACCTTACCGTCAGGGACGCATATCGTTCATTCAGGATCTCTATGCTGAAGAACTAGAACCGTGTTATGTCGAGCTGTTAGCGCACTTTCAGGTACAAGCGAATCTGGTTGTGCCTATTCGGCAAGGCAACCAATTGTGGGGTTTGTTGATCGCCCATCACTGTGCTAGTCCTCGGCAATGGCATCAGCATGAAATTGAATTACTCCAACAGCTGGCAGACCAAGTGGGAATTGCCATCTACCAATCTGAACTGTATGAACAAGCCTGTCATGAATTGTTAGAACGACAACGGATTCAGGATGCCCTTCAGGAAAGCGAAGAACGGTTTCGATCGCTGAGTACCTCGGCCCCGATCGGCATTTTGCACATGAATGCGGATGGGATTTGCTTATACGCCAATACACGTTGGCAAGTGATGACTGGGCTGAAACAAGCAGATTGTTTGGGCAATGGGTGGATGCAAACCATTCATCCTGAAGACCGTTCAGCAGTTTCAGCGGCGTGGGGAATGATGCTTCAGCAGCAACGAGAATGCTCCTGGAAATTCCGCCTGTTAACCACTCGAAAAGAAGTGCGTTGGATATCGGCTCATGCGGCGGCCATGCGATCGACAACGGGTGAGATCATCGGTTATGTCAGTACGCAAATTGATATTACCGAGCAGCAACAAGCAGAGATTACGCTTCAGGAGAAGCAGCAATTAGAGGCCCAATTCTACCGGGCTCAACGGTTAGAAAGCTTAGGAACTCTGGCCGGTGGTATTGCCCATGACCTGAACAATGTGTTTACACCGATTCTAGTGCTGTCCCAAATCCTCAGACAACAGTGGCCGAATCTAGATGCTCGATCGCAGGAAATCTTGGAAACACTCCAAGAGAGTGCTAGACGGGGTTCAGAATTGATTAATCAAATTTTGGCGTTTACCCGTGGGACAGAAGGCAATCGTATTCCAGTGCAGGTTAACCAATTGCTGTTAGAGATCGTGAAAGTGATTGAGCAAACGTTTCCTAAATCAATTGCGATTTGTAAAAAAAATCCATTGCAGGCGTTATGGCCCATTAAAGCGGATCCCACTCAACTGCAACAGGTCGTAATGAATTTATGTGTGAATGCTCGTGATGCCATGCCAGAGGGTGGCACTCTTACACTCTCGGTAGAAAACTATTATGTGCACAACCGAATGGCCCAACTGAATTTGGATGCTCAGGTTGGCAAGCATGTGTTAATTACGGTCACGGATACAGGCTCAGGGATGTCACCAGATCTGCTCGATCGCATTTTCGATCCATTTTTCACGACGAAGGATCCCGGTCAAGGCACAGGTTTAGGACTGTCAACGGTGTTGGGAATTGTCAAAAAACATGGTGGCTTTTTGCAGGTCTGTAGCCAGGTTGGTCAGGGCACTCAATTTAAGGTATATCTACCCGCTAACCCAAATTGACTCTAGTAGCGTTAGAGAAGACGGCTAGCGATGCGGGCAATCAATTCCTGCACCGCAATCGGTTTACTAATAAAGTCGTTGGCTCCAGCAGCAAAGAGTTGCTTCACTAGAGTCGCATCTAGGCAGGGAATGAGCGCCACGATCGATAACGATTGATCATCGAACTGCTGCCGGAGAGCCTGACAAAACGGGATACTTGCCACATTGAATGATTCTATATCTAAGAGTAATAGGCGATACGAATCAGTGGCTAATGTCGTTTTAGCGATCGTCAGATCAGAAACCACGATCGTGGTCAGAGTTTGCGATTTTAAGCAGCCCGTCAGAGCCGCTGACAAACTCGCATCACTAGTAACCAGTAGGACTTTGGGTGGAACAGGGTTTGGTGGAGCGCCTGGCGGCGTTTCAGTTCTCGATCGGGTAGTGATTGGAGGAATCTCATTGATCGCAGTGGCGGGTTTTAACCGATAGCCGACTCGATATACAGTTTCAATAAAATCAGCTGGTGCTCCTACAGCTTTTAATTTTTTCCGTAAGCCCTTAATGTGAACTCGAACCGTTTCCTCTCCTGGAACATCTTCACAGGCCCAGACCTGATCTAAAATCGTGGCAGATTTCAAAATACGATCGCGGTTCCGCAAAAATAGCTCTAGGATTGCGTATTCCTTAGGGGTTAAACATAAGGTGGCCGAGCCATAGTAAGCATTATGGCTAATGGGATCTAGTCTGAGATTCGACCAGGCTAGAACTGGATGAGCAACTGTATGGCCCCGACGCAGCAAAGCCTGAATCCGAGCAATTAGCTCTTCGGCATCAAAGGGTTTGACCACATAATCATCAGCGCCTGTATTAAGGCCGATCGCCGTTTCATGTTTGCCATTCTGCCCAGTCAGTAACAGAACTGGCATTTGATACCCTTGGGTTCGTAGCTGTTGACACAGACTTAAGCCATCTAGTTTCGGTAGCAGTACATCTAAAACAATTAGATCGTAGTGAAAGGCTTCGATCATTTGCAGCCCAGCAGTCCCATCTATGGCTACATCGGTGGCGTAGTTATGGCTGGACAGTAATAGCTTTAATGTTCTGGCGACCTGGTGATCGTCTTCGATTACTAGAATTCTCATGGTGACACCTCATGAGACACTACTAGCTCGTTAACTATGAGTACTTACGCTTAATTATCCTTGAAGCCGTTGGTGGCTCCCAATAATAATTTCATCGACCTAGTGAACTTTGATGAATATTCGTTGAAGAATACTGGCAGTCTCACAGTTCCTTTACAACTCATCCCTCACAATGAGCAGAGATAACCAGGCTGGTACTTTTCTCGTCACATTTGCTTGTTAACGGCTGAAGAGGATTAAACATGCTGCATCCTGATTCTGAGATTTGGTCTAGCCATGCTACCGTTGCCTCTCCCTGGCAGGTAATTAAAGTTCTGGGGCATCTTCAGGCGCAATCGAACCGTCAGTCTCTTAGCAGTGTTTACATTTATGATTTGGTCAATCAATGTAATATTTGCTCCAGTCTGTCGATCGCACGATTGTTAGGCTACAGCTCAAACGATCCCCTGGCAATGGAGGAACTGGGATTTGCCCATCTCATTCACCCAGATGATCTAGAGCAGGTCGCGGTGCATTTTCAAAGATTTACGGCTCTGACTGCCGGAGACGTGATTGAGGTAACGTATCGAATGCGCCGATCGGATGGCAAATGGTGCTGGCTACATTCTCAGGAAACCCTGTTTGTGCAAACCACTGATGGATTTCCTTTACAAGTTTTAGGACTAATACAAGCAGTTACAGACGATACATGGAAAAGTCAATGTGGTACAGCCCAACCCATTCAGCATTTGTCTAATGACATCCCAGTCCTCGATCGCATAATGTTAGAGCGAGCGATCGGTTAAAAAATACTCGGTTTCTGTGCGTCTCCCACTGTAGCAAAGTGCTGAGGACTGAGCATGAAACATAAGGATTACCGCACTTTATATTCATTTGACTTGTCCTAACCGATTGGTGTGCTGTCATACCTATGCCGTCAGTTCTTGGTTCTGCAAATTGGTTAACTTGACCGTAAAGTGAACCTGATTATTCTCGCTAATGACCTCGATCGAGCCACCAAGATGTTCAACCAGCCGCTTAACCAATGCCAGCCCTAAACCAGTACCCCCATACTTCCAGGGATCGCTATTGGGAATCCGGTAGAATTTATCAAAAACATGACGGCGATCTCTCTCAGAAATTTCTACTCCAGAATTACTCACTGTTAATAAGAACGGGGAGGTTTGATGTGACGGAGCTAGGCTAGTTTGTTCTACTTCCAAAGTCGATGCCGCGATCGTAATCCGTTCCCCAGCTGGTGTGTACTTACAAGCATTCTGGATTAACTCGGTCAAAATTCGGTTCAGCAGGTTGGAATCAGTTCTTAACAGAGGTAAGTCGGCGGGAATATTAACTACCAGCTGTTGTTGTTGCTGCTGAACTCGTTCTTTAAACGACTCAACAATCTGAGGCACCCAGTCTTGTAGCACAACCTCTGACAGAACGCTAAGCGGCGTTTCTTCCTCAAACCGCACAAAATCTAGCAAGTTATTGATCAAGCTAGTTTCTCGCTGACACTCGTTGCCCAAAATTTGGAGATAGTGCACGGCTTTAGAGAAGCTGAGCCGACTTAAGACAACCTCGGTATCCGAGTCTAGATCAGATTGTAAATTCACTACACCCAACACGGTTTTCAGCATCTGTACAGCCATTCTGATCGTCGCCATGGGCGATCGCAATTCATGAGAAATCGTGCTGAGAAAATCATCTTTTAGCTGATTCAACCGTTCTAATTCATGCACCTGGGTTTGTACTGCTTCATGTAACCGGGCTTGACGCAGGGCGATCGCACATTGATTCGCCACTTGCTGTACTAAGCGAATCTCCAGTTCTGTAAATGCGGCGGATGCTGTCCGGTAAAGCCGAATATCCCCAAGAACACGTTGATCATCCACGATCGGACACATTAGGGCCACGTCCGTACCAGGTAAGGTGTGAGATGGGTGGAGCGGACAAACTTGAACAGTTTCACCCCGTAAGAGTGGCTGATACAATTCTGGGGATTCCGACATCAGTACGGCAGTACCACAAGCGGCGGTGAGCTGGGAATCGCTGTACTTATAGCAGACCGTAACGGTCGCTGGTTCCACGTTGTATAGTGCTGTATCACAACGGCTAGAGTCTAAGCCCTGCGCCAGTTCTTGCACAACGGTTGCCAAAATTTGGCGTTCATCTAGACTATCACGTACGTTGTCTGTAATCCGCTTCAGGAGTGCTTCAAATTCCAGTGCTTTTTGGAGTTGAATTGTGTGTTCCTGAATCCGTTGTTCTTGCTCCTGATAGAGATAAACATTTTCTAGCGCTACAGCGGCAGCATCCGCTAAGGTCTGAAGCAATTCCAGTTCCTGAGCGCTTGGAGTATGGTGGGTTGCCCAGTAGTTACCAATGGCCCCGATCGGATCGCGAGTCCGAATCGGCACCATCGCTAGGCTTTTCACGAAGGTGGGGCGATAGGCCGCAGCGGGAATCCGGGGATCAGCATAGATGTCTGCAATGATGGCAGACTGCTGATTTAGCATCACCCAACCACTGATGCAAGTCTCCATCGGGAAGCGCTTGCCCTTCCACAGTGGACTGATGGCATCTTCGTCCGCATAGTAACACTGGTCATGGTCACGCAACACAAACGTTGCACCATCTGCACCAGTTAACTGACGAGCCGCCGTTCGGACAGCCGCCATAATCGTATCCAAATCGCGGGCAACGGTAAGTTGTTGAATGACTTGAATGAGATGATGCAATCGTTGGTTGAGGTGGTGAACTTCTGCGTCAACCAGGGTGCCATCACTTATCCTCTGGCTATGGCTCAGGCTGCCGTACATAATTTCTCGAGGCTAAAAGCCGTTCTTTATTCTATTTTCACATAAGCATCTCTGAGACAAGCAGGTGAAGATACGGATCTAACAAGACTGTGCAGTAGCGCTACCAAACCCGTGAAACCGGTCTGGTAGACCTGCTGGCTAGTCACCTCTGGCTTAAGGCAGATCGGGATTTGCGGATGCTCCCTTAGCAAAAGTTTAACCAGAATCATTGTCTATATAAAAAGACTAATTTTTACTTGAAAATGAAAGCCCATAACGCTTTTGAAGAGAATATTATTGTTCGTGCCTCCAGACAATGATGGAACATCATCGAATCGTTCTAGTCTTAGATAGTCTTACCACCAAGACTTTAATCATCTGAGATGATTTCAGGATATTGTTACTACTGGCAAATTGAACCATATACTTGTGCCGAAGAAAATTAGTTTACACTATTTGAAGGAGTAATTACGATCGCAATGCTGCATTTATCCCAGTTAATTCAGGCTGTCTGCTCTCAGCCTGTAGGCAGACCACTCACGACAATTCTGGCGACCTCGATCGCACTATTGGCAGCCAGCAGTTTGGAGGCTGGGCAAGCGGCTCCTACACCACCAACCATGATTGCCCAGGCAACCACTGGAGTTTGTCCAACTCAGTTACCTGCGGCCCTTAATCGGATTGCGACCCGATCGTCAGTGCAGTGGAGCGTTTTGGTACAGACTCAAGGGGCGGCAGGCAATCGGACGAATCTTTATAACCGTAATTCTGGAGCATTATTAGCTCCTGCTTCTAACAATAAGTTATTGACTACAGCTGCTGCACTAACTAAGTTAGGCCCACAGTATCGACTCCGAACTATTGTCACTGGAACAGGCACAGGTGCTAGTTTAAACACTGTACGGATCATTGGTCAGGGTGATCCCAGTTTAACGACTTCACAATTAAACACATTAGTGCAGCAATTAAGTCGCAAAGGTATCCAGCAGATTGCTCAATTAATTGGTGATGATACTTACTTCCGGGGTGCAGCCTTTAATCCTAACTGGGCAGCAGATGATACATTAGCAGGCTATGGTGCCCCAGTAAATAGTCTGATGCTGAACCAAAACTCGATCGGATTGACCCTATTTCCCCAGCAAGTGGGGCAAGCCTTACGAATTCAATGGGATGATCCAACGGATGCTACAGATTGGCGGATCAATAACCAAACGACAACTGTTTCTGCCAGCCAAGGAGAATATGTGGATGCTTATCGGACGGGGAGCAGTTGGATTGTCACGGTTGAAGGGCAATTGCGGGCAGGCTCTGCCTCTGAACAGGTGGCCGCATCGATTCCCAATCCTGGCAATTACTTGATCCAAAAGTTTCGGAATGCATTGGCCAAAGCTAACATTCAGGTCAACCAAGCTACAGTGGTTAAATCCAGCTCTGCGCCTCCGGGAGAAACGGAGCTGGCCGCGATCGAGTCCCCACCCCTATCCCAACTCTTGCAGGAAACCAATCAGGAGAGTAACAACACCTACGCCGAAGCGTTATTAAAAACCGTGGGTAAGGTACAAGCGCCGACCAACCAGGATGCTACAGCGGCTGGAGTTGCAGCCATTAAAGCCATTTTGACTCCTTTAGGCGTGAATCCCAATCGATATAGTATGGTTGATGGTTCTGGGTTAGCAGCGCGTAATCGCGCCAGTGCTGAGGCGTTTGTGCAAACATTACAAGCGATGGCCCAATCTCCTTATACTGCCGTTTATCGGGCCTCTTTACCAGTAGCGGGAGTCAGCGGCACTCTAAAAAGTCGGTTTCGTAATACACCCGTACAGGGACGCTTGCAGGCAAAAACTGGCACGATCGGCGGTGTCGTCTCGCTTTCAGGTTATTTGACCCCACCCAATTATCCGCCGGTTGTCCTGAGTATCCTGGGCAACTATAGCAATGATTCAACCGCTAATGTCCGGAAAGATATTGATGATATGGTGCTGACGATCGCCCGTTTACGCCCCTGTGGTAGTTAAACAAAATCCCCTCTATACTGCTAATCCAAGCATAGAGGGGAAGCTGCCAACTAGAGCATTGAGGGGGAATTAAGCGTAAGTCAACCGGAAACCCAGGTTAAATGAGCCCACTACCTTTACCACGGGTATCATCTTCCATCGTGAGCTTACCCGTTTCATCGTTCTCATTAATATCTGCAAGTTCGGCCTGTCTAGCCGCTTTTTCGGCTTCTTCTTTGGCTCTTAAATCACCCGGTTCTTCGTAGTACATTTCTGGCTCGATCGCATAGTTATTCAGCAAGCCTTCGCGATCGACGGTAAAGCCACCAGTAGTATCAATGTCCTCTTCTCTTTCAGGAGTATGCTTAAATTCTTCACCTTCCCGTTCTTTACGAGCGGCGGTTTCAGCGGGAACAATTCCGCGATCATAAGTATCTGTAGAAACTCTTTCGTTAGTCATGATATTTTCCTGAAATCGTTATCATTGCTACCAGAATGCCTTGACTTAGAAAAATAAACTTCCATCTGAAGGAATAAAGTTAATCTCTCTCAATCGAGCGACATAACTTGGCCAAATAAATGAATAACCGGAGTAGCCCCACGCCTCTACTCCGGTTAATTATTGAGGTTGATTACTCAATCAGTAGTTGTTAGTCGATCGCTCTTTTAACGTCATCTTTGAGATTTTCAGTTTGATGGCGAACTTGAGATTCGACTTGCTTAGCCTTACCTTCTGCCTTATCTTCAGGATTGCCAGTTACTTCACCAAATGCTTCCTGAACTTTTCCTTCAACATTTTTAGCAACTGCTTTTGCCCGATTTTCAATACTCATGATGTTCTCCGATTTTTAATTATTTGTCCGTTAAGGCAATCCAATTAGAGAACGAAGTAAATAATAGGTGATCTTATGCTTAACCAATTGTTTCAACCTGATTCAATCGATGGCATTAAAGATCATTACTTAGCTGATTTAACAGTTAATCTCAAACAAGACTGCCTGATACTTATTAATTTACAAGGAAAGCCTTGTATCGTCGTCTACCACTAGAAGTGTTTAATTCTCTACCAGAAGATGGACTCACACTACAGGGCAAGAGTTTGCCCCCTGCCCTATGTCTTCTATAGAGAGTTGGTGGGCTTTATTGGTTAACCCCGATTTTTGATCATCATCACTTCAACAATTTTCATGGCCGTTTCATCGGGAATGTTCAAGGCACTGTAAAGCTGATTCAGAAAATCCCGTTCCTGCTCAGTAACTACGCCATCTGCTAACACTAAATCAGTGGCTACCGCAAAAGCTGACTCTTGGAGTTCATACGGTAAAGATGCCTTAGCACGATTAAATAGTACACTGACGCCATCGCGTTTGAGAATACCAAATAACTGATCAATCATCCGTCGCATCACATCAGCTGGGTAGCTTTTGAACAGTTGCATCCGATTGAGCGTCGTTAAGAAACCATCGACTTCTTCATCCGATAGATACCCATCCGCCGCGATCGCAGCTAGGGTAATCGCCGCATAAGCCTCGGCTGGACTCATCACGGTTGGAGCAGTACTCTGGCCGCCAAATACTTTGTCAAATAGTCCCATTATGCTTCTCCTGATCATAGGGGTTGGTGCGATCGTGGTGACACAGGCAGTAGATACTCTCTAGAACAATTCCAGAGGTTGTGCAACACCACTTGCCTTTTAGCATTCCCCAAATAAATTGTTGTGAACCATTAATGGGATAAACTCAATTGCGATCCAGTTTCAGTTTTAATCACTTCAATCCGGGTCTGAAAGGCTTCCTTAAAGTGAGGCACATGGGTCACCGTCAGAATGCAGGCAAAATCAGGAGCGATCGCGGTAATGGCCGCAATTAAACGATCGCAGCCTTCGGCATCCTGAGTACCAAACCCCTCATCAATAATCAGCATCTGCAACGCTGTCCCCGATCGCTGAGCTAACAAGCGAGATAGGGCTAGGCGAATCGCAAAGTTCACCCGGAAGGCTTCTCCGCCAGAGTAGGTTTCATAAGGCCGTGTCCCCTGCGGATCTGCAATCAAAATATCCAGGGTTTCAATGAATTTAGCCTGGAGACCTTTTGTTTTAGCACTTCGAGACTGCTCCCGCCGATGCGATCGTTGCGTGATAAATTGCACATGGAGCTGATTACCACTTAAGCGATTGAGAATCCGATTAGTTTCTGCTTCTAACTGCGGCAATACATTCTCAATCATCAAAGCTTGAATACCATTTTTACCAAAGGCCTGAGCTAGTTCTTGATAGATCCGGTATTGACGTTGGGCAGTTTGGAGTTGGGTGCTGAGAGTTGAGTGCTGAGTGCTAAGTAGTGTGAGTTGTTGTTGTTGCTGCTGTAAACGACCTAAATACGCTAACTGGGTATCTAATTGGGTTCGTTGTTGTTGAATACGTTGTTCTAATTCCTGAATTTTTAGCCTTAAATCAGGAACTTGTTGTAATTGTTGTACTAAGGCTTCAATCTGAGCTTGAACAGCTTGTTGATTCTGTTGGCGATCGTGTAAGACTTGTCTCAGTTCCTCGACATGTTGCCGCACTTGAGGATATTTCTGCTTGGCCTGATGCAATTCCTGATAGTGAAGTTGCCAGGACTGGGCTTCCCGCAAGGCAACTCGCAGGGCATTATGGTGCTCCAGGTCATAGTCGATCGTAGCGATTTGCTGATCAAAGGCGGCTAGATTGGCAGCAGCTTCTTGATGATACTGTTGTAGTTGAGTCTCTAACTCAGTCAGTTGAGTCAGTAATTCAGGTTGTCGTTGAGCCAGTTGGGTCTGACGGCGCTGAGCTTGCTTAATTTCAGCGTGTTTAATTTCTGCCCACCGCCAGCGATCGACATCCCCCCGAACTAGAGCATGGGTTTTCTCGTCATAATTTAACTGTTCTAGACGGCGATCGAGTAACTGAATTTCTTCCTGCACTTCTTGAGCATAGTGACCAGATTGTAAGGTCTGCTCTAACTTCGCTGTTTCTGCCATTACTTGGAGCAGAGTGGCTTGTAAATTGGCCGTCATTTGGAGTTGTTCCTGAAGTTGCCCCCGCCGCTCTAACACCGCACCGTAGCCCGCCAATTCATGGTCTAGATCCCGGTATTCCTGCCGCAGAATTTGAATTTCTCGTTCTGAAGCAGAAAGTTGTTCACGAATCACCCAAATTTGGTTGAGAATCTCTTGTTTTTGCTGTTGGTGTTTTTCCATCACCAGATGCCAGTGATGCTCATCCAACGGTCGATCGCACAACGGACAAGGAGGATAGCTTGAGGGGCGAAGATAATCTACAGCTTCCGCTTCAGCGGCTATCCAGGTGTGGTGGCTTAAGCGATCGACCTCCTGGCTGCCAACTTCCACCTCTGGCACAGTGGCGAGATCAGCCACCTCTACCTCTGCTTCTACTTCCTGTTTGAGTAATTGGATTTTCTGCTCGACTTCCGCTAATTGGATTTCGTAATTGCGCTGGTGGGCTTGCAGCCGTTCCATAAAATCCCGACGTTCCAATCCTCGATCGCGCACTTTTTGTTGATATATCCGTTGCTGCTCTAAGGCGGCAATACGATCGCTGACCTGGACGATCGCTTGTTGGAGCTGAGGTTGATGTTCTTGTTGCGCTCGTAATTGTTTGGCTGATGTCTGTAGTTCTTCCAAACGAGCGAGTAATCGGGTATGGGCGCGATCGAGTTGACTTTGTAATTGCTGTCGTCGTTGGACTAATGGGGCAACTTGAGTTTGTAGTTGATCGAGATGTTGTAGTTGGACTCGGGCTTGATGTAATTGTTGTAATGCCGTTTCTACTTCCGGCGATCGCTGGAGAATTTGCTGAATTTCCTGTTCCTGCTGGGTTAAAGCTTCTAGTTGTGCATGAATCTGTTGAATATGACGCTCAACTTCCGCGACCCGTTCAGACTGTTGTTCTTGATACTGCTGGCGTTGCGTCTGGACAAGCTGATAGGTTTTGAATCGGGTGGCCAGTTGCTCTTCTTGCGTTTGCAGGGTTTGCCAATGGGCATAGCCGGCAACGATCGTTTGTTCCTGTTGTAATAAGTTAGCTAATTCCTGTTGGTGTTGTTGAGCTGTGGTCAGTTCTTGCTGTAACCGCCGACCATCCTGTTCCAACATTCGGTGTTGTTGTTGCTGCCAGCTTAATTGCTGTTGCCAGGTGTGATACTGATGTTGAGCAGATTGAAGTGCCTGGAGTTGTCGGACATCCGCCGTTTGCTGCTGTTGCATCTCGGCCAGCACAGCTTCCAGATTCGTTTGCTCAGTAGCGATCGCGTCACGTTGGAGAAGTTGAATTTGAATCGACTCCAATTGCTTTTCTAAAAGTTCTACCTGACCTTTAAACTGCCGAGATTGGTCTTTCGCCCGTTCCGCCAATTCATCATAGTGATCAAGTTTCAGGAGATCAGCCAAAATCTGTTTACGTTCACTGGGCCGTTTCAGCATAAACTCGTCTGCCCGCCCTTGACGCAGATAGGCTGAATTGACAAAGGTTTCAAAGTCGAGCTTGAGGTGTTCCAGAATTAATTGTTGAGTGGCCCGGATGCCTTTTGCCGTCAAGCTACGAAAGTGAATTAACGGTTTAGCCGCAGGTTGGACAATGGCAGAATGCGAAGTCAATTGCTCGGGCGATGAGGCTTCATTGTCGGTGGTAACAGCAACCTGAAATTCTAGCGTGGTCGTTTGTCCTCGATAGCGGCTCCGGAGAATTCGGTAAGTCCGTTGATGAATCGTAAAGACAAAATCGACCTGAGCTTCTGAAGCGCCTGTATGAATCACATCATCTTCAGAAACCGCTCGGCTTTCTCCCCAAATTGCCCAAGCGATCGCTTCTAACAACGACGATTTACCAGCACCATTGGCTCCACAAATACAAGCAGTATGGAGACCCTGGAAATCCAAACTGGCTTCCTGGTAACTCAGAAAATTTTTTAAAATCAGGCGTTGGGGAATCATGGAACTTACAAAAACCGCCTGACTCCAGATTAGCAGTACAATCGCACTTCAGTACACCTGATCCTGAAGAAATTACCCAAATAACTACTTTTTGAACATTAGTTTATTCATCGTGCAACTTGAGATTCGTGCTGCGTTCTCATCCTTAAATACTCAGCATCATTCCTAACTAATTGCCATTTGTCATAAAAAATTCTGGCAGATTCAGCCTTAACTGGGTCTTCCTGTTGTGGTAGGACAGTTCTAGAGCCTTTTTCGTATTTCCGTCCTGATTTATGGTTGGCATAGCGTCGGGAGCGAGTATATTCCATTTGCAAAAACTTCCGCGCCATATCCATCCCAACAAAATCTCCCTGAGCTTTGTAGGTTAAAAATAAACCATAGATTTTGTCAGCAGATTGACGAGCAATTTCTGGAGTTTTGAATTTCCAGTAGGGCAAAATTTCACTTTTATAAGGTTCAACTAGCAGGACACCCTGCTCCCCTCGGCCAACCCGATAGAGTTCTGGATGCTGCCGAAAATTAATCGTTTTGAAGTCAAGGGAATAATTGAATTCGCGCATTCGATCGATGTACCAGTTAGAGTATATAGAGAAGTGCTAAGTGCTGAGTGCTGAGTGCTGAAGACTGAGCAGGGCACTTAACGATGACAACACTTCTATTTATTATTTGACTTGTCCTAACGGATTGAAGTGCTGCCATAAGAGGCAAAGCGTAGCTTAATAAAAGTTAAAAGCCTCCATAACAATGAAGGCTTTTGCATATTAGAGAATTAACGTTGCGTTCCTAGAGGCAAAACCCTTAATAGACTCTCCGGCTGATTAGAGCGTAGTACAGCCAGAGGGCAATCACTGCACCAATGACCGCAATTAACAGCCCACCGAAGCTAAATCCTACCCCGGTTAAGGCTAAAGAACCCGTAGTGAGTAACGTGTACAAAGTGCCGCCTAGAAAAGCCCCAACAATGCCCAGGATCATCGTTCCTAAAATGCTACTGTCCTGATAGCCAGGATAGATGGCTTTGGCGATCGCACCTGCAAGTAGACCCAGAACAATCCAAGCTAAAATACCCATCTTGAAATCTCCTTTTTCAATCGGAAACTGAAATGATTGTTTTAAGGTGTTGTACCGATGAGTGGATCGATACATCTATAATTTACAAAGCTAATTTGCGATTAGTGACCTATCTTGTGGACGAAATTCCCTCTACTGAAAGATAGATCAACAATTACCCGATGTATCGGGTTGAATTATCAGGTGGAAGCGATGGGCCGATAAAACGTCAATGCCGTACTGCCGTAATGTTTCTGTCGGCAAATTTCTAAGCTTTCAGGAGTAACAAAGTCGTTGCGATCGAGGCTATGTTCAACAGCTAGTTCTCCCACATTTGTTAGCAGATGATGAGCCGCGATCGCATCTAATACTGGTTGGTACAAATTACTGGCATAGGGCGGATCAAAGTAAATACGATCGAAGGCTTGCCCAGCTAAAGTTGGCAAACGTTTAATCACATCACCCCGGAATACTTGAAATTTTTGGTCGGACTGAGCGACTTGCTGCCAGTTTTGCTGAATTACACCGCAGGCCTTCCCAGATTGCTCAATCCCAGTCACAACCGCCGCTCCCCGGCATAACGCCTCGGCTCCCATTGCGCCACTACCCGTACATAAATCTAGCCAGCGACATCCGGCGATCGTGCCCTGCCAAATGTTAAACACCGCTTGCCGCACGATCGCGGGGGTCGGACGGGTATCTAAACCTGGTAAGGTCTTCAGTTGCCGATTGCCGTAGATTCTCAGGCTCATGCCAGTCGATTACACCAGGGAGAATTGACGGTTGTTGACCAGTTGCACAAAGTTGGCCAGCATCCGTAGACCCGCATCAGAAGACTTTTCGGGGTGGAACTGGACAGCCATCACATTCTCACGGGCGATTGCGGCTGTCACCGTTTGGCTACCGTGGCTAATCGTCGCAGCACGGACGCTTGGATCAACCGGATCAACATAATAGGAATGCACAAAATACATCCAGGGATCGGCTGGCAGTTGTTGCCATAGCGCCAGGTTGGGTTGGGTCAATTGCAACTGATTCCAGCCCATGTGCGGAATAGTGATGCCGGGTTCATGCCGAAAGCGCTTGACTGTACCGGGAATGATGCCTAAACCCGCTTCCTGGCCTTCTTCACTGGAGTCAAATAGGATTTGTAAGCCGAGACAGATGCCGAGGAATGGCTTGCCACTGGCGATCGCTTGTTTAATCGGAGCTTCTAGATGGCGCGATCGCAGGTGCTGCACAGCCGGATCAAATGCCCCTACACCGGGAAGCACGATCGCATCTGCCCGGTCTAGCTCAGTGGGAGAATCGGTAACGTGAGGTGTGGCGCCCGCATTCTCCAGCCCTTTACAGGCAGAGTGCAAATTCCCCATGTCATAGTCTACTACTGCAATGACTGGCATCGCTGATCCTCGCTTGATTGATTCCTATTGTTTAGCATTGTAGTTTGAATCTCAGCACTCTGAAAAATCGGCGATCGCCTATGGCTCCTACTGTCCTCCTAACCTCCTTTGATATTTGGGAATCCCATCATGTTTCTAACTCATCCGATGACTTAATTGCCGCGATGCTGCACCGGGGTTGGTTGGTTGAAACGACGCATGTGCTCCGAAAACTGCCCGTTTGTTTTCAAGCAGCACCGGAGCAAGTGATTCAGTCAATTACAGAACTACAACCAGACATTGTCGTTTGCTGTGGCATGGCAGAACAACGGCAACAACTGACTGTGGAATCGAATGGCAAACATCAGGGCGAAGTCCTCAAAACGGCGATCGACCTGGACACGATCGTGGCGAATCTACCTGTAACAGAGGTGAGCCATGATGCCGGAAATTTTGTCTGTAACTATCTCTATTACTCTGTGCTGAAGCATACCCAAACCTTAGCAACAGCTATCCAGAGCGTGTTTGTGCATGTGCCGCTGTTACACTCAGACAACCAGGAATTAATTTTGCAAGATTTTCGATCGCTGTTGCATTCCCTTCAGGCTGAGCAACAATAGAGGCTGATTCACGTCAGAACTCGCTATGATTAGTCCGCTAGAACGTGTTTTAAAAGTGCTGAGTGCTGAGTGCTGAGAATCAGGTTAATCCTCAGTCCTTCGCACGGCTTCAACCAGGGTTTAAGAGGTTTAAAACAGATTCTAGCGACAGTAACTTTTGATTAAATTACTCATGCTATCGTTTCTGCCGATCGTAACTTTGGCTCAAACTCCGTCCCCTACTCCAACTCCCAGCCCCACCCCGACTCCGCAAGAAGTGAGAGTCTCCCAACCGGTGCGGGCATTACCAGGAAAGCTGGATTCAGTCCTGGTTTTTAATAGCAACAGTCCCGAGTTGGTGCAGACAGAAGGAATTTTGCTGTCTACCTTTCCGCCTGCGGGTAAACAAACGCCCACGGCTCATTTAAATGTGCCATTGCAGGGACGGTTTGATGTCTTTGCTCATCACATTGCCAAAGCTAAAACGCCAGACGACTTGCGGACTTTGTATTTAGGCGTGATTCTACACAACCCTGGCACTCAGCCTATAACAGTAGATGTTCTGGAAGCCGCCAGTTATTTAAGCCAACCGGATGCTCCCTTTATTGATTTGCCAGCGTATGTCGATAATCCGGCAGGTTTAGTGTATGCCGGGCCGGGGAGTCGGGCGATGGATGATATTTTGCGTGGTAAGCGACAGGAAGGGTTTCCGGCTCAGATTCAGATTCCACCGGGGGAAAGTCGGATGCTAATGAATCTGCCAATTCCGGTGAAGACCCTAACGCCACCTCTAAATGGCCGATCGACCTTAATTCGACTGGCTAGTAATGGGCCAATTCATGCGGCCAGTTTAGCGATGTTTGCGAAACCCGAAGCCGATGGTAGCGAACGAGCACCGACCTTAGAAGAATGGCAAACGTTACTGGAGACAGGCAAATTAGCGGAACCCCGCGATCGCACGCCGACACCGCCGGATCAGAAAACGGGGCAGGTTGTTTATGGCCGGGTGGCTGGAGTGGCTAGAGGCTCGCAGTGGACAGGCCAAATTGTTGACCCTACGGCCCAACCCGATAATTTGGCTACCTGGTATCTAAGCGTGCCTCCTGCCGGACAAGCCTTTTCCTATGGACTGAGTACGTTAATCGGTGGCACGTTAGGCACAGGACAAGTCCAAACAACTCCCTTACTGGCCCGCTATCCCGATACGGCTTATCAAACTCACGGCAATTATGCGATCGAATACAATCTCACGTTGCCGTTACATAACACCTCAAAGGAATTGCGACTGGTTGAAATTGCGCTAGAAACGCCGATTAAGGAAGATAAACCCAAAGACGGAACGCTGCGGTTTTTCCAGCCTTTGCCCCGTCAGGTATTTTTCCGAGGCACAGTACGCTTACGGTATAACGATGATCAAGGTTTACCGCAAACTCGCTATGTTCATCTAGTCCAGCGTCGGGGGCAACAGGGCGAACCGTTAATCAGAATGGTCATGAAACCGGGCGATCGTCGCTTAGTTCAGGTCGATTTTCTCTATCCACCCGACGCCACCCCCCCACAAGTTTTAACAATTCGCTCCACGGAGCTGCGGTTTACTTTATAAAAAATAGTTTGAAGCGATGAAACTGCAACGAACCCCTTTAATTTTGCTAGCGATCGCGGTGTTATTTAGTGGCGTCGTGTATTTGGTCGAAAGCCAGCGCACGGCCCAACAGGAGATCACAACGAATCAGCAGAGTCAACGGCTCTTCGGGTTTGAAGAAAGTCAGATCCAATCCCTAACGTTAACGACAGCTAAGCAGACCCTAAGCTTTAACAAAGTTCCGGCGAACCAAGCCAACGCCGCCTCCGTCACTCCATCACCCGCTCCATCATCCCCTCCGGCTAAAACAGAAGTTCCCCAAGCAACTCCTACTGTCTGGGTCATGACGGCTCCAGAGAAAAAACTAGCGAATGAAGCCTCGATCGCATTTTTAGCCAATCTGATCGCCACAGGTAAGAAGCAACAGAGCGTCACTGTCCCGATCGCTCGTCAAGCTGAGTTTGGGTTAGATCAGCCCTTAGCCACGATCGAGGTCAAACTGCAAAACCAACAGACTCATCGATTAATTTTAGGGAAACCGAACTTCGATCGCAGTGGGTTATACGCCCGTATCGATCCACCAACCACTTCTACGTCAGACTTAACGTTGGCCATCGTCCCGATCGATTTTGAGAGTGCTGTCAATCGACCCTTTTCAGAATGGCAAAGTACCGATCGGGCTTCAGAGCCAGCTAAACCAAGCGCATCCCCCACTGAGCAGTCTGAGGCTAGGAAAAATCCGAATGAAACAGTAAATCAGGGTGAAGAAAGGCCGCGCTAGTGCATAAAACTGATAGGTTAAACCTAATAAAAGAATTAGAGAGATAGTTCACCAACTCAGGGATAGAAAGGATAGATTGCACTTTTTATCCTTGAGTTTTTGTCCCCTCCACACCCCGTAGTAATGACTAGCCCAACTGCAACCCTATTGATCTCCTGCCCCGACCAACGGGGATTAGTCGCAAAATTCGCCAACTTTATTTATGCTAACGGCGGCAATATTATTCATGCCGACCAACATACCGATGCCGCAGCAGGCTTATTTCTGACCCGACTGGAATGGTTGCTAGAAGGCTTTAATTTGCCCCGTGAGATTATTGGGCCAGCCTTTAATGCGATCGCCCAGCCCCTACAAGCCAACTGGCAACTCCATTTTTCCGATGCCATGCCGCGAATTGCCATTTGGGTAAGTAAACAAGACCACTGTTTATTCGATTTACTCTGGCGGCAACGGGCAAAAGAATTTCACGCTGATATTCCGTTGATCATTAGTAACCATCCTGATCTAGAAGCGATCGCTCATCAGTTTGGCAGTGATTATCACTATATTCCGATGACGAAAGAGACGAAAGCGGCTCAGGAAGCCAAACAATTGGAACTGTTGCAACAGTACAAGATTGATCTGGTGGTGATGGCAAAATATATGCAGGTGTTAAGCGCCGATTTTATTCGGCAGTTTCCCCAGGTGATCAATATCCATCACTCGTTTCTGCCTGCCTTTGCAGGTGCTAATCCCTACCATCGAGCCTTTGAGCGTGGCGTCAAAATTATTGGAGCGACCGCTCACTATGCCACAGCGGATTTGGATGAAGGGCCAATTATTGAGCAGGATGTAGTTCGAGTGAGCCACCGGGATAATGTTGACGATTTGATTCGCAAAGGTAAAGACTTAGAACGAGTCGTATTGGCACGAGCGGTACGATTACACTTACAAAATCGCGTTCTAGTTTACGGCAATCGTACTGTGGTATTCGGCTAAATTGACTATTTTCGGCGACGAAAAAACCAACTAAATCGTCTATTAGCACGAGTTCGGCGGCGAGCATGTTTCACGCCAAATCCCAGCCGTCGAGTGGCTAAAGGACGGGAAGGCTCAGCTTCAGATAGCCGGACTTCTGCCTGTTCCGTTTGGCGCGATGGTTCGTCTACCAGGAAGTCTTCCTTGGCATTCCACCAAGCTGCAATCACTCCACCGGCTACGCCTGCCACCGCACCAAGGAAGACACTCAACAGGGGTGGATACTTCAACAGGGCAAATGAGATCATAAAAAATAACCAGAGTTTAAATCCGGTTGATGTCCCTGCTGAACTATCGGGTCGTTGAGCCATAAAGTGACATTACTTCGTTTATCGTTATTGAGTTGTATCCACAGTGGTCAGATAAACTTGCTCGCGATCGCTGAATGGTTCCATCGCTTGCTTTAGTAACACATCGACATTGGCATCGGAAATGTCACCCTGCCGTTGCCGCAAACGGTCTTGTAAAACTTCGATTGGGGCAGTGCAGTGAATAATTTGTAGAGGTAACCTGTGGGCTTCAGCTTGCTCGATCGCGGGTTGGCGTAAGGCTTGTCGATCATATTTAGCATCCAGAATCACCGTGTAACCCTGCTTAGCTAAAGTAACTCCCAGTTGCAGCAAGCGATCGTAGGTTCTCTGCGTCATTTCTGGACTGTAGAGATCGTCCTTGCCAGCCGCTGCCAATGGTATCCCAGCTAGATGTTTGCGAACTGCATCCGATCGCAGATGGACACCTCCCATTTGAGCCGCTAACTGCCGCGCCAAGGTACTTTTACCAGATCCAGATAAACCAGACATGAGAATGAGGCGACCTTCACGAGGCTGAGTATATTCCCAGGCCAACCGATAGTAACGGGCCGCAGATTCAGTAATGTCTTGTTTCGCCGCTGCATCAATCGAGGGGTCATCCAGCAAGAATGAGGTGACCTTTGCCCGCACATAGGACTGCCGACTGAGGTAGAGTGGTAACACCTGTAAGCCTTCCCAGTCACCCATTTGTTCGACATAGGCATTCATAAACCGATTGCTCAAATCCCGCCGATCGCGCACATCCAAATCCATGATGATGTAAGCAATGTCGAACATGACATCCACAAATCGAAAGGATTCATTGAACTCAATGCAATCGAATAGATAAATCTGGTTTTGCCACAAGGCAATGTTGCGTAAATGCACATCGCCGTGGCATTCTCGAATCCAGTTTTGTTGAATCCGTTGCTCAAATAATCCGTTCTGTTCAGCAAATAAGCGATCGGTATAGTGGCGCGTTTCGTCAAACTGAGCTTGGGTCTGCGCCCGACCAATATAGGTTTGCGTTTGCTCGTAGTTCTCGTCGATCGCCTGGCGAATTTGAGCCACTTCCCCAAAACGGCGAATATAGTCATTAATTGCCGCTTTGCGATGAAACTCTGCCAGCTCTTGCGCTAGTTGTTCTAATAATGATTCGGTCAGTTCACCGCGATCGTAGACTTCAGTGAATAAAGCAGATTGGGGAAACTGCCGCATTTTAACGACATACTCGACCGCCTCACCGACACCATCAAGCTGAAACTGCTCACCAACTTGCACGATCGGTAAAACTGCTAAATACAGCTCTGCGGCTCCTCGCTGGTTCAATCGCAGTTCTTCGTTACAAAAATGATGGCGTTTCTCCAGCGTTGAGAAATCTAAAAAACCAAAATTGACAGGCTTTTTGACTTTGTACGCAAAATCGCCTGTCAATAACACATAAGAAACATGGGTTTGAATCAGTTGTATCGGTTCTGTCACCGGATGCGGATAGAACTCCGGCTGAGTCATTTGCTGAATTAACGCTGGGAGGGTTGCTACTGTCATTGACTGGCTAATTGGAAGTAACTAACTGGCGGCGATCGCCATCGTATGGCCTACTCCACAATACTCCAGATGGTGACTTCTGCTGCCGCCAGCCTGCCAACTTCCCCGCAAATATAACCCTAAACCTGAATTATCCTAACTGACGGTTGAAATTTTCTTCATGTTTGGCGATCGCCCACAGAGCATGAATACTACCAGGCAACCAGCCTAATAGGGTTAGCCCAATATTAATCAGCAAGGTCACACTAAAACCAAAGGTGAGAAACACACCTAACGGGGGCAAAACAACAGCTAGAATCAGTCGCAGTAATCTTGAAGTTGAAACAGTATTATTTACAGCCATTATCTTCTATCTCCTGAATATCTATTACCCCTATTTTGATTGGCGGAAGCGAGGATCATCGTCCCTCTCTGGGTCGATCCAAGCTGTAGAGAATGAATCTATCTTTTTATAGAAGTTTAATTTGACACGAGATCACAAGATTGAATTGTGATATTGAAACCGAACATTTATCAGCTCTTTGAGGAAAGCACTATGCTTGGATTTTTCTTTACAACCTTAGCGACGGCGTTAAGCCTTTTAGTGGTGGATTTAGCGGTTCCCGGTGTGGATATTGCTACTTTCCCGGCAGCGATGATTGCAGCGATCGCGGTTGGTCTAATCAACTCTTCAGTGCGGCCAACCCTGTCTTTGCTAACTATGCCAATCAACTTTGTTAGCCTGGGTCTATTCTCTCTCGTCGTGAATGGTCTTTGCTTCTGGTTAGCCGCTGTTTTAGTTCCAGGTTTTAGAGTTGATGGCTTGTTGGCGTTTATCCTTGGCCCAGTTGTGCTTTCCTTTATCAATACTTTCCTCAGCAAGTACTTTGCCGAACGAAAGCCCGAACTGAACATTCAAAGCCGTGCCTAATTCATCTAACTTGAGGCAGGTTTACAACTAATAGCCCGATCGTAGGGATAGGTTGGAGAGTAGTGATTGCAGTAACTATTCTCTGAAGTTCAAAACCTATTCCTACACATTTTATTTATAAGATAGATGGAGTAGAGAGACGTTTAATCCAAATGTCTGGATTATTCTAAAATTCGAAAATAAAAATAAGTTTTAACTGCCAAACCGAATTCACTTCATCCCGAGTTAATTCAATCTGGCGAATGAATTCTCGAAAATAAAACCGCCGCTCTGACTCTGATAAATCCAACCAAAATTGGGGAAGGGATACAGCCTGGGCGATCGATAATAAATTTACAGGCGGTAATTGGGCTAATTTGGTTTCTAATTCCGCCATTTCTGTACGTAATTTATAACTACGAAGATCGGCAGTTTCCTGATCTAAAACGCCAGTTGTAATTAAAGCGGGTAGCTGGTCAAGTACAGATTGTTTTGCTGCGATCGCGCCCGCAATTCCCTGTTTGATCTGATCAACATCTGGTAAAGCCATGCCTGTGACTGCACGAGGTAAATCCTCACAAATTCGCTGAATAGCTGTTTGGAGAATTTGCTCATAGGCGATCGCTGAACATTTCGGTCGCTGAGGACAACTGCGAGGCCGCAGATACAAATATTCTTTTTCCCGCCGAGGTGCCGACACACTGGCCACGGTCATCGGTGACTGACATGCCCCACAGACCACCAGGCCAGCTAAGGATCGGGGAGCGCTGGCCGTTCGGGAGGGCAACCGCCGATTCCGGCGTAACAGGCGATCGACTTGGGCCGCTTCTTCCCGTGAAATAATTGGTACGTGAGTATTCCGTACCAACTGCCCTGTCTGATACTCCAGATCTCCGCGATAGGTAGGATTGGTTAACCATCGCTGTCCCGTCGATACAGCAATCTTCATGCCATATTTCTTCGCCAGATGCCGTACCGCTCCCCGGAGTGACCCAAACAACAGAAATTGCTCGAAAAACTCTTTGACTACTGGAGCGGTGCTGCGATCGAGCACATAACCGCTTCTGCCGCGTCGATAACCATAGGGAGCTTTACCCGGTGGTGGCAACGCTTTAACGCGATTACGAGCATGTCCTTGCCGAATTCGCTGGCTACGCTGGTAATACTGAAGTTGTTGCAGTAAGGTCAACAATTCCGATCGAATATTCGGCTGATCTAGAGCAATCAGTTGTACGCCCAATTGTTCCAACGCCGCCAATCGATCGCTAACCGCTTTGACCGAACCACCCAGATCTTCTAAACGTCGGACTAAAACCGCATCAATCTCACCCTGCTGACAAGCTTGGAGGAGCTGCTGCCATTCCGGCCGATCGCTACTCGATCGCGATTTACTAGCCTGCCGCGCATCAGGTTTGCTACTGCCTTCTATGGCCAGATCTTGATAGGTTTGCTCTATCTGCCACTCTCCCCAAATTGCTGGACTGGGAGCTGATTCCAGCAACGGGTCATAGTACAAATAGGCAACCACCTTCATCTCTGACTAAATCCAGCTGCTTTACGTTTAGACTTCTCTTTCGCCTGGCTGTCTTTCTTGCTCTTATGCACTTCCAGCAGTGCATCTTGGAATAAATCATTCAAGTGAACAGGAACACTAGCGATCTCCGGTAATTCGGGTTGAATCGGTTTACCAAATTCCTGTAATACCTGATCCAAATCCGTTTTGAGGTTCAACGTCGGGCGATCGAGAACGGCTCGTAAGACGGCTTCTAACGACTGGGGATATCGATCAGCCAACCGATGCCACACAAACGCATTCATTTGCGGGTCTTCTAACGCCTGTCGGATAAGTTTGTCCGCATTGGGCACACTTTGCCAATCCTCAGCCGTCAACAGAGCTTGCAGCGTCGAATAACGGGGTAAAAACAGTTGTCCCCAGTGGGGATGAGATAGCATCGTCACCTGTTCAGCTTTTTTCAAAGCATCTGGTATAGCAATTTTAGGAGTGACCATATCCGGTTGCTTACCGGCCTTCAGATCAGCCAATGCTTTCGGATCAGCTCCCATTTCTGCTGCCGCTTCCGCAATTTCATCGTCTGAAAGTCCGGCTTCGCTAGCCAATTCTTCTAAGGACTTCGATCGATCAATTCCCGCTGCCTCAAACCGGCGATCGGCAATCACTGTTTGGAATTCAGTCAGCTTCTTGTCCAGTTGATGGCCAGGCAGCGTTAATTCATCACTACCAAAGAATTCCACAAACTCATCATGATAGCGGGCAACAGATTTCCATGCCTCTGCCAGCAGTTCCGGGGCATCGCTATAAAGGTAATTCTTATAATTGTCCTTGAAGCTGCCAACGGCAACGGCCAGTTTGGGTTTCCCCAGTTTGCCTAATAGGGCTGGTGGATTGAAAAACATCCATTCATCATTACTGATTGGGGCGATCGGAGCCAGCACAATATCCCCAGCTTTCAATCGGGCTAAGCGTTCCTGTTCGCGAGGATCTTGCAGTTTGACTTGATAGTGTTTAGCCGTTGTCCAACTCATTACCTCAAAGCCATCTGGCTGTACCTGCATGACTTCAAATAAACCCATGAAAGCGTGTGACCAGTTTTGAATTAACGCGCGATCGCTGGCAGATAAAGATGGCTGCTCCTGCACAAATAACTCTAATGGGGTCTGTTCTCCGACCCGTCCTTCCATCAGGAATAAGGTCACAACTAGATCATTAAGGCTACCTGTTTGCTGCTGTGATTTCGAGATTTGAGCCAGCTTTGCAGCACTATAGGATTCCAATGCCACCGCCAATTCACCCTCGGCATCCAAGACAAAATCAATTACAGTCTCTCGTAGTTCCTTCGCTTGTGTCAAAAGCGCTTCCATGACGACCTCATACTGCGTTCTCGCCCCTCAGCTTAAGCCACCTCCTTAACCAACAAGAACTTTCTCAAGGTAGAAATTTTTCATCCCCGCCCTTGCCTCCTTTCCCTCACCTGCCCCATCGTCTCTATCTCCCTATCCTCTTATTCCTGCCTCTGCTGCTGCAAATACTCATGCACCTGAGTCAAAACCTGCCTTGACCCCTTAAAGGTCAGTTGCCCGATCGCAGTTTGGTAATCGGCCCAAATCGAAGCCTGAATTTCCGCCTCCTGATGCGTCACTAACTCCGACTGCACCCAGGCCGGAAAGTAGACTACCGTTTTCTCATACCGAGTGCCATTGTTCGTAAAAGCATACTGTTCTACAAACGAGACATCTGCTACGACTTGATAGTCTGTAATCCCCGTTTCTTCCACAAACTCCCGGCACGCCGTTGCGATCGCTGTTTCCCCCGGATCCGCATGACCTTTAGGAAATCCCCAGTGCCCCGCATGATGTTGGATCAATAAAAAGCGATCGTGGCCGTCCTGTCGGAGGATCGGCACAATGCCAAACGCTTCATCTATCGCTGTTTTTTCGTGTTTCGCCATTTGTACCTGACTTACTGATTATTTACTCATCCGGTTCAATAACCATAATGCCGCGACAATTCCAGCAAATTGCGCCAGGATCACATTGATGCTGGCTTGAACCACAAAGGTATCCGCCGGTTGAATAAACCGACTGGGATCGACAGCCACCAGCCCCCCAATCCCCTGGCTTAAGGCTTTACCCACCAGTAGACCGACGATCGTTTCTGCTCCTAGAATCGCCAACAACATGCCAATCAAGCTGACAAATAGGCCAAACCGAATCGCTTGAATCGTGTCGGATTTACGCGGACGTACCGTTTTACTGCCACTCAGCCGCCTGCCAAACGAAACATAGCGAGTTAAGGCCCAATACATGTTAAAGGCTAGGACAGCAATGCCCAGAATGGTTAGTAAACCACCGATCCCGGTACCGGGATTCGTACTGGCATTGCCTGTAGCCGGGTTAGGGTTACTGCCAGAAGCAGCGGCAAAGATTAACGTGATGGCCGAAATCACGGTTAAAACCAACTGCACCCAAAAACTGATCCAGCCAGTTTGGCGAAATGTTTTGGCGATTTGTTGCAGATTAGCGGAAGAATCCTCCGGAAGGATATTGCTCATAACTTGATTTTCCAGTCTCAGGTAGGAGAACCTTGCAGTAGTATAAGTCAGACGTACATGGCTGTTCCCTATGTCTGATGCTACTGTGTCTCCCGATCCTGCCTCAGAACTGCCCACCTTGCGGTTGTTACTGGTGGAAGATGATCCCATGATGCAATTGGGATTAGAGCAATCTCTTGAGGACTATCCCCACTTAAAGGTAGTGGGTCAGGCTGCCGATGGCTATATGGCAGTCGAAGCTGCTCAACGGTTAAAGCCAGATGTTGTTGTGATGGATATTGGCCTGCCGCGTCAGGATGGCATCGCGGCTACGCAACAGATTAAAGCAGCCATGCCAGAGGTGAGAGTAGTCATGTTGACCTCCCACACTACAGAGAATGAAGTCATTGCGGCCTTATCAAGTGGAGCGGATGCTTATTGCATTAAGGGCACTA
>DATNPU010000212.1:0-2978 GCA_036703105.1 Microcoleaceae cyanobacterium
CCCAGCTTTGCCCTCTCGTTTAACAGTCACCTGCGCTTCTACCTCGACTGAACTCACGAACAGGATAGGAGCATCTTTGTTTTTGCCGGGAACGGTAGAAAGTAGGTCTTGCTTCACTTGTTCGATTAACTCCGCAAGACCAATGGAAGAATAAGATTGCTCTGGCATTAGTGTGATTTATGGCTGAACAATATTTTTATTAGCCTACATCGACTAATCTCTGATTCCAGAATTTTCATAAACCATCCATGTTATAACCTCTCAATGAGACGAGACGCTATCTTTTATCAGATTTTCCAGCGCTTCCCAAACTTGTTGTTTGAGCTAGTCGAGCGCCCACCTCTTCAAGCAGAACACTATCGATTTGAGTCTGTAGAGATTAAAGAACCTACCTTTCGCATTGATGGTGTATTTTTGCCCCCTGACGATGCTTCACCCAAAATCATCTTTTTTGCTGAGGTGCAATTTCAAAAAGATGAGTCCCTCTATCACCGCTTCTTCTCAGAATCCCTGCTCTATCTGTATCGCAATCCAACGCTTTATGATGACTGGTATGGGGTTTTGATTTTCCCCGATCGCAACTTGGAGCCGGAAAATACCACTATTCACCGCTCTTTACTAAATGGGTCACAAGTCAAGCGCATTTATTTAAATGAATTAGGCGATCCAAGTCAGCAGCCGATCGGCATTAGTTTGATGCAGTTGACGATTGCTCCTCAAGAAGCGGCGATCGTTCAGGCAAGACAATTAATTGAGCGAACAGAGGAGGAAACTACAGACACACTGACCAAAAACGAGATAATAGAGATAATTGCCACGATCGCGTTCTACAAGTTCATTCATCTCAGTCGAGAAGATGTGGAAGCCATGCTAGGACTGGACTTAGAAAATAGCCGGATTTATCAAGAGGCAAAAGAAGAGGGCAAAGAAGAGGCGTTAGCCATAACAGTTCCCTTGTTGCTAAAAGCAGGAATGACTATCGAGGAAATTGCTCAGCAAACAGGAATTGATGAGGAAACGATTCACCGAATCATCCCAAAGCAAGCCTCTTGAATGATTAGTTAAGCCTAAAATCGGCAACCATTCACTCTACTTGCCGCAACCAGTACAGCAGGAGCAAGCGATCGTCTTCCGTCAACTGGCTCCAACGTCTTCCCCTAAAGCGTTCTGCGACAAACTGATGGAACTGGGCAGGTTGCCAACCCAATTGCTGGATCGTCCCTCGAATTGCCGCGATCGTGACCTCCGAGTCAGCGTTACCGGGGGTGGCTAGTGGTTCAGGGAGTCGAGAGACAGGTAGCGAGGCTGGGGAAAACTCACTCAACGCCGCCGGATAAAGATTTGAAGCAGAAAGGGAATTACTTTCAAAAATTACACCTTTCATATAGGGGATTGAGTGTACAACCCCTACTGGCTTGGCTTCTAGCGGTTTTGGCTGGTTCAGCGGTTTCTCAGTTGATGCGGTAGAAACTGGCTCTGGCTCGGCTTGTACACTCATTTGGCTGTTGTCCTGAAGGTTGGTACTGACAGCAGGGGCGATCGCCGCGACTAAACTGGGAGATGCCTCCAGATTTTGCGGGTCATATTTGGGCAGCCAGAGTTCTTGGTATTTGTATAAGGTTTGCTTGCTGCATCGCGCTTGCGCCACGATTGCGTCGCCTCGCTTACTCAGATCATCCGGCAGTTGTCCTGACGCCGCTAACGCTTGGACTGCTTGTTGAATCCGAGCCTGGGCATCCAAAGCCTTCTCTTGGTTTCGGCGGTTCCGCCGTATGGGCACAATATTGTTGACCGCATGAACATTGCCCTCCCGCTCGCCATCCGTCCCCAGTTCCCAGTAATACCTTTCAGCGGCTTTTGCCCAATCCTGGCTGCGCTGGCGAATTTCTAGCTGATGCCGACACCATTCGGTGTATCCGGCACTGGCCATCGCCGTTTGCTCCACATAGTCCACCAAAGCGGTTCCGGTTAAGCTTTGGAAGACGACCCCGTAACAGGCGATCGTTTTCAGTAGGTGATTGGTTTGCCCGTGTCCTGTCCAGCCTTCAGCCATCTCGCGTTCTAAATCCTGTTTCCAGGCATCCACAACTTTGGAATCGGTGGGGGGCTGATAGTTCCCTTTATGGTTGGCTCTCGCTTGACTGAGGGCAAGTTGGAGGAGGGTCAGGTCTTGATAGGGAGTCGCACTGTCCCACTGTTGGAAGAAGCTAGCCAGGTCAGCCCCGATCGGTTGCAGGTCATCATCCAGGAGAAAAGAACCGGTACCAGGCTGTAACGGTAAGCGATGGGCGTTGTATTGGATATATTGCCCTTTGGCAGGGTTGCCCCAGCTTTTGACGTTCGGGAAGATTTCTAACTGACCCGGCGCGACCTCAAACCCCTGGACTGCTAGACAGCGTTTGACGGCTAACGCTAAGTCGAAGGTCGCGACGGCTTCTGGCAATGGCAAATAGAGGTGAATGCCGCCGCTCCAACTGGATTGAACAGGAATCACACGACAAATTCCGATCGTTTCTAAGGCTTGCACGATCGCGGAGATGGCATCGGGCGAGCGATATTGGCTCTGAACATCCAGGTCAATCAACGCATATTGGGTTTGATTGCCAAACCGGACTCCCACCAGTTGGTTGGCATCCTGCCATTGGTTCCACAGGGTTCGGGGGCGCATCGGGTAGCGCTTAAGGGTTTGCCATTGCGGTTTCGCTTGGGCATCCTCAGGAGTGGCGGCGACGATCGGGTACCACGGGTGATTAAACAGTTCACATAACCGTTTACCTTGGGGGTCTCCAGGCAACGGTTCAAGTAGGCGGTGCTTGGGAGGAAGGGTCATTGGACACCTCCAGCCAGTATGGCAACACAAAAATGGGGCATGGCAGATTAAATCCTGAACGAGGTGAACATCGCGCCATGCCGCAGCTAGTCTACTTGCCCAAAAAAGTTGCACCATTGGACAAATAGACCCTAAAATTGGCATAGCA
>DATNPU010000216.1:0-22221 GCA_036703105.1 Microcoleaceae cyanobacterium
AGCTAGTTTCTGAAGTGAATTTTGATACGATCGAGTTTCGCCGTCGTTTTGCCCACGATCGCGAAAAAATTATTTATTACGTCGGTCGCATGACCTATGAAAAAGGGGTTTCTGTCCTGCTAAGGGCGGCTCCTCGAGTCATTTGGGAAATGAGTGGCTTTGCCAAGTTTGTGCTGATTGGTACTGGCAACACTGATGATCTGAAGCGACTGGCCTGGGATTTAGGCATTTGGGATAAGTGTTACTTTACGGGCTTTATGTCCGATACAGATTTGAACAAATTTCGCACGATCGCAGACTGTGCGGTATTTCCCAGCCTCTACGAACCATTCGGGATTGTGGCGTTAGAAAGTTTTGCGGCTCAGGTTCCAGTCGTAGTGTCTGATACCGGTGGGTTGCCCGAGGTAGTGCGCCATAACAAAACTGGGATTGTCACCTGGACAAATAATCCCGATTCCCTGGCTTGGGGCATTTTAGAAGTCTTAAAAAATCCGAGCTATGCTCGCTGGCTGGCCAATAATGCCCATGCTGAATTAGCTGAACGGTTTAATTGGGCAAACCTGGCCCACCAAACCGCTGCTGTCTACGATCGGGTACTTCAGGAGCGCACTACAACAGACTGGTAAACCGAATTCTTGAGCTAGTGGGGAAAATGATCCCCACGGGTTCGGGCTATTCGCTAACCACTAAAAACTGATTAAGATTCCTCATTTCGCTCATCTAAGGCTGGCTTAGATTGGCAAAACAGTGTAGAAATAAAGGAGCAACTAAGGTAGCGCTAGATTTACTTCCTCACCTTTGGTTGTAGTTACTGTGGTTATGCCAGTTGTGGCTACCGTGGTTACGGTTGTTAATGAGGAGTTGGATTGAATATGAAAACACGCGTCCTGTCTATTCTTGGTGCTGCTGGTGCGGTGGCAAGCTTAGCGCTTCCCGCTTCTGCTCAGTACAAGGCGACCACTGAAGTTCTGCCGAAAGAAACTCTGACCACTGTTACTGAACTTGCGCTGCCTACCCCTCCGGTACAGCCCTATTTCTACACTCTGCCCAATGTGATCGTTCTCGATAAAGATACCAGCGTGACCACCAACACGCCGATCACTGACAAGTATGCACCCACTCTACCCAACATTGATTACAACGCTTGGGGCGAGCAAATCAGATCTTGCTTGACTTCCAGACCTGTTCTGAGAAGAGTCGTTGGCGATCAAACCGTTCCCTTTGTGGTGAATGGCGCAGAAGGTGTGATCAAGCTGAATGCTAACGATCGTGCTGTTTGCCCTAGCTAGTTGAACTAAATCGCAAGCACCGAACTGAATTCCTACCTAATTAATGTTCGCCATCTGGCGACAACATAATGGCATATTTTGTCAGTGAACCCGATCAGAGGCGGCTGACGAAATGTGCCATTTATTTATTTCGGTATGCTGAGGAAGGGGGACGGAGATGAGAACAGTGAGGCTGATGGGGACGTCGAGATTTAGTTCCCACGGTTTACTGTTGATTTCCGGTTGACGGATCGCTGGTTATTGCTCATTGTTTCTGGCGTACTGGTTATGGAAGTGAACGATCGCGCACTCTGGCTCAAAGAAAATACGGTATTGGGAGCGTTGTCTGAGGAGACGTTAGCGGCGATCGCGGCAGCGATTGAGGAAGTTTCCCTAGAGGACAATCGCCGTTTGGTGTTGGAAGATACTCCGCCAACAGCACTATATATTCTGCGATCGGGGCGGTTGGAGAGCTACCATACCAATCAAATTACGGTGGCGAAAGCGGTGGGATTGTTACCAGGGGCGATCCTACAAATCAAGGAATTATTGCTGGATCAATTGGCTGAGCAAACGGTCGTCACGTTGAGTGATTGTGTACTGTGGATGATCCCGCGTGAGCAAGTCCTAGCGCTAGTTCGGCAATTTCCAGAAATTAGTCAAACCTTTTCCCGCTACCTGGCCACAGAGTTAGGTCAAGTTTCCGCCCAACTAGTGTATGAACGAGAACGGCAGGCGGCGTTGCGCTCCTATTTGCTGCCGAGGGTGAAGCGAGGTATTGTCGGTTCTAGTCGTTATGCGGTGCGGTTGCGTCAGGATATTAAAAAGGCAACGCGCGATCGTCGCCCAGTGTTGATCTTTGGTGAACCAGGATTAGGAAAAGACAATATTGCGGCCTTGGTTCATTTTGGTTCGGACAGTCGCCATGACCCGATGGTTAAAATCAACTGCGACACGTTACAGGTCAGTGGCGCAGAGCTATTTGGGCGAGCTGGTGGGAAACCGGGATTACTGGAATGGCTGGGAACTGGCACACTGCTGTTGAACAATATTCAGGAATTGCATCCAGACTTACAGCCGAAACTGGTGCGGCTACTGGAAACTGGGGAGTATGAACCCGTTAACCGAGAGGGAGAAGCGCTCTCTACCCCACGAATCTCCGAAGCTCGGATTTTGATGACGTCCGAAAAAAGTTTGCTGCCGTTGGAGCAGAAACCATTAATCGGCCATGAAATTAAAGTGCCGCCCTTACGGGTGCGGAAAGCAGATATTCAAGCTCAGGTGGAGTACTACGTTAGTTTGTTTTGCCGAACGCGCGGCTTTGCTAAACCGTCAGTGACCCCAGAAGCACTGCGACGACTTCAAGGCTATGACTTTCCGGGAAATTTTGCTGAATTGGAAAGTTTGGTAGAGCGGGCGATCCTGCAATCGAATGGAGCGAGTGAACTAACGGAGGAAGTATTCTGGCCTGCTAGTGCCAAAGGCAAGCGATTCCGGATTAATTTGCTGAATGCTGATCCTCGCTTGCGCCAGTTTCTCCGCAGTCCTTGGTTCCCCGATCGCATTAATTATGGCTTCACATTGGGATTCTTTGCGATCGTAGTTGCTGTGCTGATGCTAGGCCCGCAGAACCGAGAGCAGAATATTGCCCTGAATCTGTTCTGGAGCTGGTGGTGGATGTTAATCCTGGTGGCATTTCCGTTTGTGGGGCGGCTCTGGTGTGCCGTGTGCCCGTTTATGATCTACGGGGAACTGGCACAAAAAATTTCCCTTTGGCTCTATCCTCGACAACTTCAACCCTGGCCCCGCCAGCAAGCCGAAAAAGCGGGTGGGTGGTTTCTGTTTGGGCTGTTTACCTTAATTGTGTTGTGGGAGGAGTTATGGAACCTGGAAAATACGGCTTACCTATCCGGGTGTCTGTTGCTGCTGATTACCGCCGGAGCCGTGATCTTTTCTGTGTTATTTGAGCGGCGGTTTTGGTGTCGCTATCTCTGTCCGATCGGGGGCATGAATGGCTTATTTGCCAAACTGTCGATCGTGGAATTGCGGGCACAGCAGGGGATTTGTTCAGCCACCTGTACGACCTATCAGTGTTATAAAGGTGGCCCCCAGAAAGGAGAAGGTCAAGAAACAGATGGTTGTCCACTTTATTCCCATCCCGCTCAATTGCAAGATAATCGGGATTGCGTGTTATGTATGACTTGCCTAAAGGCGTGTCCGCATCGATCGGTGGAATTAAATCTGCGTCCGCCGGGTATCGATTTGTGGACAACGCACACACCCACTTGGTACGAAGTTTGTCTGTTGTTCCTACTATTTGGCGCGGTATTTCTCCATCGGCTGCCTGAAATTAGCACAGCATTGGGGTGGAATTTACCACTAGATCACTTTGGTATCCATGCAGGACTATCAATTCTGGTGATGCTAGTTCCGGCAGCGATCGCTCTCTTTGCTTATGGGATCATTTGGCTGCTGAGCCGCTCCTGTAAGCCGCGCTCGTTTATGGAACTGGCTTATGGTTATCTACCGTTAGTATTGGGTGGCAATCTGGCCCATTATTTGCGGTTGGGATTAACGGAAGCCGGACGAGTCGTTCCAGTGACCTTTGCGACCTTTGGGTTGTCAACTGGAACAGTGGATTCGCTGGTCGCTGTAGCTCATCCGGCGGTGATTGCGTTTCTGCAAGCGATTACATTGATTGGTACTGTCTGGTTGAGTGTGTTCTTAACCCAAAAAATTGCGCGCCAGCCATTCTTAAAGCTTTTACCCCAACATTTAGCCACATTTGCGATCGGCTCGTTGATGTGGAAAGTTATTGTTGGGTGGTAGATTAGTCAACGACTTTCAGTAAGCCCATTTGCAGGCGATCGAAAACATGGTTGATCTGATCCATTTCTTCCCGATTTAATGGATGATCGTTCACCATTGCCCTTAGAAACACAGTCTCATCGGCACGGGTAATTCTGCCAGAAGCGAGGACTCGATCGATCACCTGGCTAATGCCAGTCGATTTGGGACGGTTGTGGTTAGGAGTTTGCATAACGTAGACGATTGCAGGGCTGAATAAATATACCTTCGCCGATCGCACTCAGCATTAACTCCATCTACGTGGCGAGTTCCCTGTCACCCGTCTGGATGATTTAAAGCTTTGATGAACTTCCTCTCAGCAGATTTAAAGAAATTCCTAAGTTGTTTAACAGGAATGCTAATAAACCTCTATCTTTAAGCAGTTTTACTATGCCAAAAAATATAAAAACAAGGGTTTAAGAAGATGTTCAATCTACCGAAGTTCCGCGATTACGTCCTTTTAGAACGAGCCTTGACCCATCGATCGTTTGCCAATGAAAATTCCAGTGCTGGTAAACATAATGAGCGGTTGGAATTTTTGGGCGATGCCGTATTGAATTTTCTCAGTGGTGAGTTTTTGTATAAAAAGTATCCTGACAAAAGTGAGGGAGAATTAACTCCTTTACGATCGGCATTAGTGGATGCTAAACAACTTGCTAAGTTTGCTGAGACACTCAATTTAGGTCAGCAGATCAAGTTAGGCAAAGGCGCAGAACGGGAAGGGGGGCGGGAAAATATTCGTTTGCTTAGTAGTACATTTGAAGCCTTAATTGGTGCTTATTTTTTAGATGCCAATTCAGATATTAATCAGGTGCGATCGTATGTCGAACCTTTTTTTGATTCTGTCGTCAATCATTTAGTTGTCACAACACCTAATGTCAACTATAAAAGTCGATTTCAGGAATGGGCTTTAGCCAATATCAAAGAAAATCCTCAGTATGTGATTGTGTCAGAGTCGGGGCCAGATCATGCCAAACATTTTATTGCGGCAGTGCAGGTTGCTGACAAAATTTATGGGCAAGGGAATGGGCATAAAAAACAATCAGCGGAGAAGGATGCGGCGCGCGATGCGCTCGATCGCTTGGGATTGATTTAAATAGGAAAAGACTGGGCAATTGAACCATCTGCTCAATTCCCAGTCATCATCACTCAGCCCAATACAGGAAACTTTTAATTCAATCTATGCTTGGTGATTGGCGATCGCTCCCAACAATGCACTAATCATCAATGACTACTTGTAGCAAATGACTCAGCGGCTTCTGTTTCAGCTGCATTGCCTTTGCCTTGAATCGTTAGGACGGAACAGGGGGCATGGTGCAAGACATAGTTGCTGACACTGCCTAACAACATTTCACTGAGTCCAGAGTGGCCCCGTCGTCCTAATACAATCAAGTCAGCCCTCCAGGTATTTGCGATCGCGCAAATTGTCCGACCCGGAACACCATTGTTTTGAGTATATTCAGCCACTACTCCAGCCGCAGTCACTTGTTCTGCTAGAGTTTGTAACCACTGTAAACCCTCACGCTCTTGGGTTTCCCACTGCCGAGCATAGGTTTTAATGGCATCTTCATAAATACCGGGATAAACGCCATCTGGCCTGGGATACATCATCGGTGGTGCTTCCCCATCCATCGGCGACATCACATGCAATAACATCAGCCGAGCCTGTTGAGCCTGGGCCAAAGTAACGGCTCGCTCAAACACTTGTTGACCTATATCGGATCGATCGAGGGCGACCAGAATTTTTTGGAATGGTGAAAACATGGTCAGGCTCCTTGAAAGAAAAGGGTACAGGATACAACGAGGGCTTCTTGCAGAAGTGGGTGGTTGTCAGGCCGCCATTGAGTCTTCGTGATCAAGAAGTGTTAGGTAGTAGAGGGTCGCTAGAGAGAACACAAACTGAATCAACTGTGTATCCTGTACCCATCCCTCTACTACCTAAATCTGGAGGCTAGAACTTCTCAGCTTCAGCAATTTCCAGAATGGTCTTCAGCACCGAGTCGGGGTTGAGGCTGATGGAATGAATCCCTTGCTCAACCAGGAAGCGGGCGAATTCGGGATAATCGCTCGGAGCTTGACCGCAGATACCAATCTTGCGACCTTTTTCCTTCGCGGTGCGGATCACATCGCCGACCAACCGTTTGACTGCTGTATTGCGTTCGTCAAACAGGTGAGCAACCAGCGCCGAATCCCGATCGAGGCCCAGGGTTAACTGAGTCAGGTCATTCGAGCCGATCGAGAAGCCATCGAACACTTCCGCGAATTCATCGGCTAACACGACGTTGCTGGGAATCTCGCACAACACATAGACTTGCAACCCATTCACACCGCGTTTGAGGCCATTGCGTTCCATTTCCGCCAGTACCCGGCGACCTTCGTTGGGTGTGCGGCAGAACGGGATCATCAAGATGACGTTGGTTAAGCCCATTTCATCCCGTACCCGCTTCATGGCCTTGCATTCCAGAGCATAGCCTTCGCGATATTTCTCGTCATAGTACCGAGATGCCCCGCGCCAACCGATCATGGGGTTTTCTTCATGAGGTTCAAATTCGCGGCCACCGAGGAGGTTAGCGTATTCGTTGCTCTTGAAGTCCGACATCCGCACGATCACGGGCTTGGGATAGAAGGCAGCGGCGATCGCGCCTACCCCTTGAGCCAACTTATCCACAAAGAATTCGGGTTTGTCGTCGTACTGCTTGGTGATATCCGCGATCTTGTACTTCGCCAATTCATCCTTCAGTTCTTTGTAGTGAATCAGGGCTAATGGGTGTGCCTGAATCTGGTTGGCGATAATGAACTCTAAGCGAGCCAATCCCACACCATCATTCGGAATTGCCGAGAGACTAAAGGCTTCATCCGGATTACCCACATTCATCAGGATTTGGGTGCGAGTCCGAGGCAGGTTATCGAGGGCAACCTCTTTGATTTCAAAGGGGAGTAGACCTTCGTAGACTTTGCCATCTTCCCCTTCACAGCAGGAGATCGTGACTTCCTGTCCAGTCTGGAGTTTTTCCGTGGCATCTCCACACCCAACGATCGCGGGAATTCCCAATTCACGAGCAATAATCGCGGCGTGGCAGGTGCGTCCACCCTGGTTGGTAACGATCGCACTGGCTTTCTTCATGATCGGTTCCCAATCGGGGTCTGTCCGGTTGGTAACTAGAACTTCTCCTGCCTTGAATTCGTCGATGCGGTGGACATCCATGATTACGCGCGCCGTGCCTTGTCCAACCATTTCACCCACCGCCCGACCGAGGACTAGCACTTTGCCTTTTTCGGTCATGGAATAGGACTTAAGGATGTTACCCGACTTCTGGGACTGCACGGTTTCGGGACGGGCTTGCACGATAAACAGTTGTTCTGTCAAGCCATCTTTTGCCCACTCAATATCCATCGGGCTATAGCTGCCGCGAATTTGGGTGTAGTGGTCTTCAATAATGCAGGCCCATCTTGCGAGTTGCAGTACTTCCTCGTCGGTGACAGAGTATTTGTCGCGTTCACTATCGGGTACGGGCACGTTTCTGGTCAGCTTGGAGCCACCCACGTCATAGATCATTTTGATCTCTTTGGTGCCGACCCGTTGCTTGACGATCGGTTTGTAGCCCTGCTTCAGGGTAGGTTTGAACACAAAGAATTCATCCGGGTTGACCGCCCCTTGCACCACATTTTCCCCTAACCCGTAGGCAGAGGTGATAAATACTGCATCCTTAAAGCCAGTCTCGGTATCGATCGAGAACATGACTCCAGACGCGGCTAAGTCAGACCGCACCATCTTTTGCACACCGACGGAGAGGGCGACTTCAAAGTGATCGAAGCCTTTAATCGTGCGATAGGAAATGGCGCGATCGGTGAAGATGGAGGCAAAACACTTGTGGCAGGACTCTAACACCCCTTGCAGCCCGTGGACGTTTAGATAGGTTTCTTGTTGGCCGGCAAAACTGGCATCTGGCAAGTCTTCGGCTGTCGCACTAGAACGAACCGCTACGTCGGTATCAGCGCCATATTGTTGGCATAATTCGGTGTAGCCTGCCGCGATCGCATCTTGCAATTCTTGTGGGAATGGTGTTTGCATCATCAACAAGCGGGCTTGTTTACCCACCTGCCGCAAACTGTTCATATCTTCAACATCGAGATCGGCAAACAGCAGACGAAGTTTTTCTTCTAAACCAGCTGCTTCAATGAAATAACGATAGGCGTAAGCTGTGGTAGCAAACCCGTTGGGAACATTTACACCTTTGCTAGTCAGTTGTTGAATCATTTCACCTAGCGAGGCATTCTTACCACCAACTAGGGGAATGTCACTTAAACCAACCTGTTCAAACTTGAGTACAAAAGCAGTTTCTCTATTTGCTTGCGGGTCTACGTTGGAATCAATCGTAGTATTCAGCATGTGCCTAGTCCTCTTAAAACTTTGGCTGAACATGGGCGCTCAACCGTTCTGCTTAGAACTCAGGTGGTAGACCTTCTCTGAAGCGTGAATTTCGAACTGGCTCTAATAGCTTCGGCTGTTGGTCTGATGGTTTTCTGAGTCCCACATCCCTAGTTGTAGGGAAAGAATCTGAGGAACTTGTGAGGACAAATGAAGTGAATCGGGAGATGTAATTTTTAGCAATATAACAGTCTGTTTAAAGTTAGATACTCAAAATTACAGATTACAGAATTTCTACAAAGTCAAGCTTTTGTTGCGGAAGTGCGATCGGGTACCATATTGGCACTACAATCCACTTCTGCTGAATTCAGATTCTGCAAAAACTGGTAGTTGCTCAGAGTTATTGCTGGCTAAGAGGGTGTTTGCGAAATCAAAGTAGTTACGTGAACTGCCCTCTAGTCCCTGAATTCTAGAGGGAATAGATTTAAAGTCCCTTAGAATTATGGGCTTGAGGGAGCAAGCGCAATCACATTGATCCGTTTAAAGCATCCTTGAAGTAAGCCGCATCAACTACCCAAATTAGAACCAATGAACCTAGCTTCCTACAGGTTCTTTAGACTAATATTGGGAAGTTTTTGGCTTACGACCGGGTAATTTGTAAGCGGCGATCGCTTGTTAGCAAGGCGACGAATTCTATGGCATTGAGCGGACGACTGAATAGATAGCCCTGCATGGCATTACACCCATTCTGGCGTAAAAATTCGTATTGCTCTTGGGTTTCTACGCCTTCGGCAATCACTTTTAATTGCAGGCTTTGAGCCATCGCAATAATAGCTTTTGCGATCGCGGCATCGTTGGTGTCTGTAATAATATCCTGCACAAAGGATTGGTCAATTTTTAATACATCGATCGGAAAGCGTTTGAGGTAATTGAGAGAGGAATAGCCTGTGCCAAAATCGTCGATCGAAATCTGCACACCCATCTTCTTCAGTTGTTGCAGGATCGAAATGGTCGTATCGACATCCTCCATCACTGAGGTTTCAGTTAATTCGAGCACGAGCAATGTTGGGTCTAATTGGGTTTCTTCTAAGACTTGCGTTACCATCCCCAATAAATTGGCTTGCTTAAACTGCCGAGCTGATAAATTCACCGATACTCGAATTGGCATTTGGCTGGCATTTCGCCAAGCTCGGGCCTGAGCGCAAGCAGTTTGTAACACCCATTCTCCGATCGGAACAATCAAGCCAGTTTCTTCGGCTACCGGAATAAATTTAGCGGGTGAAACACTTCCTAAGCTTGGATTCTTCCAGCGTAGTAGGGCTTCTGCGCCAATAATTCGTCCCGTAACTAAATTAACTTGAGGTTGATAGTGCAGCTCCAATTCTTGATTGGTTTGAGCCGATCGTAATTGGCTCTCAATCATTCGGCGTTCTGAGATCAGCAAATCCATTTCCACGTCGTAAAACGCGTATTGGCTACCCCCTAGCGTTTTAGCTTGCCGCATGGCCGTATCGGCTCGACTCAGAAGGGCATCGGGTGTATTGCCATCCTGCGGATACACCGCAATCCCTAAACTGCTATGAATTTGCACATATTGATCAAATAGTTCATAGGGTTCCGCTAGAAATGTCAGAACTTGTTTAGCAAATTCGACAATCCCCCCCTGCCCAGCGATATCCGTTAATAACAATCCAAATTCGTCGCCACTCAACCGGGCAATATGGCCTTCATGCGGCGATAGTTGGCTTAAGCGTTCTGCCACAGTTTGCAGAAGTTGATCTCCGCCGGAGTAACCCAGATTTAAATTGACCGCTTTAAAGCGATTCAAATTGAGATACATCACCGCAATTAATTGTTGCGATCGCCCCGCTTCCAGGAGCAGTTCTTGCAGCCGATGATGCAACAGAATTCGATTTGGCAAATTAGTCAGGGGATCGCGGTAAGCCAACTGATTCAGGCTGCGAGCCGCCCGCTTCATTTCATCAATATAAGGTTGAGTAATCGAGGCTTGTTTGTCTAGCCGAGCGGCGATCGCGCCCAACAATTCCGCCCGCGTAAAAGGCTTTGTGAGATAATCATCGGCGCCTAATTCCATCCCCTGACGTAAAGCTGCTCGATCGGCTTTAGCACTCAGAAAAATAAACGGAATCCTGGCTGTAGTTGGATGTTGACGGAGCACTTCCAACACTTCATAGCCATTACATTCCGGCATCATGATGTCGCAGATAATCAGATCAGGCTCATGCATCTGTGCCATCGCGATCCCCGATCGCCCATCTGAACTGCTGATCGTAGTGAAGCCTTCAGCTTGTAGCAGTTTGAGAATTAAACTCTGAACTGTCGAATCGTCCTCAATGACGAGAATTCGCGTCATTCCTATGGCACTCCACCTGATTTAGCAGTTGCTCCAATCATTACTATGCCCATCCGCTGATAAGGGCTAACACCAATCCACCACTGTAGCAGCGTCTTAGCTGTTAAGTAAACTTATGTGATGGCGGAGTTAACTGCAACCGGATGCTCGATCGAATCCTTAACCTACGACTGGCCGGAAGATGAAAGCGGGGCAAGGGGATTAGTATCCCAGCTTACTTCTGTCAACCAAATTATTGAGTTTTGTGAAGAAAACTCCACTCTCTGAAAACGAGAAAACGGTTTATGGTCTAACTTTGCGTTCTTTCACCTAAGAATTCTCTGACTAACTCGTTGCATCGCTCTCCGTCTACAACGCATACAATAGCTACCAAATCTACCGTGTGTCAGGGGTTAGCAAGGTTGGCTAACCTTGGGTTTGCCGTCTATCTGCTCCAAAATGGTTTACAGATCGAAGTAAATCAGGTAATTATCTATCTTGCTGACGATAAAACCCAGTTTTAGCGTTGGTATGCTGGAAAGCTCATTGAATGGTTCCGCTACTCTATTTAGTGTTTCGTTGCTGGTGTGATTTTTATTAGCCAGCATTGCCCAGGTCGTTACTCCCAGGTTATGCATTATGAACCCTGAAGTGAAAGAATCCGAATTTTCTGCGAACGCAGACATCAATGGGGATGACCCGATGCTGCTACCCTCTTCCACTAGCGATGCTAGCCAACAATGGCGGCAGGTGGGCGAAAAAGTTTATTCCTTCCTGTCGGGTCTGCCTGAGTATCTCTCTGAATTTTTCGGAGAGTACAAGCGACCCATCATTACGCTGGGACTGATTTTTGGCGGCATCATTGGCGTCAAGCTAGTGTTAGCTGTTCTCGATGCTGTGAATGATATTCCTCTGTTGGCTCCAACCTTTGAATTGGTTGGCTTTGGCTATACAGCTTGGTTTGTGTATCGCTACTTGCTGCGAGCGTCTAACCGTCAGGAGTTAGTCCAAGATATCGAAACCTTGAAGGATCAAGTGGTGGGTAGCATTAACTCCACGACAAAGAGCTAAATTGTCCTCAACGTGATGGTTGTAAAGGCGCGATCGATCGCGCCTTTGCTTTGGCTAAGTGGGAGAATTCGCTGCTCCGATCGTTCATGAGTGTTCCCCGCGCTAAACTAGCAGGGGAATTCAGGCTCAATGCTCAAACAAATTCCTATGAGCATTGAGCCTTTGGTGTTTCATTGTTGATGTATCAGGTGCGATATGCCCAACCGTCTTGCGGCTGCCAAAAGCTTGTATTTGCGCAAACATGCCGAGAACCCGATCGCTTGGTGGGATTGGTGTGAGGAAGCGCTGGCGACAGCACAACGGGATAATCAGCCAATTTTTCTTTCGGTGGGGTACTCGAGTTGCCACTGGTGTACGGTGATGGAGGGGGAAGCGTTTTCCGATCCCACGATCGCCGAGTATATGAATGCGAACTTCTTGCCGATCAAGGTCGATCGGGAAGAACGTCCGGATCTGGATAGCATTTATATGCAAGCGCTTCAGATGATGGTGGGGCAGGGAGGCTGGCCGCTCAATATTTTTCTGACTCCTGGGGACTTAGTCCCGTTTTACGGGGGGACATATTTCCCGGTAGAACCACGCTATGGCCGACCCGGTTTTCTTCAGGTATTGCAGGCTGTGCGCCGCTATTACGATACCGAGACCGATAAGTTGCAAGCGATTAAAACTGAGATCTTGGGCAATTTACAAAGCGCTGCCACTCTGCAACCAGCCGCCACCGTGGGCCAAGATGTGTTGCACAAGGGATTGGAGTATAACACTGGAGTCATCTCTGGTAGTTCACCGGGTCCCAGCTTTCCGATGATGCCCTATGCGGATGTGGCGTTGCGAACCATACGGTTTCGGTTTGACTGCCGCTATGATGCCCGATCGACGAGTCGCCAACGGGGATTAGATCTGGCACTAGGAGGCATCTTTGATCAGGTTGCTGGCGGGTTTCATCGCTATACCGTGGATTCCACCTGGACGGTGCCCCACTTTGAAAAAATGTTGTACGACAATGGGCAGATTATTGAGTATCTAGCAAATTTGTGGGCCGCAGGGATGCAAGAACCTGCTTTTGAACGGGCGATCGACCTGACGGTGAGCTGGTTAAAGCGGGAGATGACGGCTCCATCTGGATATTTCTATGCAGCGCAGGATGCGGATAGTTTTCTCACCCCAGAGTCAGTAGAGCCAGAAGAAGGGGCGTTTTACGTCTGGAGTTATGCGGAGTTACAACAGTTGTTATCACTGGAAGAACTGGCGGAACTCTCCCGATATTTCACGGTTTCGGATAATGGCAACTTTGAAGGCAAGAATGTTTTGCAGCGACGCACCTCCGAGGAGATCGAGAGTACAGCTGTAACGAGTAGCCTGACCAAGCTCTTTACGGCCCGTTATGGTCAAGCGCAACTCGACCTCCTACCACCGGCTCGCAATAGTCATGAAGCCAGAACCGGCGCTTGGGCGGGACAGATTCCCCCCGTTACCGATACCAAAATGATTGTTGCCTGGAATAGTTTAATGATTTCTGGGCTAGCACGGGCGGCGAGTGCACTTCAGCGATCGGACTATCTGCACTTAGCGATCCAGGCTACCCAATTTATTCTTGACTACCAATGGGTCAATCACCGGCTGCATCGCCTGAATTATGACGGTCAAGCTAGTGTGCTAGCGCAATCGGAAGACTATGCCTTATTGATCAAAGCCCTGCTCGATCTACATCAAGCCTGCCTGGGATTTGCCAGTGCTGAAAAGATTCCCATGACGGCCCCAGCTTGGTTGGCACAGGCAATTCGGGTACAGGAGGAGTTTGATCAGTTTTTGTGGAGCTTGGAGTTAGGGGGCTATTACAACACTGATGCTAGTGATGATCTACTAATCCGAGAACGCAGTTATATTGACAATGCTACACCTGCGGCTAATGGTGTGGCTGCGGCTAATTTAGTTTGTCTTGCACTCTTAACGGCGGATCTGAGCTACCTGGATAAAGCGGAACAGACGATCCGGGCCTTTGCCACTGTGATGGAGCAATCCCCGCAAGCATGTCCCAGTTTGTTTTCTGCGCTTGACTGGTTCCAGCACCATACATTGATTCAAACGGCCCCGGAGACGATCGCCACTTTAGCAACGCAGTATTGGCCCACGGCAGTTTATCAACTGACTGCCGAGTTGCCCGATGGTGTCGCTGGGTTGGTTTGTCAGGGGCTCAGTTGTCAGGAACCGGCGCGTAGTGTAGAACAGTTGCTGAATCAGGTGCAGGCGAGTCAGATTCGGGAATAAGACTTGGAAACTGGAGGACAGTGACATTCCCTGGTCCTTAAGCCCCAATCTTCTGCTCTTAGTAGTCTTCTTCGGAGGTGGTGGCTTCCTCGGCTTTGGGAATAGAACTGGGAGGAATACCACCTAAGGTGACTAACTCTTCCATGATGGTTTTGACGATCGGGGCGGCCACTGTCCCCCCATAAACGTTGTCTCCCTGCGGTTCATCCACGACGGCCACAATGACATAGCGGGGATCGTCGATCGGGAGAACCCCTACAAAGCTAGTGATAAAGGCATGTTCGGAGTAGCCCCCTCCCGCCGTGGCTTTTTGAGCAGTTCCCGTTTTTCCCCCAACCCGGTAGCCCTCTAGTTGAGCGGCTTTCCCAGTCCCTTCGTCAACGACTCGCTCCATCATGGGCAGGATCGCTTTAGAGGTGTTAGGAGAAAAGACTTGTTTTACAGATAATGTCGGCTTCCAATACAAGCGTCCTTTGCTGTCATATAAGCCCTGAACCAGATGTGGGGTAATTAGTTTACCGCCGTTCGCGATCGCGCTATTCAGTTGGGCTAATTGAATTGGCGTTAGCGAAAACCCTTGACCAAACGCCACCGTGGCCGGAATAATCCGGGCTTCGACAAAGGCTTTCTGATCAGCAAACTGTCCTGCCGCTTCGGATGGTAGATCGATGCCTGTTGCCTCACCAATGCCAATTTGCTTTAAGCGTCTGTAATACTCCTCAGGTTTCATGGTTTCCACAATATGAACCATGCCGACGTTGTTGGATTGAGCCACAATATCGCCAACACTCATACTGCCACCGCCACTACCGCCTACGATCGGCCAACCATCAACTGAAATCTCGCCTTCGACCTCAAATACGGTGTCAGGTGTAATGGTTTTTGCTTCTAGTGCTAACGCGACATTGACTGGCTTAAAGGTGGAGCCAGGCTCATACAAGTCAGAAATTGCCCAGTTTTTTAGTCGTTCGATCGGAGCTTTGTAGTACTGGTTTGGATCGAAAGTGGGGGTATTCACCAAGGTCAGCAGGGAACCGTCCCGCACATCCATGATGATGACTGTGCCGCGCTTGGCATTAAACGCTTTGACTTGTTGCTTTAATGCTCGTTCAACAATGCGTTGTAGGCGACTGTCGATCGTCAGTTGCAAGTGGAGGTCATCAACGCTGAGAAACCCTCCTGGGACGAGGTCGGGCATGATGGAGCCATCTCCCATCCGCCGCAGTTGCATCGCTTTCTCGGTGCGATCGAGTAAGGTTTGCTGACTGAGTTCAATGCCGGCTTGGCCCCGATGTTCATCATTGACGTACCCAATAATGTCGGCGGCTAACTCTTGATGAGGATAAAGGCGTTCCTGGTGTTGGATCATCTCCAACCCGTCTAGGCGCAGATCATCAATTCGGTCAGCGACATCCTCATTCAGGGCATATTCCAGCCGAATGCCACTGTCTTGCTGATCAAATTTCTTGACTAGCTCTGCAACTGGATGCCCCAGAATTGGCGACAGTTTTTCTGCGATCGCAGTGTTTGATTCTTTAAATAACTTGGGGTGGGCAAAGAGGGTAAATACCGGTCGATCCAAGGCCAACATTGTTCCTACCCGGTCAACAATTGGACGACGGGGGATAAACGGCCGAACTTGAACTACCTGCTGCTGTTGAGCAATGGAGCTTAACACTGGCGCTTTAATTACCTGCAAATAGAACAGGTTGATCGCTAATAGCCCCGTCCCCGCCATCAGGATGCCCCATACCAAGACCGCTCGAAAGCGAGGTGTTTCGGCCCAGGGTGGAGCCTTAACCTGGTTAATTCGGGCTAGCCAACGACGGAACTGCCGCGATCGAGCTGTGTAGGAAGCGCCTCCCATGCTGTTTACCCCCTAATATCCCAATGGACTGTTTGTTGCCGTCGGTTCTGCTTTAGGTAGGTTGGGCGTTGTAGGTGCTTGGGCAGGACGGGCCGGGGCAGGTTCTAAAAAGACAGCCATATCCTTGGTGCGCCGGACTAACCCAGAACCCGGTCGTTCAGCTTGTTGGACAATCTGTTCCTTAATCACATCACTAGCTGCCACCATTTGCCGCTCACCACGCTCTAATGCTTTTAGCTGACGATAATCCTTGCTCCAAAGCTGCTGCATGTAAACGGTGCTGCCATAAACGATCAGGGCGGCGGTGACAAGAACAAAGGCAACGGCTACTGAGCCACGCTGAATCTGAACCAATAACCGCAGCGAAGTCGGTAATTGTCGATTAGCGGGTAGCCGCCGTACCCCGGATGGTGCCGCGATCGAGGGCCTGGTGCGAGCAGATGGCCGGTTGGGTAGATCGGTGAGTGAGCGGTTGGAGGCGCGATCGAGCGATGCGCGTTGGGTTAGCTGTCGAGTGGGTTGTTCTGGCTGGCGCGGTCGGCCCTGGCTTTGATTGCGCCGCTGGCGCTGCCGAGGAGTGTTACCAGGTGGCGAGGACTGCCCCAGTAAGCCAGTTCGTCTACGTGGCGATCGTGCTTGCGATCGAGCTGGAGGTTGAAATGCCATTGCCATCTGCTTCACTTCACTCCTATTACACAAACCAGGGATATGGGCAGGAACAAATGAGTTGGGGATCAAGGGGATCACGTTAAGCCAAACCTTTGAGAAGATTGCCTCTCCTCATCACCCCATTACTATGGCTAGATTGCCCACCGTAAGGAATTCATCGGCTAAGGATAGCAGGAATTTCTCCTATTAGCACATTGAATTTTGTAATGTAACTACTGATGATTCAGAAATGGTCAATCTAAGTAGCACTGTCCCTGAAGTCCTCATTAGCTACTACTATCTAAACACTAGACTTGTAGTGTGAACCCGGATTATGGCAGCGGAATCCCCAGAATCAAAAGAACAGCAACATCCTCTCTGGAGTAACGATCGGGCGATCGTCAACTCCCTGCTCAATACGGAGCTAACCGATTACAACCTAGCAGAACTGGCTCGCTTACGGATTCGCTATCACGGCTTTCCGGGAGCCAGAGATATCCAAGCAGATTTGGACAAAGTTTTGAAGCAATGGAATTTAACGGAAGCCGCGTTGTTTGAGAAAACTCGCCAAATTCATGCGGTTGCTCAGGTTTATAAAGGTCGTGGCAGTCAGCGAGATGACTGGAGTTAGGGTTTAGTGTGCTGGAATTTTGGATAGCGACAGCCCAAGTTAATTAGAGGTTAATTAGGCAGCTTTTGGCGATCGCTGATAGTTGGTTCCTGACTAATCGGGGTGGGCGATGGGCTCGGAGTGGGTTGAGGCTGGCTGGCTGGCTCTTCTAGCTTTCCAGACTGCTCCGGCTTGTTCTCAACGGCCTGACTACTCTGCTTGCTTTCAAGCTGGCTCTGCTCTGCTGCGATCGGGGCCAAAATTTGAGAGATTTGGGTTTGTTGGTGCAGTTGTTGGGTGGAGGAGACTAACCCACTCAGCCCATTAACCAAATTCCGCAAGTTATCACGAAATTTTGGATCTCCGGTTAGTTCATCTAGATCCGATGTAATTTTCTCGGCATTTTGGAAGGTGGCTCTGGCAGAGTCTAGAGTTTGTTGTAGGACAGTCAAGTTCTCCGGACTGTTGACCGCAGTAGATAAATCTCGCAAATTGGCTGAGGCTTGAGCGACATTGGCTGACAAAGTTTCCAGATTTTGCAAAAATTGTCCTTGTTCTGCCTGGGACAGAATCGTGCTGAAACTGCCAACGGAGGTGCGAAGTTGGACACTAGTTTGGTTCAAATTGTTGAGCGTGGCAATTAGCGTGGCCCGATTGGTGGTGAGGAGACTGTTGATCTCTGTGGCGGTGAGGCTAGCTTGGTTGGCCACAGTTCGGATGGGAGTGGAAACGTTTTTAACTTCTTGCCGTAAATCTTTGGCCAAAGAGGTAAATTCACGCCCGAGTTGGGCAATCTCGGCGGCAGCTTGAGAGCCATTCTTGACGACCGAATTCACATTTTCAAAAAAGCGTGGATCGGTATAGGTATTGGCGAAGCGAATTACGGCTCCGAAAGCTTCTTCGGGACTGAGTCCCACTTCACCCGTGAGCTGAGATTGATTGCAGAGAATGACATTGGCGTCACAATCTCGATCGAGTGGTTGGGCCGTCACCTGAGCAGTTAACGCTTTGACGGGCACAATGTCGATCGCGGTATCTCCTAATAAACCCGAGGAATTCACCTGAACTTTGACATTCCTGGGAATGATTAAGTCAGCGGGGGTGATATCAATATCAACTTCAACCCCATTCGGCCCAGGGCGGATCTGCACAATTTTGCCGACCACGACCCCACGATAGCGAACCGAAGATCCCACCTGCATGCCCGCAACATTCGCAAAGCCGATCACGATCCGATAACTCCGTTGGGCTGGATTTAACCCCCGCAGCCACAAAATTAATCCGGCAAACAACATTAGCCCTAACAAGATTAGTAAGCCAACTGACCCTTCTCGAATTGTCCGCGATCGCATAAACCCCTATCTCACTCCTTCTAGAGCCATTCCACCATCAGTTGATCATCGCTTAACCTTTCACCCTTGATTGGCCATGATTCATGTTCACTAGCCTGCTACCTGAATTGGCCCTTCGACACTGCCGCTAAAAAACTGACGAATGAGTGGGTTTTCGGTGCGATCGATATCTTCAACGCTACCCTCCCATTGGACTTTGCCGTTATACAGCATGATGACGCGATCGGCGGTGCGACGAATGGTACTTTCCTGGTGGGTCACCATGACATAGGTGCTACAGCCTGCTTCAGCTTGTTGCAGTTGGCGCACCAAATCTTCGATTAAGGTAGAGGCGATCGGATCCAATCCGGCGGTTGGCTCGTCATACAGCAACACTTCTGGAGTGCTGGCTGGGTTATCAGGGTTAGCCATAATCGCGCGGGCAAAGCTGACTCGTTTGCGCATACCGCCGGATAGCTGGGCTGGGTAGCGATCGCCAATGTCTGATAATCCCACCATTTCTAGGCGTTGATGCACCAGTTCTCGAATGCGGCGACGGGGGAGGCGAGAATGTTCATACAGCAGAAACCCTACGTTCTCGGCTACGGTCAAGGAGTCAAACAGGGCAGATTGCTGGAATACCATCCCAATGCCGATCGGATCTTCAGCATCCTCAATTAAACCCAGTCGGCGCTGTCCTTGCACATAAATTTCTCCTGCGTCTGGGGCCAACAATCCGGCAATGATCCGGAGGATCGTAGATTTTCCGGTGCCTGAAGGACCCACAATTACCAGGGCTTCCCCCCGATAAATCGTTAGATCAACAGAGTCCAGCACAACACTGTTGCCAAATGATTTACAGATGCCCTTCAACTCAATCAACGGCTCAACCATCAGAATGTGAACTCGAATCTCTGTAACCAATCAACCTAAGTCTAGGAAGTAACGTCTCCAGGTAGAGATTAAGGATGCCATCTGAGTTTAGAACAGACCTTCACAAAATCCTCACAAATGGAAGGGGCGATCATAACTCAGCCAGATAATTCCTGGGATAAAAGGCATTACAGGCGTCAGAATGCCTTTCCATGAATAGCTCAACCTTAGCTCACTCCGCAACATCTGCTTATGGCGCAAATTGTCGTAGATGGGCTACGGTAACCCTGTAAACTAACTACCGTTTCCTCTTTGTTTCCAAAGTTATACAAGCGCTGACCCGAAAATCGGCTGAAAGCCTGTTGCGTAACAGCCAAAAACCATCGATTCTGCAATCATTAATCATTCGATCGAGATTTATGAAGGAACGTTCTCATCATTAAGGTTAGTGCTTGAATAAAGCAGCAATTTTGTCGAGCAGGACTAAGACTTGCCTGGAAGTGAGCTTCTGCCTATGAAGAAGAAAACGTATTGCTCAATTTGTCCTCAGCCTTAGGATCATCCACTATTCCCGCCGGCCCCAGTTCTCGATCTCGGTTTGCAAGTCTTTTTCCACCCCTTACCTCTTCCATTTGCAATGACCATCGGCTTACTAAAACAGGCACTCCATGTGTTCAAACATGAGTCTCGCAGTCGGACTACCTATCGAGTTAACCAATGGTTCAAGTGGCTAGCTCCCGGTTTATTTGTGAAGCGCTGGCTGTTGTTGAGCGCTGGTGGAGTTCTGCTGACCACGCTAGGGTTTGCGATCTGGATGAAGTTGACCCCCGTGTTCTACACCACTCAGTTGCTCGGGTGGCTGCTCGATACCATTGCAGATGTGATTCCTAGCCAGGTGAGCGGGCCTCTGGCGATGGCGGGTGGTCTTTTGCTGGTTTGGTGGGGGCAGACTCGTACCTTAGGGTCAATTACCGAAGTGCTGATGCCCGACGGAGATGAGGAACTGATCGATGTCTTGCTGACCCATCGTCGCCTTCATCGGGGACCCCGGATTGTGGTAATTGGGGGTGGAACTGGTCTTTCCACGTTATTACGGGGACTGAAAGTCTATAGCGCTAACATTACCGCGATCGTCACGGTGGCGGATGATGGTGGCTCGTCTGGGCGATTACGCCGAGAGATTGGGGTGCTGCCGCCGGGAGACATTCGTAATTGTTTGGCGGCTCTAGCTGATGAAGAAAAGCTGATGACGGAACTGTTCCAGTATCGCTTTCGGGCAGGGGATGGTCTGGTTGGGCATAGCTTTGGCAACCTATTCCTCACGGCGATGAGTGAGATTACCGGCGATTTGGAGCAGGCGATCGCGGCTAGCTCCCGGGTGTTGGCGGTACGCGGTGAAGTGTTGCCTGCCACCCTGAGTGATGTTCGCTTGTGGGCAGAATTAACCGATGGGCGCCGAATTGAAGGCGAATCGCGGATTACGGAAGCCCGAGGGACGATCTCCCGCATTGGTTGTCTGCCGGCCAATCCACCGGCTTTACCGAAGGCCGTGAAAGCGATCGAGGAAGCGGACTATATTGTGATTGGGCCGGGTAGCCTCTATACCAGCATTATTCCGAATTTGTTAGTGCCCGAAATTGCTGACGCTATTGCCCAGTCGCCTGCTCCCAGTATTTATGTCTGCAACATCATGACTCAGGACGGGGAGACTCAAGGGTATAGTGTGGGCGATCATATTCAAGCGATCGATCTAGCCTGTGGGAAGCGCTTATTTGAAGCAGTATTAGTGCAGAAAAAATCGCCTTCTACCAAAGCGTTGATGCGCTACGCTCAGGAAAATTCCAACCCGGTACCATTGGATCGCGAGCGCATTGCTCGGGTAGGACGGCGGGTGATTCTGGCCAATGTGCTGGATGAAGACGAACAGACCGGAGTAGTACGACATGATCCACAACGCCTGGCCCGAGTTCTAGTGCGGTGGTATACGCGAACCCAAGGATTGTCATGACGGCTGAGGTTATACTCCATCTGGCGGATGCGGCAGCCACCCAAAGGCTAGGTATTCTCCTTGGACAACGTTTACCGGCGGGTAGTGTATTGCTGCTGGCAGGAGATTTAGGCAGTGGTAAGACGACTTTAGTCCAGGGCATTGGAGTTGGATTGGGCCTTACGGACTCGATCGATAGTCCTACCTTTACCCTGATCAACGAATATTTAGGGGGCCGACTGCCGCTCTATCACCTGGATCTGTACCGTCTGCACCCTCAAGAAGCGGCTGCCCTCTATCCGGAAACCTACTGGGAAGGGAATGAAGTTGAACCGGGGATTGTGGCGATCGAATGGTCAGAACGCCTACTCTATTTACCCTCAGAGTATTTGAGCCTCCGATTAACCTACGATTCACAGGCGGGACGGCAGGTAGAACTGAGCGTGATCGGGCCAGGCCAAATTTTGACTGAGCTGGCTCCGAAACTCTCACAGTTTCACTGAGTTGTTCTACCCACCTTCTGGTTAGCGTTAGGCATCAAACCGCAGTGCTTGTCCACGCACATTAGTATTTAGGGTGCCGTGGTCATAGACTACCTGGCCACCAACGATCGTCACTACCGGAAAACCCGTGAGGCTCCAGCCTTCAAACGGACTCCAGCCACATTTCGTTTGCAAGTCAGCTCGTTGGACAGGATGGTAATGGGTTAAATCAACCAGGACTAAATCCGCA
>DATNPU010000217.1:0-5355 GCA_036703105.1 Microcoleaceae cyanobacterium
AAGGTCAACGTTGCCCAAATCCATTGTCCACCCGTCACTAGGTAGAAACCGCCCACCAGTAGCAGCATGATACTCGCTACCCGCACAATTTTATCGGAATGGATCAGCAGTGTGCGAGTTTGTTTGGCCAACCCAGTAAACAGGCTGGCTAGAAAAATAATAGCCGTATAGCCCAGTGCATAGCTGATCATGGCTAAAGTGCTTTGAAGTTGGGAACCAGTGGCTGCTCCTGCACTTAAGACCGTAACGACAATGGGGCTGGTACAAGGTGAACTGACTAACGCGAAGGTTAAGCCAATGCCATAGGGGCCAATGAAAATTGAGCGTAGCACCTGACCCAACGATCGAGCCGCTTTACTGTCTAGTAATTCCGGATTGGGAGTCGTTAGCTGCCAACGATTTTGCAGATTAGGCAATCGCACAATTCCCGCCAAGCTTAAGCCCATTAACACAATTAAGCTGCCAACGGCGACATGAAAGTAGCCTTTGTACTCTCGAAAGACAATACCGGCGAAGGAAGAAACCAGACCTAATAGGCTGAGAACAGTCACTACTCCTAAAACAAACAGGCTGGCCTTAGCAAAAGCATCTCGTCGGGACGTGATTTCTCGGGTGCCGATATAACTGAGATTGATCGGTAGCATGGACAGAATGCAGGGCGAAACGCTAGCAATTAACCCACCTGCAAACGCCAGACTAACTAACATAATGGGGTTGTTTGCTGCACTTTGTTGTTGTTGACTAAACCATCTTTGATAAGTTTCGGTAGCCCAGAAAGAAAATTCTTCGACTAAACGATACAGTGAACTTTGACTAATTAGACTGACCAACCAAACTGCAAATACCCCACCACAAAATAGCAAGAGGGGCAGTAAGAATTTGATTAAATGGCGGCTAGAAATCGATCGTGTCGGTTGTTTAGTACGGGTCATAAATTAGCTAGCAGAATCGTTGGCAATCAAAAAAAACGTGATTGTATCTAGAAAGTCAATCAGTAGCCGAGAATACTCACAATCAAACTTGGCCGGGCGAGTCAGGGAATTGCGCGATCGCTAGTTAAAGTTACGGGAACCTTGATAATTGGAAACTTCTGCCAACTCTTCTAAAGACCGCAATCCCCGGTAAAATTGTCCATCAATTTCCCAAGTCGGGTAGCTGCTGATCTTTGCTTGAGTACATAAGGTGGGTTGGGCATTTTTACCCCCTGGATCGCATTCAATCACTTTCAGTTGACTGGCGGCATCCGCGAATAATTCTTGCTGCCGATGACAGTAGGTACACCAAAAGGTGGTGTATAACTTTGCCCCCTTCTGATTGAGGTGTTGAGCCAGGGCCGTCGTAGCTGGGCTAGCTTTGGGTGTCGAACGCAGGGATTTACGCAGTTCAGCTAACGAACAACCTGTGGTGCTGATTAATAAGACGATCGCCCATCCAACGATCGGAAATCTGATTGTTTTGGGATGACTGCTCATGCGAAGGTTGCCTAGCTGAAAACGGTGAATAGTTGGAAATTGATTCAGTGAAAGCGAGGAGATTTCCTGAGCGATCGGCCGATCTTCATCAATCATTTATCAGCGATCGCTCGTCGTCACCCGCTAGCCATTATCGTCTGATCGGCTGCCCCTCCCGGAACTCCCCTGTAATGCGTTGACCATTGCTCATCGTCATCGTGCCTCGACCATCGGGGACACCTCTGCGGAGTTCCCCACTATAGCTTTTAATGGCATTCCCTTTGGGATAGCTACAGGTGCCCTTCCCACTTAATTGATTGTTGTAGAAAACGCCTTGGCAGCGAATGCCATTTTTATTCGCGATCGTGCCATTGCCATTAATTTGGCCCAGATAAAATTGTCCAGTGTAGGAATATTGACCGTCTACTAACGTGCCACTGCCATGCGGTTGACCTCTCAACAGTTGACCCGTGTAACGTCCCCCATTGGTATAGGTGAATCGGCCTTGACCGCTAAACTCACCGTCTTTAAATTCACCCTCATAGCGGCTGTTATCCGCAAACAGAAACATGCCTCTGCCGTTGGGGCGTCCATTCCGAACTTGCCCTTCATAGCGATCGCCATTGGTGTAGACAAATACCCCGGTTCCGTTAGGAACCCCATTCCGTACTTCTCCTTTGTAGTAATCGTAAGCTCCACCGACCTCATCAATTTTGGAATAGACACAAATGCCTGTACCACTACGCCCTTGGAAGTTTCCGGTGCAGGGTGTGCCATCTAGTAAGGTAATTGCCCCCGCTTTCACTGGAGATGGACAACCGAAACTAATGGCTAAATCGAGTAGGGTCAGGACAGTTCCACCCACGATCCAATGCATTTTCATTGATCGACTCTTCATCACTGCCTCCATTACCAATGAACCAGTTTCGATTTCTAGTATCTCCTGTCTCCCAGCAATATTAACCAGACTGCTAATAAAAAAAGTCCATAAAAAACAGGGATTAGAGTATCGAGATCAGAAAAATTTCTCGATCGAGGGTGACGATTTTCAATATCAAGTAAATATTGCTCAAGGATACTTAAAGTTTAGAATTCCCTCAAAAACTGTAAAGGAAACATCCAAGCTCTAGAAAATGGGATAGCTACTGGGGATGCCAACACCGAGTTCTGGACAACCGTTCTCCTAAAGGTCAGGTTTCATTCTCTATTTCCTCGGTGCAACAAAGTCGGCCGTAGCGCTGTTTCCAATTGAGTAACAGCTTTGGAATTATCACTGTCTATCAAATACCTGTGAACGACTCTTGATCGCTGGCTAGTCGATCGATTCAGAGTTCATAACCCAACTTTCTGGACTGCTGTGAGTGGTCATGATCTCGTTTCAAATAGTCAAAATTTATCGACACAATCCATGAAGTTATTGACATGAATGGGAGAGATTAGAGCTATTGTGGAATTAGCGCATTCGGGAAGTTTTTGGTTATGCATCAGCACAAGTTTGTTGTTTTGGTTGGGGCGATCGCTATAGCCATGGCAGGCTGCTCCTCCGAAACCCCTGTAGATACTGCTACATCTCCGGCTCCGGCTACCTCCCCTAGTCCAACTCAACCGGCTCCTGCTGCCTCAGCAGCGCCTACGGCTGCTCAGCCTTTAGTGGCCCAGAAACCTACTGCTCCGGGGTCTCCTTTACCTGGCTTGATTCAATCGACGAATGCCAGTGAGCGAGCAAAAAGTGTTGAGAAAGAGATTAGTACACAACAAAAACAGGCTGCCAACCCCTTTGGAGCTGTTCCATTAGCGGCGCCGCAGACACCTAACCGGAAACCAGTGCCCAAGGTGACTGCACTACCCGCTGGAACAAAGCCAGGAAGCGGGGCAGCAGCTACTCCGGTGGAAGCGAAAGAGCCGTTATTGCCTAGCCCCAATAAACCACCCGCTATTGCAGCTAGACCCGCAGGGATTGGCTCAGGTACCGCTAGAAACCCAGGGCAACCGAATGCCACAACTGCCTCTGGTGCTGCTAGACCGGGTGGTAGCCCAACGACGATCGGGGCAGGTGGCTTGCCAGTGGGTGGTAATAGCCCGACAGTGGCCGCATTGCCGCCCAAGCCTTCGACTACCCTGGCAGATGGTGTAGAGGTCAGTGGTGTAGTGAATATCAATGGTGTACCCCAGGCGATCGTGAGAGCCCCGAATGAGGAGACCAGCCGTTATGTTGGGGTCGGACAACGGTTATCCAACGGACGTGTTTTAGTCAAACGCATTGAAATGAATAACGGTTCAGAACCAATTGTGATCTTGGAAGAGAATGGGGTGGAAGTGGCTAAAGCGATTGGGGAAAGACCCGCCAAGGCTGGCAATACCGCTTGATTCATGCGCTGAAACCGTTCAACCTTGCTAAATTGATCTATAACCATAGGTGGCGTTTGTAGCGCCACGTCAAACTAGCACGATCAGCTTCATGGAAAAAATGGGTACAGCGATCGGTGGTTATGCTCCAGATTTTGAGCTGCCTGGAACCGATGGGTCGGTGCATCACTTGTTCCGCTATTTAGAGCGGTTGCAAGCGGTTGGGGTGGTATTTATGTGTAACCACTGTCCCTACGTCAGGCTTTATCTAGAGCGACTCAAACAAATTCAGGCAGATTTTCAGGATCAAGGATTTACCTTGATTGGAATTAATCCTAATGATGCCGATCGTTATCCCGACGATAGTTTTGAAAATATGCGGGAGTTTGCCACTCAGCATCAACTGAATTTTCCTTATTTGCGAGATGTGACTCAGGATGTAGCTCATAGTTTTGGAGCCGAAACAACTCCACAGGTATTTTTGCTAAACCGAGACGGCATTCTTTGCTATAACGGGCGCATTGATGATGACGCCGACCATCCTGAAGCGGTGAAAATAGCTCATTTGCGGGCTGCGATCGATCAAGTTTTGAGTGGGCAACCGATTACTCCGACTTACATTCCGCCGATCGGTTGCTCGATTAAATGGCGCAGTTAACGAATCAGTCTGGGTATAAAGCACTGACAGTTGGCCTCTTAGTGCTATCTTAGGGTGAAGGTAAATTAGAGCAAGAAGCACAGTAATCCCATGGGATTAACTTACCAACGAGTTTTACTTAAGTTAAGCGGTGAAGCTCTAATGGGCGACCTTGCCTATGGGATTGATCCAACCATTGTGCAAGATATTGCCCAGGAAGTAGCTGAGATTGTTGCCACTGGAGTTCAAGTTGCGATCGTCGTCGGAGGTGGCAACATTTTCCGGGGCGTGAAAGGAGCCGCTGCCGGTATGGATCGGGCGACGGCTGACTACATTGGCATGATCGCGACGGTCATGAATGCTATGACTCTGCAAGATGCGCTAGAACGAGCTGGGGTGCCCACTCGTGTCCAGACGGCGATCGCTATGCAAGAAGTGGCGGAACCGTACATTCGGCGGCGGGCCATCCGGCATTTAGAGAAAAATCGTACCGTCGTGTTCGGGGCGGGTTCTGGTAATCCGTTTTTCACTACTGACACTACTGCTGCATTAAGAGCCGCTGAGATTAGTGCAGATGTGCTGTTTAAAGCTACGAAAGTCGATGGAGTCTATGATTCTGATCCCCATGTGAATCCACAGGCTCGTCGCTATCAAACCCTGAACTATGGGCACGTCTTGACTCAGGATCTGCGGGTGATGGATAGTACTGCGATCGCTCTATGTAAAGATAACAACATTCCTATCATTGTCTTTGACCTTTCGGTCAAGGGAAATATTCGTCGTGCAGTGATGGGAGAACCGATTGGAACGCTTGTCGGAGGTTCTTGTGAAGTTAGCTGATGTCGAAGACCACATGCATAAATCGGTTGAGGCCACTCAACGATCATTTAATACGATCCGGACAGGTCGGGCCAATTCGGC
>DATNPU010000221.1:0-15796 GCA_036703105.1 Microcoleaceae cyanobacterium
TGCTAGGTGGTCAACCGATCAAAGCAATGCTGTATCCCCGGTTTCATCCGCCGCAACTGCCGCTTTAAAAATTGGATGGTGACTTGAATAATTGCCAGCGCTGGAGCAGTTTTACATGGCCAGATGTCAGCAATTCTTGTAATTGCTCAACTTCGTTCAGTAATGCCATTTCATGAGTGCATTCTTCTTTAAGAATGGTGATATAGCGATCGCGTTCTTGGTCAGTGGTTGCCCGTTCCAACATATAAATTGCCATACTGATGTTGGATAAGGGATTGCGAAGTTCCAGTACCATTTTTTTCAGAATATCTTCCTGAGCTTCAGCCATATTCTGATGCTCTTGGGATTGATGTTGGAGAGACTTTGTGCGCTCCCGTTCCTGCCAATATTGCTCCATCATGCTGGCTTGTTTACTTAACCGAATGGCGATCGCCTGGCGTAATTCAGCTAATGTAAACGGCTTAGTTAAATAATCATCTGCTCCTAAATTCATGCCCTGTCTTACATCCGTGAGGCTGGCTTTTGCCGTGAGAAAAATAAACGGAATGGTGGCGGTTTCCGGCTGCTGTTGCAGTTGCTTTAACACCCCATAACCATCCAATTCCGGCATCATCACATCACTAATGATCAGATCAGGCCGCTCTGCCTGCGCCATTTGTACGCCAATTAGCCCATTTTCAGCCGCTACCACCTGAAAACCTTCTAGTTCTAAAAGTTCTTCAAGCGTTTCTCGAATGGTATCTTCATCTTCAATGACTAAAATCTTCATAACCGCCCTCCTCTTAAATTTAGAGAGGTATAGGACTGTAAACCAGGTGACAACGATCGCATCAGAACTAAGCCTTAATGGGAAAATTGGCGATCGTTATTCCATGATTTCCGCTTTTTGTATTAGTGACAAGCTGAGAATTACTAGGATCAATTCTGTAGAGTTCTAAGCAAATATTCTGAGCATACCGATCTACCTCTACCCTGCTTATTCTCCTAACTACCTCTGCATGGATCACCTTAACTTCCTGTCCGATTACCTAGCGGCTAGCCTGCGCTTGTCAGTGCCATTGATGTTTGCCGCGCTGGGCGGATTGTATTCTGAGCGATCGGGAGTACTGAATATTGCCTTGGAGGGAATGCTGCTGACCGGCGCCTTTGTCAGTGCGGCGGTTACCTTTCTTTCAGTCAATCCCTGGTTAGGAGTACTATCTGCCTTGGTGGGGGGTGGCTTAGTCGGGTTGCTCCATGCCTATCTCAGTGTCACCTTGCGGGTTGATCAACTGGTATCTGGATTAGCGATAAATCTCTCGGTGGCTGGGCTAACGGCGTTTATGTCGCGTCTGGTGTTTAACAGTGAAGTGACCCAACGCTTACCCGGCATCGAGCCCATTGCCCTACCGGGACTCAGCCAAATTCCGCTTTTAGGTCAGTTGCTATTTAAGCAAGATGTCCTGGTGTATTTACTATTGGGGTTGATTCCGCTCAGTACGTATTTGTTATTTCATACCAGCTGGGGGTTAACCTTACGGGCTGTCGGTGAATATCCTAGAGCCGCGGATACTGCCGGAATTCGGGTTGGCTGGGTGCGTTATCTCAGTGTTAGCCTCAGTGGTAGTCTAGCGGCCTTAGGTGGAGCCTATCTTGCCTTAGTGCACATCAAATTTTTTACGGAGGGCATGAGTGCTGGTAAAGGCTTTATTGCCCTAGCTGCCTTGATTTTTGGACGATGGCATCCTGTGTATACAGCTTTGGCCTGTTTACTATTTGGGGCTACTGAAGCCCTGCAACTGCGGATTCAAGCCTTTAATCTCAGGATTCCCTATCAATTTTTGTTGATGTTGCCCTATGCGATCGCGCTACTGGCAATGGTAGGGTTAGCTGGAAAATCAACGGCTCCAGCGGCACTGGGTGTTCCTTATGTCAAAGAAAGTACAGAGGAGTAAAACCTCGATAATCTGACTAAGTACGGATTGTGTTGTAATATGCCGCATTACAAACTGTTCTAAATCAGGTTGAGTCACTTGATTGGTTATGAAATATCGTTTTAGTAAGTTCGTGCATCCGATGCGATTTTTTGGAGGCGACTATGATGAAATATCTACCAACCGCTTTGCTGTTGACTGGAATATGCTCGACTGCTGTACCGGCGATCGCCCAGCAGACTAGTCCCTCTACGGCTGGGCCAGATCAGCCAGTCGTTACCCCCAGTACGCTATTGTTGACGGAACCAGCGTCGGTCAGACGGGCCGGGGTTCTGGCTCAACCTCAAATGTCTCCCTATGACCCGAATGCCTTAGAGGCAGTGGCAGGCTCGGTACAGGTCAAACCACAACGACCGAAAAATCCTTTACCATCGGTGATTCCAGATAATTTAGTTCCTCAACAACCGCCGAAGCCGACGACCATAAATCCGATCGATTATTTTCAGCCTCCCAGTCTTGATTCTGGGGTGAGGTTAAGTGTACCGACCGATTGATGGATGCGGTCATGCACATGCAATGTTTTGCCCGCTGCCGATGCGGGTAGACGGGTATTCACAGCTAATCGATAAAAATGATTGAAGCGAGCTGGCACTGCCCAATCTGGTAGGGTGGCTTGGCGCTGTTGAATAAACGTGGTTTGAAAGTTTGAGATCGGTTGTCCGGTAATGGGATCACGGGTAGGTACAATGCAGCGTTGGCAGGGGTTGATGCCCTCGAATTGCACCTCACCGATTTGAAAACGTACCGAAGTACCTGCCTGGCCAAACAACTGATCTTCCCAAAAGGCTGCCGTGTCAGCGAGTTCCAGGTTTGTCCGAAACCGTTGCCGAACGTTAGCCAGTGTTAGCCCAGGAAACCAGTTGGTGACCGTTTGCAAGGTGGCCGTGCTGATAATTGTGGGACCGGGTGACTCCAGATCATCTGGAAACCCTACGTCTGTGTTTTGCTTCAGGTGAACGGTAAATCCCAAGCAATCACTCAGCCAGGTTTCCAGGTGCGATCGCTGATCATCTAAATGAAAGCATTCCTTTAGCTCAGTGCCCTCGCGGCTGAGGCAGACGGTACGAGCCGCTAGATCAAAGCAGGCCCGAATTTGCTGGATGGCCGCTGTCCGTTTGCCATTCACGACTTTGCCTTGGTGATCCACGATCGCAAACTCGCGATCGCCCTGCAATGCTCCACTCGGCAGAATCGTCGCTTGCGGCACAGAGATGCCATCAAGGGACTTAATGGGGTATAGAAAAATGTGGGCTAGATGCGGCATGAATTCAGGTTAGAGGCGGATCGCATCCAGTCTACAAGCTCTCTAACCCCGATCGCCTCAAGAACTACTCAGTCGTTTGAGATAGTCCCATCCCCGTTGCGGCCAGACATGGTTTCGTCCGGTTTTTTCAGCAATCCACTGGGCCACTTTCGGGCCGGACCAGGCTCCCCCATCGGGTGCGGGCTGTTGCAAGATGGTTTGGAGTTCTCGTTGTTGTTCTGGTGTTAATAACGATCGGGCCGAAGGTTGTCGCTGTTGGCTGCGGTTTTTTATCGCTACTGGGCCTTCGCGGTTGTATCGTTGGACAATTTCTTTGGCATAGTCATAGTTCAGATCAACGGCCTGCGCGGCTTGCTTAATCGTCCAGTCTTGGGCAACCAGATGTAAGAGCTGCCAGCGACGGGCTTCAGTGGTATCGTTAGCCTGTCGGTAGTAAGTTTTCAGTTGTTTAACCGTCAAATATGGTTCTAGTTTGGCTTTTGGTGGCATAACCCGCTTTACCCCTGAATCACCTGCATCAACGGTGTGGCCTCCCGGAGGTGAGTCCCGGGGTTGAGGTTCATGGGCAACCGGATTGGGGGCGAAGTGGGGGCAATAGCAGTCTGAGTGTTGGAATGGGTCACGATCGCGAGTTGAGCTTGAGTTTGAAACTGATATTTTTGGGTGTACTCACGAATTTTTTCCTGAGCGACCGCATAGGTACGAGTGGTAGACGGAATCTGCCGCAGGAAGCTAACTGCTCCTAGAAAATCGCCTAATTCGGCTCGATTGAACGCCTTTTGCAGCATTACCTCGGCCCGGATTTGCTGTTTATGGCTGTATTCAGCAATCTTTTGTTGGGCTAACGGATGGATTGGGGTATTAGCTGGAATTTGCTGGAGAAAGTCTAGAGCCGCCGTGAAGTGCCGTTGTTGAGCCTGGTTATAGGCCTGTTGCAACGATCGTTTGGCGGCTTGTTGGTCGTGTTGCCATTGAGCAATCGTCTGCTGGGCAGAGCCATAGGTAGCGCTATCCGGGGCGATCGTTTGCACTAACTGCACTGCTTCGGTTAGTCGTCCGGCCTGGTAATGCTGAATGGCCGCTTCTAGGGTTTGGGCATCGTTAAACGCCGAATTGGCATGCAGTGCCGTTAATCCACCGGCGCTTAGGGCCAGCACAACCGCTAGCCCAGTGCCTAAATGCCGAGCCGCCGCGATCGCATCGTCCGATAGAGCGGCTTCAGTTAGCGGATCCGACTCAGCCTCGGTTGCAACTATATCCGGGGTTGTGGGAACCTCTGGATGAAACAGCGGCAATTCCAAACTGTCTTCAGGCTCAAATTCATCGAGGACTGCGGCCATGTCCTGGTCGGTATCATCCAGATCTGTGAACGTTAGGCAGAACTCAGATGGCTCTTCAGCCCAGAGATCAGTAACATCCTCCTCGGTAACGGGGGGGCGATCGTCGGCAATAGTTTTGCGGCATGGTGCCAACTCCGGAGTTGGCATTGTGATTGTGGTTATTTCTGGCTCGTCTGGCTCTGCCGAGCGCAAAGGTTGGCTTTGCAGGATGTGCTGGAGGTCATTTAAGGCGACGATCGCAGTCGGGTAGCGCTGACTGGCATCATGACAGACCATCTGGTTAAGGAACTCGCTCAGTTCAGTCAGTTGAAGGTCAGGGGCAAGCCGGTCTTGCCAGAGGAGGTTTTGGGTGACTGAATCAATTGCAAAGTCAGTTGGAGCAATGCCGGTCAGGGCCTGAATCGCTAAAACCCCGATCGCATACACATCAGTAACAGGGCTGGGTAAGCCCCATTGCTGTTCTGGAGGCTGGTAACAATTGGTCAGTGAGGGATTCCAGTCAATTGATTGGCCTAATAGTTCCAATAATGCTTGCTGCGATCGCCGGAGCTGTTCAAATCCAATCAAAACTAATTGGAGATCGGGTTGGCGAATGATGTTGTCGGGTTTGAGGTTGCCATGCCAGGAACCCTGCTGATGCACAAAGGCTAATGGTTCTAGGGTATCTATCAGCAGTTGCAGGACTTGCTCAGGTGTCCAAGGTTGCCGGGGAATTAGCTCAAATGTTAATGGATGCCCGTGAATAAACTCTTGCACACTGTAGAAGCCATACTCGGTTTCAAAATACGCCAAGAGTTGAGGAATTTGCGGATGACGCCCCAATTGTTCCAAGAGGCTGGCAGCATGGGTAAGGTGCTGCCGGACGATCGCCGGATAATCGGGAATTTCTGGAATGGGTTTGAGATATTGAATGACGCATTCAGGCTGGCTAGGACGATGTAAATCTTGAGCCAGATACGTTCGTCCCCCTGTCCGAGTCGCTAAAATTTGAATCACCTGATATCGCCCATCTAAGGGCTTTTCCAGGTCGAGATCACTCACTTCAGTCTGCAATCCTACCGTTGACATTCCTCATACTCCCGGCAATGTTCCAGATACAGTGACCCTGGCTTGTTTGCAGTTGCGCAAGGTGTGAACTGTGGTTCTGACAGGTGCGGGTTCACACTTTATTCAGGATCGCTGTATGCACCGTGCTAACTTTTTCACGCGTGGTTGTAGCTCTCCGGAACAAGTTTTGGGTTCCTAACGACTCTTCATCTACAAGGGTGCAGTGATCCAACGATCGCAGTATCTCTTCAACATCGACTCGTTTGCCCTTCTCGCAGACTTCTACTGTGGGAAGGGCATGAGTTTGCTTAGCTCAGGCGAAAAATCCGTAGAAATTCCGTCCACAAATCGGAAAACTTGTGGAGTTTTTACCAGTAAAGTTCATAACTTTACCGAATCTTTAGTGACTTCCGTAAAATCTCGGATTAGGCTTGGATCAGATCAATAATTAGGTGCAGTTCGGTGTGTCTACGAGGTTAACCAACTTGACTTGAATCATCACTACATGCTTGGAGGGTCTATGGGTCAAGGGAAATTAATTTTGCTGACAGGGGCGATCGCCCTACTAACGATCGGGTGTACATCCCAGCCCTCTGCCCTGGAGACGTCGCAATCGGCCCGCGAATTAGCAGCGAGAGAACAAGTCCAGTCCATCTTATTTGAGCAGCAAACGCATTTTCTGACCGCGAACTCCTTTACTGGCTCCTTAAAACAGCTAGAGTCGCAGCTTCCGTTAGAAAACCAAAGCTATCAATTCAAAATTCAACTGCATTCTGGCAGCCCTCAACGAGTCTCTGTAACCGCGACCGCGACAGATCCAACCCTTAGAAGTTTTACGGGTGTTGTGTTTGCTATGCCTGCTGATCAAGGCAAGATCACCATCTCGCAGATTTGTGCCACGAACAAGGCGTCTACCAAACCTGTACCCATGCCAACGGCTCCAGCCAGCCTCCGAGAGGAGGTCAAATGTCCGTCTGGTTCGCGATCGATTTCAGCCTTATTAGCGCAACGGCAGGGCTGGATGGAGTAGGCTTCAGGCTTTACTAATGCCTAAACCGGGGAAATTGTTGGGAATCACGCGACCATGCTGAAAGCTAGCCCCAATGAATGGATCATCGACCAGATTTAAATGGCTGTCTAAATCAAGATAGTCGGCTAAGGGGGATAAGTGAGCCAGGGCCGTATTCAGCAGTGAACTGTCGGAATAACAACCGAACATGACTTTTAGTCCGCAAGCGCGAGCGGTGTGAATCATCCGCGTGGCCTCGGTTAAGCCGCCGGATTTCATTAGTTTGATGTTGATCCCGTGAACGCGATCGGCCAGGGGTAGGATGTCATAGCTGGTGAAGCAGCTTTCATCGACGAAAATGGGTAGCGGGGAGTGGCGATAAAGTTCGGGTAAATCGCCTTCTTGGCCTTTGGCTAAGGGCTGCTCGATATAGGTCACGCCCTGTTCGGCCAACCAATCTGCCATTTTGAGAGCTTCTGTTAAATTCCAACCGCCATTGGCATCCACACTAATTTGAGTAATCTGCGGAGCGGCGGATCGCACAGCTTGAAACATCGCTTGATCCGCTGCAATGCCTTCAGGGCTGCCTAGTTTCACCTTTAATGCCTGGATGCCCTGGAATGGTAAGGCTACAGTTCCCCGACCTAACCAATCCCACACCCGTTGTTGAGCCACTTCCGGCGGATTAATCCCGATCGTCACGGAGGTAGGCACAATCCGATCGCGATCCAGACCCCACAATTGCCATAACGGCAGGTTCGCGTGTTTACCGGCCCAGTCATGTAATGCCACATCTAAGGCGGCTCTAGCACCCGACAGAATGCGATTTTCTGTCAGTAGCCGATCGATCCGTTGTCGCTCTAATGGGCTTAGGGCTTTTAATAAAGGCGCGATCGTTTGCAAGGAGCGGGCGATCGCTTCGGTGGTTTGAGGTTGTTCGCCGATCGAGAACGGTGAGGCTTCCCCCCAACCCCGAATGCCATCATGTTCGACTTCGACCCAAACATTTGTGGTTTGAGCCGTTGTCCCCCGACTAATTGTGAGAGCAAATCGTTTGTGAACGGTAAAGGTGGCAATCCGCAGTTGCATTCGACACTTAGAACGAGACGCACGTTTGCAGTTTAGTACCAATTGGGGATGTTCTTCCCCGAGGACAGTCGGCAAACTGTCACAGATTTGAATTTACAAATCATTAGCAAGGTCGTAGGATATACCTAGTGTGAGGAGCAATTAGAGCAGATTAGCCTTTGGGGTCGAAACACGGAAAGACTCCCAGAGGCTAATTTTTTAGCAGGTTTTTTCACAATTTAATATTGTTGGGCTGAACTGGGAGATGATCCGGTCATGGCTCGATCTCAGCAGTAGATGATTCCCCAAAGGCACAGGTGGCGGCTTGTGGGGCTAAGGTCATCAGGGACATCAATGTCAGTTCGACCAGTTCAATATACGCTTCAATATCGACCTGGTTATTCAGCAACATCATGCGGTATTGATGCTTGATTTGGGCTAGGGTCTGAAGCGCTTCATCGGGATCGGTCTGTAACTTGGCTTGCCAGTCATCTAGCAACAGTAAGGTATCCATCACCAGTTTTTTATGCTGCTCGTCCAGCAAGGTACGGCATTGATCCGTAAATAACTGGGTTTTTTGCTGGATCTGCTCATAGATCTCAGACGACACGGCACCACTAATGAACTGTAAGCGATGTTCTTGTTTGAGTTCTTCAATCCCTTTAAGGGCTTGTTGAGCATTGTCTGGCAGCAAGTCCATTAATTCGTTGATCCGTCTGGATGTTGTGCCAACCAATTTTTTCGATCGCTCGCGTCGCCACTTCTGCAACCCTAGCCCTAGCCCACTACTAGCTAAAAGAATGAAGACCCCAGATTGCAGATCATTATTATTTTCCCAATAGCGGAGCCAGGCATCCCGGGGATCGCCCTGATCATAAACCGCTTGGGCGGCCGGATGAATATAGAACAAGCCTTTTTGCAACAGCGATCGGGCATCGCCGGTTAAGAGTTCTGGATAAAACGGAGCATAGCGACGAGAGGTAGATAGCACGGCCCAAGTGAGCAATTCTACTTTTTGCCGACTCACTTCCGGACGGGTAACGAGGACCGTGGCCGTGGAAAAGGTGGAAACCGGCTCCGGGGGGATGGCAGGACGCACACTGTAAGTCCCTATCGGAATCTCGGCGGCTTGATAGGAACCCGGTTCCATGATGGTTAGGTAATTGACCAAACTCGGCTGAATCGGGAGTAATTGCAAGCTGGAATGGCTGAGGAATTCTTGCCGCAATTTTTTACTGGCGCCCATACTGCCGACATAAATCATGGCATCTAGCTTGCGATCGAGCAGCAGTTTGAGCGCTTGGTCAAAGCTAGCATCATTGGTCTTAACTTTGAGCCGCGCGGCTTGCAGTAAATGTTCAGCTGTATACCGAATCCCACTCCCAGGGCTCCCGATCGCCACCCGTTTGCCTTGTAGATCTGCTGTGGACTCTAATTCAGATCCAGAGCGAGTAATCACATGCACATGCTCGTTTGCCAGTAGCGCGATCGCCTGGACTTTCCCTTGATGCATCGCTGGACTGGCAACATCCAACTGAACCAGGGCAAAGTCAGCTTGACCATTCAGGAGGTACTGGAGATTTTGCTGTGTTCCCTGTGAGGAAAGGTTCTGCACAGCCATACCAACGCTAGCTTGAGCCGATTCATCGAGCTGCTGCCCCAAGCGATTGTAATATCCTCCCGGTGTGCCACTGGCCAGGATGACACTTTTAGATTGAGACGTACAGCTACTGATAGTGACAAGTAGTAGCAAACCAATAGTCAGGCGAGTCATGCCCATATTGCAGATGCGGTGCGATCGTGGGTCTTAGCTCACCTTAGCTTGGATTGGTGCTACTGCAAGGTTTGACTATTCGCTAGCATCTTCTGATTTTTCGGGTTTGAGCAGGGGGAAGGCGATCACATCGCGGATACTGGCCGCATCGGTAAGTAACATCACCAGGCGATCGATCCCGATCCCTAACCCACCCGTCGGTGGCATCCCATGTTCCAGAGCCGTGAGAAAATCTTCATCGACTCCGTGAGCCTCTAAATCGCCAGCCGCTTTCCGGGCAGATTGAGCTTCTAATCGTTCCCGTTGATCCAGGGGATCGGTCAACTCGGAGAAACTATTGGCGGTTTCGCGGCCAACAACAAATAGCTCGAATCGCTCCACTAGCCCTGGCTTAGAGCGATGAGGTTTGGCGAGCGGTGAGATTTCAACGGGGTAGTCGGTCACAAAGGTTGGTTGAACCAGAGTTTCTTCGACCTTTTGTTCAAAGGCTTCGTTCAACAACTTGCCGATCGATTCACAGTCGTCAATCTCTTGTAATCCGGCTTGCTTAGCGGCGGCTTTGGCCTCCTCCAGGGTTGTGAAGGCAGCGAAATCTAAGCCAGTCGCTTCTTTGACCAGATCGTGCATCGTAATGCGCCGCCAGGGGGGAGTCAGGTCGATCGCCGTGCCCTGATAGCTAATTTGCAACGTTCCCAGAACTTCCTGCGCGGCATAAGTGACGATCGCTTCAGTCAGCGCCATCATGTCCTGGTAATCGGCGTAGGCCTGGTAAACTTCGATCGTCGTGAATTCGGGATTGTGGCGGGTGGAAATCCCTTCGTTACGGAAGATCCGTCCTAGTTCAAACACTTTCTCGAAGCCACCGACAATTAACCGTTTCAGGTGTAACTCGGTGGCGATCCGCAGGTACAACTCCATTTCCAGGGTGTTGTGGTAGGTGATGAAGGGACGCGCTTCAGCACCACCTGCTTCCGTCATTAAGACCGGAGTTTCGATTTCAATAAAGCCCTGTTGATCCAAATAGCGGAGAATTGCGGCTGTGATGAGTGCCCGGCGCCGGAAGGTTTCCCGTACTTCTGGATTAACGATCAAATCCACGTAGCGCTGGCGATAGCGTTTCGCGATATCCGTTAAGCCATGCCACTTGTCTGGTAAAGGCAGCAAAGATTTGGTCAACATGGCGTACTCGGTGACGTAGACCGAAAGTTCACCTTTCTCCGTTCGCTTGATCGTGCCCTTAGCGCCAATAATGTCACCCGCATCGGTGAGCTGCTTCAGTTGATCGAAGGCTTCGGGCCGATCGACCATGTTGGCTTGAATCCGGCTTTTTTCCAGATAAAGCTGAATTGTGCCCGTTTCATCTTGCAGGGTGAAGAAGGCTAACTTGCCAAAGACCCGCCGCGCCATAATTCGGCCAGCAACAGCAACATCAATCTGCACTTCTTCGCCACTGGGTAGATCGGCAAATTTGGCTTGCAGGTCAGCCGCATGATGAGTGCTTTCCCAACGGTAGGCATAGGGAGTAATGCCAGCTTGCTTGAATTGTTGGACTTTCTGCAAGCGGACGGCGCGGAGATCTTCTTCAGCCATGAGGGTTCCTGTGGATCAACTGTGGGGATGACTGCGCGATCGCAGTGCCCATGCAACAAAACGACAAACTTCCATTATACGGAGGAGTCTGTAGTTTTGTTGCTATCGTTTCTATCGCGTGAGCCGTTAGGACAGTTGCTCTAGCCAACCGGCTAAGTCGATCGCCAGTTTTTGTCCCAGTTCTAACAGCATTCGCAGGTGTACCAGCTTCAGGGCAGTGGTGGGTTTGCCGGGAATGGTGAGTTCTTGCTGCATCGCGTTCAGCTTTTGCTGACACTGCGGCACGATCCAACGCTGGAATTGTTGCAGATACAGTTCTTGGGCTGCTGCCAGGGATATATTCAGCTGGATCTGTTGCCCTAGCCTGATCAGACGGTCTAATCGGTGAATTTCAGCCTGCAACGTATCGGGATTAAATTGGTGCAGCAGATTCCACAGCGATCGCACAATTACCCGTTCCAGAATTTGTCTGGCTTCCGGCACATTCAAATGGGCATGGAGGTGTTTGGCTTCGGTGGCGATCGCTTCCAGTTCTGCTAGATGACTTAACCCGAGTTGACTGGCATCTTCAGCGGTGGGATCACTGCTCTCCTGTTCTAAGGCCCGGACTGAAACAAGTACCCGATGACTGAGAGCCACTTCTGCCGCCACCTGGAGTTCCTGCGGGACAGGTAATTCATCCCGGTGGAAGGCCATCAATACGCCGTAGTTATCGCGGTAGACCTGGGTGTAGAGCTGATCCAGGCGGGTTAAAGTACCCTGAGTCAGCAGGTGCATAATCCGGTGGCGTTCTTCATCAAATAAACTTTGCAGGTTATAGGATTGGTTGCCAAAAATCTGGTTCATGCCCAGAATGACCTGAGCCGCACTGGCTTGCTTCAATGCCTCAAACAGCTTGTCTTTGGTCTGGGTATAGTTACGACGACCCGAGAACGGGTGAATGCAACAATGGAAGTCCCAGCCACCTAAATGCAGGACGGCGAAGACTAAATTGACACTTTCCTGGGTGATTTCGGAGACGAGTTGCAACTGCCCGATCGCGAGAGTGAGCGACCCCATGCGCTGAAGCTGGTAGTCAAGTTGATGGGCGATGTAGCAATAAATTCGTTGTTCGCGGGAATGGGTGGCAAACAGGGAACTGATCGCATAGTGAGCCGCTACCTGTTCCATGCTGATTTGGGCGGGAGTCACCAGTTGGCGATACACCTCGGCTCCATGCTTGAAGCAGTCGATATTACTGGGAGCATGTCCTAAGCGGCGGACAAAGCCTTTTTCCAGGCTATTGCCTGTAACTTCACTGGCTAATTCCAGCGCTCTTGCCGCATACCGCAGAATTTGCACACCTTCTGGTCGGGACAGTTCCTCAAAGAACCAGCCACAACTGGTATACATCAGCAAGGCATGACGCTGCATTTCCAGTAACCGCAAGGCATCGACCCGATCGCCATTCGCCAATTTGCGTGCTTGGTGGCGAGCGAAGAAGCGATCGACATTGGCAGCACTACGATCGCGAACCACCTGAATATATTCATCTCGGGCTAACCAGGGATCACGAAATAGCTTGCTGCCAGCGTCCTCATAGACCTTGATTAGTTGGTCGCGTAACCAATCCAGGGCATCCCGTAACGGTCGTCGCCATTGTTGATGCCAGAGGCTACCTTCGCCGCCGCAACCACAATCATCTTGCCAGCGTTCTACCCCATGACTACAACTCCAAGCCGTCACGGGTTTTAGTTCGACTTCCCAGGTTGGCTGACTCAGCGATAAATAGTGGGCAAAGTTGGTCACCGTCCAGCCACGATTGGTCAATTCATGGGCAAAGGCGTAAGCTAAACACTTTTCGGTGCCGCCTTTATGGTGGCCAAAGGTTTCGCCATCGGTCGCCACGGCAATGATCTGAGAGGGACGATGATCACCCCGAATAGCTTGTCCTAACCGAGTGGCAAAATGCTGGGAATTACTCAAAGCCGAGTCATCAAAGCCCATATCACGAGAGATGGGGCCATCGTAAAAGAAGATGTCGATATACTGCGATCGCCCCTCTCCATCCAAGAAACAGCGATAGGGACGGGTGGGATCAATTTGATTGCCACCGACTTCATGCCAGTCGTGATGCGGATGATCCACGGTTGGCATTGGACGACAACGTTGAGCCTGCGAGGGCGCCAGAATAATAAACTTAATCCCTTCCTGCACCAAAGCGGCAAGGGTGGGGTAATCGACGGCAGTTTCGGCTAACCACATGCCTTCGGGATCGCGTCCGAAGCGGGAATGGAAGTCGGCTTTGCCCCAGCGAATTTGCGTCAGTTTGTCGCGATCGTTGGCTAGGGGCAGAATAATGTGATTGTAGACCTGCGCGATCGCGTTGCCGTGGCCATAGAGACGCTGACAACTTTTGCGATCGGCCTCCAAAATTCGCTGGTAGGTTTCCACATCATGTCGTTCCAGCCAGTTGAGTAACGTCGCACCCATATTGAAGCTGAGAAACTCATAGTTATTGATAATCCCCATTACTTCTTCGCGATCGTTGACTACGCGAGCAAAAGCATTGGGCCGATAACATTCATGGTGAATTCGTTCGTTCCAGTCGTGAAAGGGTGCTGCACTCGGTTGCCGTTCGATCGCATCTAAATAAGGATTTTCACGGGGTGGTTGGTAGAAATGCCCATGTACTGTGATGTAAACTCCCTGAGTTGTCTGTAAGGGATCGGACGTGGCCGCGATTGTGGAACTGACTGGTTGAGTTAGTTCGGCGTCCTGATCGGGTCGGACGAATAAGTTGGGATCAACGGTTTGCAGATTAGCAAACGGCTCAAATGATTGCGTATCGGGAGTAGAAGTCATAGATGAGAACAATCCAAGAAATAGGGCAAAGCGATCGAACAGACTCAACAGATGGAGTTGAGTAATAAAACCGACGATTTAGAGTGAAAAATCCTGAAACAAGGGCACTATCCTGGTACAGGCTAATAGCCAGTTACATAGGCAACTATTAGCTGTGGGGCATTCAAAGTCCGTCTATTTAAACCAAATCAGCATAGGATGCTAAGAGGAAATGTCTTAGGTAGGATCTTGCTAACGATGAAACAGTGATTTGAAATTCTTGTTTTTGATAGAGATTTACCTTACATGATTCAATCGCGATCCCCAGTTGCACTGACCCATTCATTAAGGGATCACAACAAGACTTTGCGATTGATAAAGTGCGCGTAATTTTCCGTAATAGAAAGACGATCGTGTGAAATAGATGTTTTGGTCATAATGAATTAGCTTCAGTCAAAGAGAACCATTTCATTGGTAGATCATTACGGAATATTGCTGTTGGATCTCCGGTTCCACATTTAGGTAACTTCATCATCATGTCGTTCGGAAAATATCTTCTCTCCAGTTTGTTGATCTTTATTCCCATTTCGATCGCCGCTCAATATTTGGGCTGGGGATCACTGGCGGTGTTTATTATGTCCGGCTTAGCGATCGTGCCGCTCGCCGCCTGGATGGGGACGGCTACAGAAGAAATTGCGGTCGTTGCCGGTCCCTCGCTGGGTGGTCTGCTCAATGCCACTTTTGGTAACGCCACCGAATTAATTATTGCCCTAGTGGCCTTGAATGCTGGCCTGATTGATGTGGTCAAAGCCAGTTTAACGGGGTCGATCATCGGCAACCTGTTATTGGTCATGGGCTTATCCATGTTTTTAGGTGGGCTACGCTACAAGGAACAAGAGTTTCAGCCGATCGTGGCCCGGGTAAATGCCTCCTCGATGAACCTGGCGGTGATCGCCATCCTGTTACCCACAGCAGCGAATTATGCCGCTCGCTCGCCGATCCCCGAAGCGACGATTCAAAGCCTTTCGGTGGCTGTGGCGATCGTCTTAATTGGCGTCTATGGGTTAACGTTGCTCTTTTCGATGAAAACTCATACCTATCTGTATGACGCTGGTGTGGCTCAGCAAGAGTTAGAGGAAATAGCTGAGGATAATTTAGCCGATGGTGCTGCGCCAGAGCATAAAGTGAATCTGTGGTTGTGGATTGGAGTGCTGTTAGCGGCGACCTTGTTTGTGGCGGTAGAGTCGGAATTGCTAGTGGATTCGTTAGAAGAAGCCACAGAACATTTAGGATTAACGGCCCTATTTACTGGGGTGATTTTATTGCCTGTGATTGGCAATGCCGCAGAACATGCAACCGCAGTGACAGTTGCCATGAAAGACAAAATGGATCTCTCGGTTTCTGTTGCTGTAGGTTCCAGTCTGCAAATTGCTTTATTCGTCGCTCCAGTGTTGGTGATTGCCGGTTGGTTGTGGGGCAAACCGATGGATCTCAACTTCAACCTATTTGAGTTAGTGTCAGTGATGGTGGCTGTGCTGATTACCAATTCCATTAGCTCTGATGGCCGATCGAATTGGTTAGAAGGCATCTTATTGCTGGCAGCTTATACGGTTGTGGGGTTAGCGTTTTACTTCCAACCGGCAGGATAACGCTAACAGACCATTTAGCATCAATAAAAAGGGTCTGGTATGAGCCAGACCCTTTACTGTATAGACATTGCTAATGCGAAATCAATCTAAGCTGCGATCGGACTATTGTGGGCACATCCCCAGGTTACTGTAGTTCGATCCGCCGTAACCATTCGATACCCAACCGGCTTTCGGCTGAGTAATTTCGACCCACTCCCGACCTTCACCATCTTTTTTGCGAGTCGCTGGATCGGTGGTTAGTTCGACTCGACCATTCTTC
>DATNPU010000223.1:0-6481 GCA_036703105.1 Microcoleaceae cyanobacterium
ATGAAGGGGAGTAGCTGCTGATCAGCATGATCCAGCCCATCTGAATCAACATACTGGTGATGAACCTGGTTCAGATGATAGTTTTGCTCAAGTGTAACGTCGCTAGCCCAGACCAAATCGGCTAGACAAGCTAGAGCAGACTGTAAGCGAGACCTTCACTAAGTTCACAGCATTTGTGGGCTTGGTGAAGTTGTTTATCCTCTCTCATCAAGCTCACTCAGATGCCCTATGAACGCGATCCTGAGGAGCCTAAGAGAGAATGCTAACTGCCTTTACTGCTGGTTTATTGCTTATTACAATTTCTGAATTGGGTGATAAAACGTTTTTTATTGCCATGTTGCTAGCCATGCGGCATTCCCGTCGGTTAGTGTTTGTGGGGGTGATTGCCGCCCTGGCTGCTATGACAATTCTATCCGTCATGTTAGGGCAGGCAGCCTCCTTGTTCCCCAAGATTTGGATTCACTATGCAGAGATCGTTCTATTCCTGGGGTTTGGTCTGAAGTTACTGTATGACGCTCAGAACATGCGTCCGCAAACTCCTTGCTGTGAGGAAGTCCAGGAAGCCAAAGCCGCGATCGAAGAATCGACGTTAACTCTGAATCCTACTCGCCTACAGCAAGGGGTAGTTTTGCAAGCGTTTGCCCTCACCTTTGCGGCTGAATGGGGCGATCGTACTCAGATTGCCACAATTGCTCTGGCCGCCTCTAATAATCCCTGGGGGGTTACCGCGGGTGCCACATTGGGTCATGCCATTTGTGCAGCGATCGCAGTGATTGGTGGACGCTTTATTTCCGGGCGGCTCTCTGAGCGTACCGTTACCCTCTTAGGAGGCATTCTATTTCTGATTTTTGGCGCAGTAGCCTTAATTGAAGGCCCTTAGTCAGGAGAGCCAGACACCAACTCTCTCTGGGTTAGCAAAGCAGAAAGTTCAAACAAGGAGGCAGGAGAGCTGAATGATCCCGCTGTCCTACTTCCTGCCTTGAACATCCAATAACGACTGTTGAAACCCTGATGATTAAGGAGATGGACTGGGTGCAGGGCTAGCGGCTTCGGGAGAAATCGTTGGAGCTGGAATCGGATTACTTGCCGGAGGAACTCCTGGCGCTACATTAGTGGGGGCGCTACTAGGAGGGGCGACTCCTGGAGCCACCGCATTGGGCGGTACGGGAGTATCGGCGGTCAATAATTTAATCTGATCCTTATAGCGAGCCGGAGCCAACTCAGCGGCCGAGTTAAAGAGCGGCTTGGCCTCCTCGATTTTTCCTTGAGCCTTCAGAGCTAATGCCTTGCCTAACACCGGGCGGAAATCTTGCTTGTCGAGCTTTGTGGCTTCATCATAAATTGCGATCGCTTCGCTGTAACGCTTCTGATCTGCGTAAACTCCACCCAGAATGACCTGCACCGAAGGAACGTCAATGCTACCTGCCTGCACCTGATTGGCTTGAGGAGCGGCTTTTAGCGTATCTTGCAATAAGCCGATCGCCGCTTCAGGCCGGTTTTGCTTTTGCAGTAAACCAACTAGCCCGACCAACGCATTGAGATCACCCGGTTTAGTGGCCAGGATATTCCGATAGACCTGTGCCGCACCTTCAGGATCGTTGAGCTGTTGTTTCGCTTGGGCCAGCAATACAGCGTAATAGGTCTCATTCGGATTCAACTTGGCCAGTTTTTCTAACGGCTCAGTTGCCCCCTTGATGTCTCTCAACGCTAACCGCACCTCTAGCAGCCCACGTAACGCTGTGAGGTTCTCCGGCTCTCGCTGCAATACCAACTCATAGCCCTTGGCCTGAGATTCTAATTCTTCCTTTTTAGGGGCAGAACTGGCAGATGCGGTAGGAACTGGGGAACTACTTGCAGCGGTCTTTGCCTGACTATGGTTAATCGCCTCAAGTAAAAAAGGGATGGTCGAAAATCCCACAAAGGCAAGAACTGCCAGGATCAGGATGATATTAATTAACCAGTTACGCTTTTCAGCCACGGAACTGCCTTGAACTCTAATGACATTCCATTATCAACTACAAATCCATTTTGCAGCGGACATGACAGTTTTCTTTGTACTCACTGCTCTGGGGGCGATCGTCAGGAGCATGGCGGGAATATTTACAAAGTGAGCGGTTTATTTGAAATGTTTTAGGGCATCCTAGGCCAGAGTTCGTTCAATTCTCCAACCTGAACTACCCTGGTAGCAGAATTTCTCACGTTACCCCCCGGATTATCCATAACAGGATCACAGACATGATGGATTTACCAATTCGTCTGCAAGAGCCAAGATTCTGGTTTCTCAGCAGTGCCGCTGCCTTTGCTGCCCTTCACCTGACGCTGGTAAATCGAACGGGTAATTCTGAACTGCTGACCACTAGCTTATTGTTTTGGGTTGTTGTGGCTTCCTTAATTTGGGAGCAGCGCCACAGTTTGACGTTTCACGGGAACTTAGTGACTGGCGCGATCGGGGCAACGCTGGTTGGGATGACGCTTCTCCGTAGTGCGGCTTTACCGGATGCCTCTACTTTTCTCCACTTGCTGCCGTTTGTTTGCTTTTTAGGGTTAGCACTCTTAGCTTCTGGCTTAGATGGATTACGGCAATATTGGAAAGAAATATTAATTTTTGGGCTATTAGCGATCCAGCCGGTTCTAGAAATCTTTCTCCAGGCCATCAACCTTTCTCACCTGACTGCCATGACGGCCGCCTTTTTGTTGAAATACATGGGGTTCATTGTGGAGCGGGATGGCATCTTTTTAAACATGCCAACGGGCCGAGTGGAAGTTTATGATGCCTGCTCAGGGATTCAAAGTACGTTGCAAATGCTGAATATTTCAGTGTTGTTCTTAATGATGTTTCCCCTTCGCACTCGGTTACACCGGATTCTCTGTCTGAGTGTGGGCGTGTTAATCGGCTATCTCGTCAATGCTCTGCGAGTTGCACTTATGGCCATTTTGGTAGCATTTTCCAATCGGCAAGCGTTTGAGTACTGGCATGGTGGGGATGGTTCCTTGATTTTCTCAGCTCTAGCGGTAGCGTTATTTGGTGGCTTCTGTTGGTTCACCTTTTTGCGCAACTCCAATCAAAAGTCAGCTCAGGAGTAGAGGCTAATGCTTAAATCGATCGGGCCATCAATTCGCCTCGCCTTGTTGGTCGTAACGTTTGGCGGCACACTCCTGGTATTAGCCAAGGCGATCGCTACCCCGAAGCTTACGGTAGCCCCTACTGATGCGGGGCGGAATCTAGCTAAAACTGTTCCGATCAACGGCTGGCAGCTAGTGAATAGCACCGTGATCGAAGACAAATCAACGTTAAAACCGGGAGAAAGTCCTGCTCACGGTCAACACTATCAGTATCGGCAGGGCGATCGATTGCTGGATGTCGACTTACGCCACACCATTGGTGACGGTAATGTCAGTCGATTTCTGTTTGTCTACAGCCCAGTTCGGGAGGGGAACGCCAAACTCAGTCAAGGCGTCCGTCACCAACCAGACATCGGGTATTATGGAGTGCTGACCCATAAAGGACGAGCATATTTAACAGCCTGCATTAATGCCCGAGGTGGCAGCACCGTGACCGATCAACAATTTCGGCACGATCGCTTAACTTATGACGTCCAGATTACTCGCATCTTTCCCTGGCTATGGGGGCAGGAACCATTAATGGATCATCGTTGTTTATGGACACTAATGTCGCTTCCAGTTCAACCTGATGCCAAATCTGGGTCTGTAGATTCCCAGGAAGCCTATAAAGAATTAGAGACAGCGTGGGCTTCCTGGTATCAATGGTGGCGTTCTAACTACCCACCGTCCTAATTCTGAATCCTGACATATAAGGAGCCAACGTTATGGCTGAATTATCCAATGACTCAAGTGAAAATCGTTCAGTGTATCGATTACGCTGGGTTGGCTACGGATTTTTAGTATTTGCTCTAGTCGATGCGATCGCGAGCTTGATCCCATCAGAAACCTTTACGGCTAATACGTCTCAATGGTTATTTCAAACGATCGGCAAACTGATTGAAACATCCGTTGTCCCGTTACTCGGTTTTGCCTTCGTGTTCTTTGGAGAGTTTTTTGAGCGAGCCGGTATCGAAAAGATTCTGTTAAAGATTCTCTCTTGGGTTTGTCTGCTCCTAACGGTTGTATCTCTGTTATTGATTCCGCCATTAATTGGTAGCACACTGCAACTCACCAATCAAAGTCAGGCGCAAATTAATCAAGCATTGCAGCAAGAACAAGCCAAGGCAGACTTGCAGTTAACGCAAATTAGCCAACTAGAAACGCAACTGAATCGTAGCAATCCTGAAGAACTGGAACAGTTAAGATCCCAGTTAACCCAGCTCAATATCGGCCCGATTCCTACCAATCCTCAAGAACTGAAAACTACCGTTCTGGGTCGGATTAAAGAAGCCAGAGGCAAAATTGAGGCTGGAAAGAATGCTTTACAGCAACAAGCTCAAGCCAAACAGGCTAGCCAGCGGAGTGAACTGATTAAAAACTCGGTGAAGTGGAGCATTGGCGCTATCATTGCCGCCGTCCTATTCTTCATTTTATGGAAGAGTACAGGTTGGGCGCGCTAAACATCCACAACGTTAGCACTATCGAGGATGCTGGAACCACTCATTTCTAAGGGTAGGTAAACGGTCATCACCTCCCCTTGTTGGGGGCGTTGCCGCACAATCAACTTACCGCCCATGGCCTGAAATAGGTTCTTCGTCACCGACAAGTTCAAGCTGAGGCTACCGGTTTCAGGCTGAAACATCAATACCTGCCCGATCGCTTTCACGGCGGGTTGGTTGGCCTTTTGTACTGCAAATCCCATCTGATTTGCTCCCACACTGTCACAGTCGGAGTTCAGGTAAGACTGAAGTTGCAGCTTTAATTGGCTCCCGGCTAAGGTTACTTCAACCTGAATATGACTACCTGCGGGTAAACTCCGGGTAAACCGCTCAATCAAGCTTGTTAACGCCTGATCTAGCATGGTTGGATCGCTAACGATCGTTGGCATCTTTGGTGGCAGGGTGACATCGAGTGTCATCTGCCGTTGATTGGCTTGTTGCTGCCAACGAGGAATACTTTGTTGAAATACCTGGGCTAGCGAAGTGCGAGTCAACGGCATCGTCGGCTTCTGACTGGCAGAGGTTTCTAACTCTACGGCACGGAAAATTAAGCCAAACCGATCGATCTGCTCATTACACTCACGATCGATGATCGACAAGCGCTTGATCACATCAGCAGGTAAATCACTGCGCTTCAATAACAGCCGAGTTAGAGTCCGGATGGTGCTGAGGGGAGTCCGGACTTCATGGGCGATTGCCTTTAGCAATTCCACATCAAAGCTCGGTGAATTGGGTAAGGAGTAGTCTGCGATCGGGCGGGCTTTGTTCGGTTGGTCATGCCCAAGCTTGCGATGTTTAATCGTGTCCTGACGGGGATGTGGCAATTCTTCCAGCGGCTCTGGTAAATGTTCCAGCATTAACTGGCTAAACTGCATCACCGTTCGGTAGTCAGGGGTAATGGGGGGAAACTGTTGAATGAGTTGATCTAAGTGGTCAATCTGGTGGTTTCCCATCAGCAGGATTCGGGGTCGCAGAGCCTCCCAAGCTTGTTGTACAACGTCAGGCGCAAAGGAGAACATGAACGCGGGTTCCTCGGTTAAGCTTTCGCCCAACACCATCACCAAGCTAAAGCGCGAAGTCAGTACCAAACAAAACTGTTCTGCTGTTAGCGGATCCCCGGGTAATAGGGGCAGGATTGGGGCTGTATGATGCTCTGGGCTAGCGGCTGGCTCCGCCGCTGGCAACAGTTGAAAGGGCATCCGATGACTACCGGGTAGCGGATTGGCACTCAGTGTCCAGGTGGCAAAGTTTTGGACAAGATCAGGATGACTCAGGATGGGTAGTGGCCCTGATAACACCATGCCCTGAATGGACGCTTCAATGGGATGAGAGCCAACAATATCAATCGTGCGATCGCTCTCTAGATCACCCATGTCTGCGGCCAATAGCGATCGCTGTAACAGGGCACTTAATGCCGCGATCGCCCCCCGCCATTCGCGTTCTGCCCGGACTTGTTGCAACGCCACTCGACTGATTCGCCGGGAGTGCGGCTGGTCTAAGTGCGGTTGTCCAATTTCAGCTCCCCGACTCATGATCCAGGCCGGATCACCCAATGCCAAAATTTCGCTTAAAGTCGGTAATAACCACTTCGGCACAAATCCACCCCCTCGTATGGCAACGAGTTTACCCCTATTTATCAATCCCTATTACGAAGGTATCTGGATCGGGGCCGAAACGGTAGCCGTGGAACCGAACTCTTTATGGTGAGATTGCCGCTAGCAATGATGGCGATCGTGCTGCTCACCCTACCGTGATCAGGCAGGACTGTTACAGAAGCATTAAATGCTCTGTCAGAGCGCAATCAGACTGCTACGCTGAAAGCAGAGAATGTCGTGTGGATTGCAGAGGCGATTTCCTTGGCAAACGAGGAACAGCTAGCG
>DATNPU010000233.1:0-8517 GCA_036703105.1 Microcoleaceae cyanobacterium
CAGCACTTTTAAAAGGTTATTGTCGGCTCAATCTTCCTCTAAAGCATCACTGCGCAAATCTCCCGGTTCATTTAACATCTCAGGAGTGACGGCAGGATTTTCGACGATTTCTCGTGGATCTCCGGTATAGCCTCCGCTATACACCAGATCTTGAGGATCGACGGTATTAGCGGTTGGCATTTGGGGCTCGACTTGCTCATGGTCGGCTTTAGGTAAGCGGGTCGTTGGCTCAGTCATCGGTTTACCTGAATGCAGCTAGCCCTCAGCCTAGATCGTCCGGCCAGAGACTACCCACTATCGCAAGGCTTAAGTCAGGCGGTGTTTCAGCCAGAAAGCGAGTAATGGCATCGTGATGCGATAGCCATGTTCCGCTCCATACACTAAGCCTTTTTGTTGCAGGCTGGCTAATGCCCCTTGCAGTCCTCCACCTCTCGAAAGCTGGTGTTTCTGAATATACTCACGGGAGTGCGGACTATCTGTTGGATCAAGAGCCAGGCTTTCTAGCACCCGAACTTGGCTAGAGGGCAAGAGCAAAATTAAAGATTCAAAGGTAATTGACAGATCTTCAACTAGCGCTAGAGCACTGCGATGAACGTGATGTGCCTGGATACTGCCATCCACATTCGGTGGCAAGGTGAGATAGAAGGATGGCGAAGATGGGGTAGATGAAAATGCTAAGGGAGATGAGGAAGATACAGGAGCAGTAGGAATAAATCCCTGGAGTTCGGGAGCCGTGGTTGGTGGTTGCCAACGATCGCAGTTTAAAGCTCGATAGTCTAACCAAATCCGGCGAGCGAGCGCGATCGCATCCCCTAAATTCCCCTGGACATAACTGAGAAATAACTCTAACGCTTGGCTATCTGGCTCAAACTTCAATCCCTGATTAGCCATCACCGCCATTAACCAGTGTTGCAGTTCGCTGTCCTGTAGGGGAGGCAAAAACACCACCTGCATATTGCTATGCTGCACCCAACTTTCAGCCGTGGTCGCAATTAAGGCATAGCTGACCCGACTTTGCTGTTGGATCTCTTGCCGTAAATAGCGTTCCCATTGTTCTGATCGATCCCAGGAACGAAGGTGAGGAAAGTTCTCGAACACCAAGACAATGCGACAGTTTAGCCACTCTGCCATCACCTGCGGTAAAGTCAGCAGAATTTGGAACAGACGCCAATCCTCGATCGAGGAATGCCACACTAACTTGGAGCGTCCACCACTCGACTGTTCCAAAATAATTGGTTGGTTACTACTCCAGCGTTGAATCAGCGCTAGGTCAGTAGACGATTCAAACACCGTCAGAATACTTTCAGCGATTAAGTGTAAGAATCGGTTGCTATCCGTTACTCGCAGACAATCAATTTCAATCATCCTGGCACCAACCGCTTCCGCCGCAAAGCGCACCACGGTTCGCCGTCCACTACCGGGTACTCCTGCAATTAATAAATCCCCATCAGCGGCAAGAATTTGGCTAACTTGCAGCAATTCTGCCTGTCGCCCCACGAGATATTCAGGGATAAACGGATTGACAACCATCTTAAGGAAGAAATTGATGCGGCTTAACACTATTTAATAGTGCTATTTGTTAAGTATTAGCACTATGATTAAGTTCTGTAGGTGTTATAGCACTTCCCGCAACATTTCACTATGACTGCCCAATCCCCTTTACCAAATCAGGTCACGCTTTGGCATACGTTGGAAGCGGACAAAGCCTTGGAGTTGTTGCAAACCGATCGCCAACTCGGGTTAACGAGTGAGCAAGCGGCGGAACAATTAGAGCGTTATGGTTCTAATGAACTGGTAGAAGCCCAAGGACGGAGTGCCTGGAAAATCTTATTTGATCAGTTCACGAACATCATGTTGCTACTGCTGATTGCCGTAGCGATCGTGTCTGGCATATTGGACTTTGTTTCCTGGCAAGCTGGTGATCTGAAAGCAAATGATGTGCCGTTTAAGGACACAATTGCCATTCTGGCGATCGTCATTCTCAACGGTCTACTCGGGTACTTGCAGGAAAGCAAAGCAGAGAAAGATCTGGCCGCATTGAAGCAAATGGCTTCATCCCGAGTTCGGGTGATCCGCGATGGCAGAACCGTCGAAGTAGACTCCCGCGATTTGGTGCCGGGAGATGTGATGCTGTTGGAAGCGGGAGTGCAGGTGGCTGCCGATGCCCGATTAATTGAAGCGGCTAATTTACAAGTGCGAGAAGCTGCATTAACCGGAGAAGCACAGGCGGTCAATAAACAGGTCGCCGTGGCGTTACCCGAAGATACCCCCTTAGGCGATCGCGTCAATCTCGTGTTTCAAGGTACAGAAGTAGTGAACGGTCGAGCCACTGCGATCGTCACGAACACTGGCATGAAAACAGAATTGGGGCGGATTGCCACCATGCTGCAAGAAGTGGAAACTGAACCCACTCCCTTACAGCAACGGATGGATCAACTAAGCCAAGCTCTGGTCACAGGCGCCTTAACCCTGGTGGGATTGGTAGTTTTCGGCGGGATTGGCTATGCGGCCTGGAGAACTGGTGAGAATCTGCTGAAAGTTGCTTTAGGCCCAACAGGTAAAGAGTTTTTGGAAGTGTCGCTGAGCATGGCAGTGGCGATCGTGCCGGAAGGGTTGCCAGCCGTAATTACCGTCACCCTAGCCTTAGGAACGCAACGGATGGTGAAACGCCATGCTTTGATCCGTAAATTACCTGCGGTAGAAACTCTGGGGTCTGTAACAACGATTTGTTCTGACAAGACCGGGACATTGACCCAGAACAAAATGGTGGTGCAATCGTTACACACTAGCCATTCAGCGCTACGAGTGACTGGCGAAGGCTACGATCCCGTCGGGGAATTTCAACCACTTAACGGAGATGGGCAGGGTGCGATCGCTCCTAGCCGCCACCCAGAACTATTAAACCTATTGACGGCTTGTACCTTATGTAATGATGCCGTTTTACAGAAAGAGCAGGGTGATTGGGTGATTTTAGGCGATCCAACCGAGGGAGCCTTATTGTCCCTAGCTGGCAAAGCTGGGTTCCACAAAGACCAGTGGACGAACGAAATGCCCCGGTTGGTCGAGTTTCCGTTCTCATCTGAACGGAAGCGTATGAGCGTCATCGTTGAAACCACTTCTAATCATGAAGTCAGCAGCGGCGTCGATCGCTACATGATGTTTACCAAAGGATCGCCGGAATTAATTCTGGAACGGTGTACGCAAATCCAGGTAGGAGAGGCTGCTCAACCCATTACAGCGCCACAACGCCAGACAATTCTGGAGCAGAATAACCAGATGGCAGGACGGGGTCTGCGCGTCTTGGGGTTTGCTTGCAAGCCCTTGTCAACGGTGCCATCAGAGACCGATGAAGAAACCACAGAGCAGCATCTAATTTGGCTAGGCTTAGTGGGGATGTTGGATGCTCCTCGGCCTGAGGTGCGAGGCGCGGTGGCTCGATGCCGCACCGCTGGAATTCGGCCGTTAATGATTACGGGTGATCACCAATTAACTGCACAAGCGGTGGCCGAAGACCTGGGAATTGCTTATCCTGGCGATCGTGTTTTAACGGGACGCGACTTGGAAAAACTGAGTCTAGCCGAATTGGAACAGGTGGTAGACGAAGTTAATGTATATGCGCGAGTTGCCCCAGAACATAAACTGCGGATTGTGCAAGCCCTGCAACATCGCAAACAAATTGTTTCCATGACCGGGGATGGGGTCAACGACGCTCCGGCTTTGAAGCAGGCTGACATTGGCGTCGCTATGGGCATTACTGGCACCGATGTGAGTAAAGATGCCAGCGATATGGTGTTACTAGACGATAACTTTGCCACGATCGTCGCGGCCGTTGAAGAAGGTCGGGTAGTTTACACCAATATTCGCCGCTTTATTAAGTACATTCTGGGTAGCAACATTGGTGAGCTACTGACAATTGGCGCTGCACCACTGATTGGCTTAGGCGGTGTGCCCCTCAGTCCATTACAGATTCTCTGGATGAACCTGGTAACAGATGGGTTGCCAGCGTTGGCACTGGCTGTGGAACCGGCTGAACCGAATGTGATGAATCGTCCTCCCCATGATCCACAGGAAAGCATTTTTGCGCGGGGATTAGGCAGCTATATGCTGCGAATTGGCTTGATTCTGTCAATTTTGGCGATCGGTCTGATGACTTGGTCGTATAGCTATACTCACACGGTCTATACTGATCCTGCCGATCAAGCTCGTTGGAAAACGATGGTCTTTACTACCCTGTGTCTGGCCCAAATGGGACATGCATTAGCGATTCGGTCAAATACTCGACTGACGATCGAAATGAATCCGCTGACAAACCCTTATGTTTGGACATCGGTAGTGTTCACCAGTTTGTTGCAATTAGCCTTGATTTATGTACCGTTTTTACGCAACTTCTTTGGTACCCACTACCTGAATTTGACTGAACTGGGTGTTTGTATAGGCTTTAGTGCCTTGATGTTTGTGTGGGTAGAACTGGAAAAGATTGCCCTCCGCCTCTATGTAACCTGGCAGAAGCGAAAGGGTTAAATGTTCCTCAAATCCCTTCACCTGCGGCAGTTCCGCAATTATCACGATCAGGTGGTGGAATTTGATGCAGCCAAAACGATTTTGGTTGGCAATAATGCCCAGGGTAAATCGAATCTGCTGGAAGCGGTAGAACTGTTGTCTACTCTGCGATCGCACCGCACTTCCCGTGATCGTGATCTGATTCGAGATGGTGACATGATCGCTCAGATTACGGCCCAACTAGAACGGGTGACAGGGACGATCGATTTAGCCATTACGCTGCGGCAGAACAGCCGTCGAACCGTGGCCCTAAATCAGCAACCAATCCGGCGACAATTGGATTTTTTGGGCACGTTGAATACGGTGCAATTCTCTAGCCTGGATCTGGATCTGGTGCGAGGTGGCCCCGAACAACGTCGTCACTGGCTGGATTCCCTCCTGATTCAATTGGAACCCATTTACGCGTATATCTTGCAGCAGTACAACCAAATTTTGCGACAACGGAATGCGTTGTTGAAAGAAGGTCGGGACGATGGGGGGATAGGGAGATGGGGAGATGAGGGATGTGGATCTGTAGAAGATTCGTCATCTGTGAATGAGTTAGCGCTATGGGATGCTCAGTTAGTGACAGCAGGAACTCGGGTGATCCGGCGCCGATCGCGAGTTGTGCAGCGATTAGCTCCGTTAGCCCACTACTGGCATCAGGCTATTAGTGGGAGTAGTGAAGCGTTGGAAATTCGCTACACGCCAAATGTGCCTTTGGAACAAGACGATTCTGCGGTGGTGCAACAGGCATTTTTAGATAAATTGCAGACCCGAGCGATCGCAGAGCAACAACAGCGCAGCACGTTAGTTGGCCCCCATCGGGATGATGTGGAGTTCACAATTAATCAAACTTCAGCACGGCAATATGGCTCTCAAGGTCAACAACGTACTTTAGTTTTAGCCCTCAAATTAGCGGAATTAAAGCTGATTGAAGAGGTAATTGGTGAACCACCCTTGCTGTTGTTAGATGATGTGTTAGCAGAGTTGGATCTCGATCGACAAAATCAACTATTAGAAACAATTCAAGACCGCTTTCAAACTCTCATTACCACCACTCATTTAGGTTCATTTGATGCTCAATGGTTAAAATCTTCCCAAATTTTCTCAGTCAAGGCTGGGCATTTATTGACTAATAGTTAGGTAGATTGAGAGCTAAATTGATGTTGATATCCAGTTACTTTAGTAGTTAAGTTACATTGACTTAGGCCAATTTTTGCATGAACCAAGAACCAGAATCGGAAACAATTAAAACCTTTGTTACAGCGCCAATTAGTTTCGTGGCTGGAGCGTTGTATCCATTGCGCGTGTTGTCGTTATTGCAACAGGCCCCGCAACTGTGGGCGGGCATTGTGGTTCCAATTCTGGTGAATGTTGTAGTTGGGATCATTTTGTATGCCAGCTTGTTGATTCCCGGATGGCGGGCGATCGCTCAAGGTACAGCCAGCATTCCGATTTGGTTAGCGACACAAATTGCGCGATCGCCAGAATGGTTATCGCGCTGGTTAACGTGGATTCCCTCAGTGGCTACAGTATTTGATGAGCTGTTACAGGGCCTATTAGCATTACTGTTACTTGTCATGACAGGATTTCTGCTAGTGCAATTTGGGGCCATTTTAGGTGCGCCCTGGTATGGCATGGTGGCCGAACAAATTGAGAAGGAACGATTGGGAGAATTACCAGTGATGGGTTCTCCTAGCTTGGGGCGAATTGTGCATGATATTTGGCGAGCGATCGCCTTTCAACTGAAAAAATTGTTGCTTCTAGTCGTCATTGGTATTCCCCTATTGCTGCTCAACTTTTTCCCGCCGATCGGCAATGTAATTGCTAGTGTGGGTAGCGTAGCTCTAGCTGCCTTGATGGTAGTACTAGACTTTATCGATCCACCTTTGGAACGGCGGCGGCTCCGTTTTCGTACCAAAATTGGTATGTTAATTCGCACGATTCCTGCCAGTGTCAGTTTTGCCCTGGTTTGTTTGGGATTAATGAGTATTCCATTTTTAAATTTGATTATGGTCCCAGTGTGTGTGATGGCTGGAACCCTATTTAGCTGCGATCGTATTCTGCCTAAGTTGAAACCAACTCTGACTAAGGACTCGTTCCCATCCTAAAAAAACAGGGAAGCGATCAGACTTCCCCTGCACTGGAAGGAGGTGTTTTGGGGATAAAGGAGGAGGGACACCCGAAGCCCGTGGGTTGCCATAATCGGGGGTGTGGCAAGCTGGGTAGCACGGGATTCGGGCGTTATCTGTATCATCTCTGTAGTCACTAAGGTAGAACTTCTAGGCTGAAGCCCACTTCATCCAACTGTCTCACCCGATCGTATGATTTCATTCGACTTAACCGCTTATCCGTATCCATCCAGTCGGCGCGTGGTCTTAGGGCAACGAGGAGCCGTGGCCACTAGTCAACCCCTGGCGACCCTAGCAGGCATGGAAATGCTGTTGGCTGGAGGAAATGCCGTTGATGCAGCGGTGGCAATGGCGATCGCGTTAACGGTGGTAGAACCGACCTCTAATGGCATTGGTGGCGATGCTTTTGCGCTCGTTTGGGATGGTCAATTGCATGGCTTAAATGGTTCTGGTCGCAGTCCACAAGCCCTCACATTAGAGCAGTGTGCTAGTCTGCAACAGATTCCCGATCGCAGTTGGTTAAGTGTGACAGTACCGGGAGCAGTGTCAGCCTGGAGCACCTTATGGCAACGATGGGGAAAACTCCCGTTTGAGCGATTATTTGAACCTGCTATTCGCTATGCCGAAGCGGGCTATCCAGTATCACCAGAGACGGCAACTGCCTGGAAACGCTCGGAATCTCGCTATCTGCCGCTACAGGGAGCAGAATTTCAGCCGTTCAAATCAGTGTTCTTCCCGGGCGATCGCGCCCCAGCCGTTGGGGAAATTTGGCGCAGTCCCGCCCATGCGGCCACCTTACGAGCGATCGCCCAGAGTGGTGGAGAAGCGTTCTATCGAGGGCAACTGGCAGCCCAGATCGTAAACTTTGCCGCAGCCACAGGTGGCTATCTAACGCTGGCTGATTTGGCCAATCATCAAGCAGATTGGGTCGAGCCAATTTCGACTAATTATCGGGGCATCACCGTTTGGGAAATTCCCCCTAATGGACAAGGCATCGCGGCATTAATGACACTGAATATTCTGGAGGGTATTGAGTTAGGTCGTTATCCCCGCGAGTCTGCTGACAGTTACCACTGGCAAATTGAAGCGATGAAACTGGCATTTGCCGATGCCTATCGCTATGTTGCCGATCCGCATCACATGGAGCTTTCCCATGATGATTTGTTAAGCCAACAGTATGCAGTCGAGCGTCGTCAATTAATCCAACCTACTGCTCTATCTTTGGCCCAACCGGGTCTCCCGAAAGGTGGCACCGTTTACCTAACAGCGGCCGATCGAGATTTAATGGTGTCGTTCATTCAATCCAACTATGAAGGATTTGGCAGTGGCATCTTAGTCCCAGGAACCGGGATTGCATTGCACAATCGCGCGACCGGATTCAGTGTTGAAGCTGGACATCCAAATCAAATTGCTCCGGGTAAACGCCCCTTTCATACCATCATTCCGGGTTTTCTGACTCAGGGTGGCCAACCGTTAGGAACTTTTGGCGTCATGGGCGCACCGATGCAACCCCAAGGCCATGTGCAAATGGTGGTGAATTTAGTGGATTATGGTATGAATCCACAGGCCGCATTGGATGCTCCTCGCTGGCGGTTTCTAGAGCAGAATCGGATTTTATTAGAACGATCGGTGTCGCAGTCGATCGCAGATGCATTAACAGAACGCCAGCATTTAGTCCGACGGGGTGGTTTCTTTGGTCGTGGTCAGATGATTTTGCAGCACAATGGGGTGTTAATTGCCGCTTCCGAACCTCGTGCCGATGGCCAGGCGATCGCCTGGTAACGCTTGCCCTGCCAAGTTCATTCACCTGATTGGGCGAACCACTAAGGCGAAGTGACTTCAC
>DATNPU010000244.1:0-7532 GCA_036703105.1 Microcoleaceae cyanobacterium
GGGTGCATCGGATGGAAGCCTTGATCAATGGGCTATTGGAATACTCCCGCATTGGTCGGATTGAGACGGCGATCGAACCTGTCGATAGCAGAACGCTGGTCATGGAGGTGATTGATTCTTTAGCCTTGCCGCCGACCTTTACGGTGATTGTTGGTGAAAATATGCCAACGCTGAAAACGAAGCGCCTCTTGTTACAACAGGTGTTTGCGAATCTGATTAGCAATGCGGTGAAGCATCATCCCCGTGAGGATGGGCAAGTGACAATTTCGGTTCAGACACGGGGTGACAGCTACGAATTTGCGGTGTCGGATGACGGGAATGGGATTGCGCCAGAGTATCACGATCGAATCTTTACGATTTTCCAAACTCTAGAAGCCCGTGATACGAAGGAGAGTACGGGAATTGGCCTCTCGATCGTCAAAAAGATTATCGAAACCGAAGGTGGCACGATTAAGGTCGATTCTCACGTGGGAGCAGGAGCAACCTTTCGGTTTACCTGGCACAAGTAATGCCTGGGATGAGAAGTTATGACTCTTGGGTGAGGTAGAACAAGCCGTAGTCTGTTTAACATTTGAGATAAATATCTCTCGACAAAATTTCGTTTTTGAAAAGACTGGTTAATTTTCTACGTATTTCTGTGTGCTTGATATAGAGGTGCAATACCAACGATGGAAAGGCCCGTGATTAATATTCTCTTGGTAGAAGATGATGCAGTGGACGTGATGAACGTTCAGCGTGCCTTTCGGAAAAATCACATTGCGAATCCGCTATATATTGCCCAAAACGGCGTGGAAGCATTAGCTATGCTGCGGGGGCAGGAGGGGCAACCTCCGACTATCCCCAACGATCGCCGCCTGATCCTGTTAGATCTGAACATGCCTCGCATGGGCGGCATTGAGTTTCTGCGCGCACTCCGAGCTGATCCGCAATTGAAATCGACTCCGGTTGTAGTGCTGACGACTTCTAACCAGGATCAAGATCGCGTCGAGGCTTATCACCTGAATGTGGCTGGCTATTTATTGAAACCTGTTACGTTTCAAAGCTTTGCTGATCTCATGGCCACGCTGAATAAGTACTGGGCCTTATGCGAGATGATATGACTACTCTGGATTGGTTTGTCACCCTGTTGATAACACTGTGTTGTGATTACTGCCCCCAACCACTAATGACCTTATGGACCCAATGTTAAAAATCTTAGTGGTAGATGATGATGAAGTTGATCGGATGGCAGTTCGGCGGGCTTTAAAGTCGGCAGGTGTGTTCATGGAATGGTGTGAAGTAGAGAATTATGCTGCCGCGATCGCCATTACCGAAACTACCCATTTTGATTTCATCTTTTTGGACTACTGCTTACCAGATAGTGATGGTCTGAGCTTAGTTCGAGCCTTGCGCCAGCGTGGGGTGCGAGTTCCCCTAGTGGTTCTAACCGGACAGGGTGACGAGGAGATTGCGGTTGAACTGATGAAGGCAGGAGCTTCGGACTACCTGGCAAAATCTAAAGTGTCCGCTGAAACCCTGCTCCGCATTCTCCGGAATGCCATGCGGGTCTATCGGGCAGAAGTGCAGGTAGCCCTAGCCAACCAACAATTGCGCGAAAGTAATGATCTGTTGCGCCGCAAAAATCAAGAATTGGAACATCAGCGCCAACAGATTCAACTGCAAAATCTAAAGTTGCTAGAAGCGTCTCGGCTGAAGTCGCAGTTTCTAGCCACCATGTCCCATGAACTGCGGACTCCGTTAAATGCCATTATTGGGTTTTCGCAAATGTTGCTCCGTCCCAGTAAAGGCCAACTGAATCCCCAACAATTGGATATGCTGCAACGCATTCTCAACAATGGCAAAAACCTGCTGGAGTTGCTGAATGACATTCTTGACCTGTCTAAGATCGAGGTGGGTCGGCTGGAACTGGCTCCCGTTCCCTTTAACCTGGAAACTGAACTCCGGACGACGATCGAAAGTCTCCGATCGCTGGCAGAACAAAAAGGCTTATTTCTGGAATTACAAACGACGTTACAAAATCCCCAAATCACCAGCGATCGGCAGCGATTGCGGCAGGTGTTGGTTAACCTACTATCGAATGCGATCAAATTTACGGAAGCGGGTGGGGTCTGGGTGGAAGTGAGTGAACCAGAACCAGATCACATTGCGATCGCCGTACATGACACAGGCATTGGGATTGATGAAGCCCACTTAGAGCATATTTTTGAGGCATTTCGGCAGGTTGATCAAAGTATCACTCGCCGCTATACCGGAACTGGATTAGGGTTAGCCATTACCTATTCTCTGGTGCAAATGCTGAATGGGGCCATTGTTGTGGAAAGCCAGCTCGGTAAAGGTTCGGTGTTTCGGATCGAATTGCCCCGTACTTTGTCGGGGAATGCTCTCAGCCACAATATTCAAGAATTAACCTATACCTCAAATCGCCCACCGAAAGCGATCGATCGCTTGAAGTTGGTGCGAGGACATGATCAATAAGTGGGATACCTCTAGAGTAAGACTAATAAATTTTTGCTTAAAGTTGCTTTTCTCAGCCCTAACTCTTACTTAAGAAGGACATATACTTCTTTTTAAAATCTTAAGATGGATGATATTAGAGATAAACTTTGGCAACGGTAGAGCCTGGTTCGCGATCCATTAGCTGTTCCAAAACCGAGTAGCTGGCGTCCTACGGCTACGAAGTTAGCGTGTCAAGCGTTGGCTAGGCTTGGGTTTTAGTTGGTAGTTGCCAATCCATAATTTATGATGCGGTCTAGTTTACCTGTACTGAATTCATGTCATTTAATAAAAACGGCTCTAAGACTGACCACATTCTGGTCGTAGATGATATTCCCGACAATCTGTTTTTAATCAAAACCATTCTGGAAGATGAAGGCTATGTGATTACCTTGGTCGAGAATGGCACGGATGCCCTGGCTGCCGTACAGAAATCTCCGCCTGACTTGGTACTGCTGGATGTCATGATGCCTGACCTGGATGGCTATGAAGTGACGCGGCGGATTCGTGATGACGCTAAATTACCCTACATTCCGATCCTATTAATCTCTGCTCACGATAATTCCAGCGTGGTGATCGGTCTGGACGCCGGAGCCGATGACTTTATTCGCAAGCCGGTTGATGCTGATGAACTGTTAGCCAGAGTCCGATCGCTGCTGCGCTTAAAACACAGTATTGACGAACGAGAACATATGTCTCGGCAACGGGAAGATTTTGTCTCTCGCCTCACCCATGATTTACGCACTCCGTTAGTCGCGGCCGATCGGATTTATACCTTGTTTCAGCAAGGCGCCTTTGGTTCTGTTTCGCCGGATATGGGCACCACGATCGATAATCTGATTCGTAATAATCAGAACCTATTGCAGATGGTGAATACGTTGCTAGAGGTGTATCGCTATGAGGCGGGTCGGAAAAACTTGATTCTGGCTCCTTGCGATCTAAAAGCATTGACTGAAGAGGTCGTACAAGAATTAACTCCTCTAGCGGAAGAAAAAGGATTAAACCTCAGGATTAGTATTGAAAATTGTGATCCAGCGAAAGAGGGGGGCATTGTCAACGGCGATCGGCTGGAATTACGCCGAGTGTTGACTAATTTGGTGGCTAACGCGATCAAGTTCACGGATCGCGGGAGTGTAGAGATTCACCTGACAGAAATGGAGAGTCTGTTGCCCGCTACTGAGGGGAATGGTCATCGACCGACCTCCTGGCTGACGATCGATGTTATTGATACTGGATCTGGCATCGCTCCAGAAGAGCAGGCGGTGATCTTCGATCGATTTCGGCAGGGCCAACATAAACGTTCGGGTAGTGGGTTAGGACTGCATTTATCCCGGCGGATTGTTGAAGCTCACGGGGGCAAAGTGGGTGTAACGTCTAACCTGGGTCAGGGAAGCGTGTTTACTATTCAGTTGCCTAAGCTAGGCTAAAGGTGAGGCTGATTGATTGCAGTTGCGTAATCTTACCAACCGCGATCGCCCCCAGGAATGATTAAGACTTTGGCATAATTGAGGTTAGGTGGGTGTTCTGCCAAAGATTTTTTGGCCTGTTTCAGTTAATTTAAAGGCTGTTTTACCAGTTGGTAAGTTGGGCCATCTGGTTTGTAGCCACAGGCGCCCTGAAGATCGGCAAGCGTCACAGTGATTTTATAAAAATTTGTTGCTCACACTGTTGATTATGTAGATTCAGCAAACTCAAACAGAGCTAGCCTAGTTTCGTCTGCCATCTGCATTAGGATGAGAAGAATTTGGACGGGGCTTCTATCAGTTAGGTAATCCTGCATGAATTTAGTTTGGGATCGGTCTGTGAATAACCCCATCTCTCACGACTTACCTCAGGACACTGCCAATACCGTGCCCTTCGCCCACAACCTGATTGCGGTTGGCGAAAGTAAGCGGAGTGGCTTGATTCTGTGTAAGCAACATTATGCTGAGTTTGCTGGTCCAGGGGCCGCGGTTGGTAGCCCTGCCGAGCAACACTACACTGCTGTGATTGCGATCGGCTCCCCTGAAATTGTCGAAGTGACCACCCATGAAGCTCGCCAACGGGCATACAGCCGCCGGATTCAGTGGGTACGGTGGTTACATAAAATAGTCGATCATCCCGATCCGCTCCAACGGGTTGAAAAACTATTTGCCGGATTTGATGCCTTTTTTGGTCATGAGGTATTAGCGAGCCTATCCGATGATATCCTGGCACGCTTAGCTGGGGTATTACCGCAAACTGTAGCCGCTCTCAGAACTCAACATCGTCACTTTGCCAATCGCGATCGGACAGATGGCTTTCGGGGTGAAGATACCCTCTGTATTCGAGCCATTCATTTAGAGCCACGGGGAGGATCGCTTCAACTGGCTGAAGTGCCCAGTTCCTCTTTTTACCCCAATCTGATTAAAGCTCTGCAAAATTTACCCTGCTCGGCATAACGAAAGGACGGATTCTTGGCCTGACTATGATCTTAAAAAGCTGATAATCTGGCACTCATGACTCTGCAATATCCTCATCGTCAGAAGCAGCTAGAACAGTTGGTACAAAGGTTGGGTGTGCCAAACTCGACCGTGATTCAGTGGCCGTTATTAGACCGAGCGCTGACCCATTCTACGATCTCCGTTGATGCGAACTACGAACAACTGGAGTTTGTGGGTGATGCGGTGATCCGTTTGGCCGCAGCAGAATTTTTGTGGGAAAACTATCCAGAACTACCCGTAGGTGAGTTTGCAGCGGTGCGATCGGTATTAGTCAGCGATCGCATCTTGGCCCAAATCGCCTCAGGCTATCAGCTAGACCGTTATCTACTAGCTTCTAATAGTGCGCTGAACGACAAACTGGGACAGGAATCGCGATTAGCCCAGTCCTTTGAAGCCGTGTTGGCGGCTCTTTACCTAAGTACTCGTACTCTGGCCTTGGTGCGGCCTTGGTTAGATGCTCATATGCAACGGCTAGTTGTCGAAATTCGGACTGATCCCGCTCGCCAGAACTATAAGGCTGCCTTGCAGGAATGGACTCAAGCTCATTACAAAGTTTTGCCAGAATACCGAGTTCAGGAAACAACGGCCGTCGCGAGCTCCGAACGCTTTATGGCGGAAGTTTGGTTACACGGCAATTGCTTGGGCCAGGGATGGGGACGATCGATTAAAGCGGCGGAACAGTCGGCAGCTCAGGTGGCATTTCTGGCGGTCAGTAATGCTTCGGCGGTGACTAACGAATAAATCTGCCCTGCCCAAGAGCAACCTCTGCTCCGGATAGGATCACGATCCTTAGCGATCGTAAGGCAACCAAATCCGAAAGATGCTGCCGATACCGGGAGTAGATTGAAAAGACAGAGTGCCCCCATGTAATTCCACCAGTCGTTTGGTTAGGGCTAAACCAAGTCCTGTCCCTTCATGTTTGCGGGTGAGGGAAGAATCGACCTGCGAGAACGGACGAAACAGCAGATTCCAGCGTTCTTTGGGGATGCCAATGCCTGAGTCCTTAACTTCCAGGCATAAATAGGTGGTCTCAGGATTAATCGGACTATGATCGGGGCGATGGTCTTGCATCAGCTGTTGCCCGTAACTAATGCGGCTACTCAGCTTGACATGGCCACCTTCTGGAGTAAATTTCACTGCATTCGATAACAGATTAATTACCATTTGGCGAACTCGGCGTTCGTCCAGGGGCACTTCTCCAATCTGGCCATCGATGTCTAGGGACAGGGTTAACCGCTTTTTTTCAGCACCAGGCTGGATCATCCGTAAGCACTGTTGGCAAAGGTCTTGGATCTGAACCGGCTGCAAATTCAGTTCTACTTTGCCGGCTTCGATCTTAGAAATATCCAATAAATCATTAATGATTTTTAACAGATGAATCGCAGCATCATCGGCCTGTTGCAAAAACTCTAGTTCTTCTTCGCGGGTATCACAGCAGTTGTCTCGGACGAGCCGAACGCACCCGATGATCGCATTTAAGGGAGTCCGCAGTTCGTGGGAGGTGGTAGCTAAAAAGTCACTTTTCAGTTCACTGGCAATCTGTGCTTCCTGCCAAGCCGCCTCCAGTTCTTCCGCCCGTTCTTCTAAGCGGGCCACCATACTATCCAATGCCGAAGCGAGATGATTCAGTTCTTGGATATGGAAATTGTGCGGCGATCGCTGTGGGTCGGAGCGGCTATGAATGTGTAGTGCATAACGACTGAGTTGCTCGATCGGGCGGGCTAAATCTCGCGCCATGTAGTAGGTGGCTAATAGCAGTGTTGCGAGTAATCCGATCGTCAGAATGATCAAGACCTGCTGAATGCCTTCCATACCGTATAAGGCATTGTCAGCGGGAGCCACGGCCAGTACTGTCCAGGTTCGAGTTTGATTGGCAATGGTGGGGATCGTAATTGGGCTAGAACTGGCGAGCCAATCTTTGCCATCGGCTTTAAACCAGGTCAGGGATGAACTGTCGCGTTGTTCGGCGCTTGAATGGTCAAACACGCCTTGCCAGAGCAGAGGAGTGAGAGCCTGACGAATATTCTGGCCAATCCGATCGCTATTGGGATGGGTAAGAATCGTACCGTCTTGATCCACAACGATCGTATAGCCAGTTAATGAGCCCCGTTGGATGGGGGCTTGGCGATGCAGAGAGGCCTGGACGCTCAAGAGATAGCGAAGTTTTTGGTTGTTGTCATACACTGGAGCGCTGAGGACAAGATTTAATTGCCGGAGAGGTGGGGCCTGAGTGGCTAGACGCGCTGGGTTGGTAGAGGCTAACTGCACATGCGATCGTAACTCTTGGCTAGATGGCCATTTGGATTGTGAATTGCTCTGCCAATTTTGATGGATCACCTGGTTGCCGCAGGTACTGCCCTCTAGCATTTGAGTTTGGAGGTTGAAGAGTTGGATACATTGAACATCCTGAGCGAGCCAGGACTGCATTTGTTGCACAAACGTGTTGGCGGCAGCAGGTTGGGCCAGGTGCACTGAAAATGCGGCACTGGCTGTCGTCACATTCGATCGCAGCGCCTCAATCCGATCGCGAATATTCTCACCTTTACGAACGGCACTTTCGGTGAGGTTTTGTTGGGC
>DATNPU010000253.1:0-10460 GCA_036703105.1 Microcoleaceae cyanobacterium
CGGATCGACACCTTGTAAGGCTCGTGAACTCCCGACAATTAAAATATCCGGGGTGCCGTACTCAGCCAGATAGTTGAGATAAAGCTGGACTTGGCGATCGAACTGCTCACTATTAAAACTGGGATAGGGAGAATAGGTAAACTGAGTCAGGCCGGGCGAATCAGCAGAAGGTGGAGTGACTGGCGGGTTCACAGAGGGAATCTGGCTAGCAGGATGCAGATCTGGAATCACGACTTGAGACAGCTGAGGCGCCGCTCGCCGCGCTCCCACAATTCCGCTCGCCGCCAGGAGCCCAACCAGAGGTACAAATACAAACAAACGCGACTTCCACAACATGGGAGCTTCACTCAAGATTCAGCAGCTGCAATCAGGCAATTGAGTCGATGGGCACCACGGCATTTCTGTCCATGCATCAACCTGATCCATTGTCCTCAACAATTGACAAAATGGATCGAAGCGACAATTTGATCGATCGCTAACTCTGCGAACCAACCTCGGGTGCGTCTGGTGGTTGAACACATTGAATCGAGATCTCGGTGGTTCTGGGATACTGCCGTAATAAATTCAGAAAGCCGGAAAAGTCAAAGCTGCGTGGATCCAGGCGTTCGCCAGAGCGATCGACAGCTTGGTGGGTGGTAATCCGGGCATCCGACACCCCCGTTTTGGCCACTAACCAAGCCAGGGATTGGTACTGAGCCGATGTGTACCCAGAATGCTGCCGAGCGTTATTGTTGCCGTCGGGTGGGGTTTCTAGGGAGATGTGATAGGCAAAATTATTAACGGAACCTGGCAATCTCGGATTCGTTTGGACAAATTCTGGGCCATTGGGTCCCATAAAGACCGAGTTCCCAGCGCCAAATGCCCGCTTGTCGGGTGGGACTAAATAAATAATCGTGCCATCTAAGGCAATCAACGTATGATAGCTAGCTTGGTCAGCATCATTGGGATGGGGAGTCCGAAACATCCCAATCGCACTGTTCACTGAGCCGACCGTTTCATGCAGGACGACGATCGGAGCCAAAAGTGCAGAATTGCCGGTTAAATCACGTAAAAATCGATCGCCGTAATTTGTGGGATCAATCACTGCAATTTCTTCTCTAGGGGCGAATCCCGTTGCTGGCGGAGTCACCACTGTGGATGCTAACGATGCGGAGGCAGCATTACTAGTAGAGATTTGTCGAAACCGCGACAGAGGCACTGCTCCAGGCCCTAAACTGACTGCCCGGCGTTGCTGGAGTACCCACTCCGGTGGATTGGTTTGGCGAGGATCGGGCTGAAGGGCACAGGTTCGGGGAATGGCCTCCTCACCCCCAGCGCTAGGTGAGCTGACCGACGTATTGGTTGAACGGCCTGGAGACTCAAAACGACTGGGAGCAACTTGGGCCTCACCTGACTTGAGGGTGAAGACAAAGCTCGTTAAACATAAAGCAACCAAGGCCAGGTGCAGCCAAAATTTGCGTCTCATACTCCTCTTTCCAGCACTATCAATAGGTAAGCGATCGCCATCCACGTAGATCTGTCCCCATTAGAGTCGGTAGTCATCGGCAAACTACGACTATCAAAAATCCAATCTTTTGAAATTACCACAGTCTGCACAGATAAAAAGAGGTGCTGGCTTCAGCACCTCTAGAACGATCGGGGTACTAGTCAGAACCCAGAAGGTTTGCAGCAATTACTGCCAGACTAAAACTTTTGCCTCGTACTCAGGCAGATCAATCAGGATATTTTGATCGCCAGCTTCAATATCGTAATTACCTGTCCACTCATGCCAGGTCCCATCGGCGGGGAAGTTAGGAACGCGATAACCTGCCAAGAAATTGTCGGAGAGGTTAGCAACTACAACCACCCGCGAACCTTCATCATTCCAACGCACGTAAGCCAAGACACCCGACTCCGGATCTTCATGGAAGAAATCGATATTTGCCGTGTATAGAGCATGGTTCGCTTTGCGCAGGGCAATTAAGCCCTTGTAATACTCAAATAGGCCACGATTCAGATCATTGCCTAATAATGTCCAGTCGATTTTATTCGGCTCGATCGTCTTATATTTACTTTCGCCAAACTCTTGCCCCATCCAAATCAGTGGCACTCCCATCGCTGTCATCAGCAACACGGCCCCTAGTTTAATCCGTTTGAAAGCTGCTTCGTCCAAGATGTCGCGATCGCCCAAGTCGGCCATGATCCGATTGTGGTCATGGTTCGACAAATAGTTAACAACATTCGTTGCCCCCAAAAAACCTTGGCGTTTGGCATCTAAGACCTCCTTCAGCCGTTCAAAGTCGAGGGTGTCACCACAGATATGCTCTAGAACGCAATGGTAGAAACTGTCATGCCAACAGCCATCCATTGGCCCATCTACATTGGTAATACTAGTGGTTTCGGGAATATGTTCCGCGACGTTATAAAACGGTTTCGCGCCCGCCGTCTGTTTGGCTTCCTGCACAATCCAATGCATGAAGTCATAGTTGGCAATTTGGCGCGCCGCATCATAGCGAATGCCATCAATGTGATATTCCTCAACCCAAAACCGGACGGTATCGCCAATAAAACGCCGGGCAGGATAGGTATCTAACGCCTCATCGTATAACTCGTAATTAAATTCTGGGCCCCAGTTGTTATCTGGATCACGGGGCTCATGATGATACCAATAATCATGATCAATCTGGGTCAAGGGACTAGAGGCTTCAGAATGGTTATAGATCCCATCCATCAGCACCCGCATGCCACGAGCATGACATTGATCAATTAAATGTTTTAAGTCTGCTGTTGCCCCATAACTAGATTCAGTGGCAAAAAAGTAGCGAGGGTTATAGCCCCAACTGTAGTCTCCGGGATATTCTTTAACGGGCATTAGTTCGATCGCATTAATCCCCAGATCACAGAGGTAATCTAGCTTTTCGACGACATGCTTGTACTTGCCGCGTGCCTTGGGATCGTCTTCTCCGCCTGAGAAATCAGCGACATGCAGTTCATAAATCACCAGTTCATGATCGGCAGGCAGGGGTTTATCATCATGTTGCCAAACATAAGTATCGACGATCTTTTCACCATCTTTAATCCGAATCACGCCATTTTGAGTCTGATCATCAATATCGGTGGCATAGGGATCAACGACTTCTACCCACTGATCCGGTTCTAAAAACCAACTTTTCGATTGCACCCGAAATTTATATTGATAAGCACCATCTTCTAACTCAACCGTGGTTCTAAAAAAACCATCATCCCCCTTTTGCATCGGGATATCTTGCCAGTCAGAAAATGACCCAATCACAGCGGCCCCTTTGTTATAAGGAGCAAATAATTTAAATTCAATTGTCTTTGCCATATAAACCCCAGAGAGATATGCTGCTGCACGATCAAGCAATGCAGCTATTGTCTGAGGTAATACTCACTACACACATCTTCCTACAGACAAGAAATTTTTATCGCTGGTAATACCTCTCTTGGAGGAGTGAGGCAACAAAATGAGGAATTGAGATTTGTTAAACGGTCACATTTAGCACACCAACCCGGTGTGATTTCCGATACTCTGACAAGAATTTATTATAGTGAACGCATGATCCTAACTTAATTTGTCCCACTCTCAATCTCGGCATTATTGATCTTAGGGGAGTTCAATTCAGTGAGCACGCGTCCATCTCTGTTGATACCACGGCGGCAAGTGATTCGGGGTTTATTGGCAACAGCCGCTTTTGCTGCCACCAGTTCTAAATTAGTCGGTTGTACTTCTGCTAGTACCGAAGCTGGAACCTCGGGGGGAAGTTCCACTACTAAACCCCTCGTGATCGGGTTTATTTATGTTGGGGCGAAAGATGATTATGGCTGGAATCAGGCTCATGCGCTAGGGGCACAGGCGATCGCGAGCTTACCTGGAGTGAAACTGGTAGAACAAGCGAGCGTTCCGGAAACCAAAGAAGTGCAAGAAGTCATGCGCAGCATGATCGACCAAGATGGAGCAACGATTTTATTCCCCACGTCGTTTGGCTACTTCAATCCCCATGTGGTGGAAATGGCCAAGCAGTATCCCGATGTGCAATTCTTTCACTGTTCTACCTTGTGGCAAGAAGGCATGCCAACAAACATTGGCAATTACTATGCCGATACTGATGAAGGCCAGTATGTGGCCGGTCGAATTGCTGCTGAAACGACGAAGACGGGCAAGTTAGGGTTCGTCGCAGCGAAACCTGTAAATCCTGTACTGCGGAATATCAATGGCTTCATTATGGGTGCTCGTAGCGTGAAGCCAGACATCGAAATGAAAGTGATCTTTACAGGGGATTGGAATGTGCCGGTGAAAGAAGCGGAAGCCACGAACTCCCTGGCCGATCAACAGGTAGATGTGGTGGGTGTGCATGTAGACAGCCCCAAAGTGGTGATTGAAACGGCGGAGAAACGAGGGATCTTTTCCTCTGGCTACCATACCGATCAAGGGGCGTTAGCGCCAAAAGGCTATCTGACTGGAACCACCTTCCATTGGGGACAAATTTACAAAGAATATGTAGAAAATCTGCAAGCTGGGAAGAAGGTTGCTGATGGTGGGATTCCTCGCTTTATCCAGGGCAGTCTAAAGGAAAAGTATGTGCAAATGGCCCCCTTTGGTCCTGCCGTATCGGATGCGGCTAAGCAGGATGCTGAAAAAACCGAAACTCAGATTGCCGATGGTTCTCTCACCATTTATACCGGAGAGATTAAAGACAACGGTGGCAAAGTCAGAATTCCTAAAGGCACAGCTTATAAACTGACTGATCCAGCGTTAGACAAGATTGATTGGTTGGCGAATGGTGTTCAGGGAAGTGTGAGCTAATCATCATGTTAAGAACCACAAATTGGCGCAAAACTGTTGAAGCGATCGCCATTCCGATCGGAGCCTTGCTGTTCGCCCTGATTTTGTTTGGGATCTTTTGCGCCTTTTGTGGCAAGAATCCCTTTGATGTCTATAGTCTGATCTATAGTTCTGCTTTTGGGAACTGGCGAGTCTTTCAAGGCACGTTACTACGGGCTGCCCCGTTGATGCTAACTGCCCTTTGTACCGCGTTGCCCGCTCGCTTGGGTTTGATGATTATTGGCAATGAAGGGGCGTTAGTCGTTGGCGGTGTGGCGGCGGTGATGATGGGATTGGGGCTGTCCTACGGCAGCGTTACGCCCTCGCCAGAACAGTTACAGCAGGTGTTAGCCATTCCCCCGATTCTGGTGCAGTTGGGGATGGCGATCGCGGGGATTGTAGCGGGAGGTCTGTGGATTGCTGCGGTTGGGGCACTCCGGCATTACCGAGCGGTCAACGAAACCATTAGTAGTTTGTTAATGAACTACATCGCGATCGCCTTAATGAATCATTTAGTCGGCGGGCCGATTAAAGATCCCGGTGAAACCATTAAGGCTTCTAGCTTTGCGCTCCCAGATGTCAACCGATTGATGAACCTGCCGACGACCCGGATTCACTACGGGTTACTCTATGGCATTATCGTCTGCGTCATTGCCTATTTCTTGATTCAGCACACGACATTTGGGTTTGCGGCTCGCACGGCTGGCGGTAACATCAAGGCCGCTCGGATTGCTGGTTTGCCGGTGGGGCAACTGACGGTCATCATTTGTTTCCTGGCCGGTTCCTGTGCTGGATTAGCTGGCATGGTAGAAGTTGCGGCGGTGCATGGACGAGTCAATGAATCTTTAGTGGCAGGCTACGGCTATACGGGAATTCTGGTGGCATTTGTGGCGCGATATAACCCGATCGCCTGCACGATCGTCTCGATTTTGTTAGGCGGCATTCTGGCCAGTAGTGGGGCACTTCAGCGCAATTTAGCCATGCCCGATGCGACGGCGTTGGTATTTCAAGGCTTGGTTTTCTTGGTTATCCTCTACAGCGATTCGCTGTATGGCCGCTTGCAGATCTTTAAAGATCCAGTTCCCAAAGCCACCGTACCACCCGCTACTTCTAGCCCGGCGACCGTCTGATTACGGCATTTTTGATGATCAACTATAGCGTAGAGGATAGGACGGTATGGCAACGGAAGCGATCGGCTGGTTAGGAGTGCCCTTAGGGATTTTGGCTGGCACCTTACGGGGAAGTGCCCCCTTTTTGTTTGTCAGCTTAGGGGAATGTTTAACCGAAAAAAGCGGCAAGATTAACCTGGGGCTGGAAGGCACCTTATTGATGGGTGCCATGAGTGCTTATGCGATTTCCTATTTAGGGGTAACTCAATGGGGCATGTCGCCAGCCATTTCACCGTGGGTTGGGGTGCTCGTAGCGGGATTAGCCGGAATGGGGATGGGGTTCATTCATGCCTGGTTATCTCAGCAACCAAGAGTGAATGATATTGCGGTCGGCATTGCCATGATCATTTTTGGCAGTGGGTTAGCGTTTTTTCTGGGCAAACCCTTTATTCAACCGCAAGCCCCCCAACTGCCAACATTTGAGTTAGGTAAGCTGATCAGTAGTTCTCCGATCGTACAGTCTGCTTTGCAAATTAGTCCGCTGTTTATCTTGGGAGTGCTATTGGCCCCAGCGATGAGCTGGTTTTTCAAAGCAACGCGTCCTGGCTTATTTGTCCGGGCGGTGGGAGATAGTCCTGATGCGGCGTTGGCGATGGGGGTGTCGGTGAAGCGCGTCAGGATGTTGTGCATTATTGCCGGGAGTTTTCTCGCCGGTATTGGTGGGGCTTATTTATCTCTGGTATATCCCGGTAGCTGGACAGAACGGATTTCGAGTGGTCAAGGCTTGATGGCCGTGGCTCTGGTAATTTTTGCGCGGTGGAATCCGATTCAGTGTCTATGGGCTTCGTTGTTCTTTGGCGGGGCACAGGCGATCGGGCCAGCCTTGCAAGCCGTCGGGATTGATAAAGGATACTACCTGTTTAATGCGGCTCCCTATGTGCTGACGCTATTGATTATGATCCTGACCTGTTCGCCTAAGAAGACGCTATCCGGCGCACCGGGAGCGCTCGGCAGTATTAACAGCTAGTCCGTGGCATACACGCAAATTCTTCCCAGGAGGCTAAGATGGCAGAAGTGATTCCTTCCGTTCACCAGAGTTCCGTGTCTGAGCTTGATGCTGCGATCGCTCCTCCTGACCTTGAAGTCGTTAACATGACAAAACGCTTCGGGAATCTGGTGGCGTTGGATCAAGTGTCGCTGCATGTGAAACCTGGCACATTTCATGCGCTCCTGGGGGAAAATGGGGCGGGCAAAAGCACCCTGGTGAAGTGCATGATGGGCTTTTACCGACCTGATCACGGCGATATTGTAATTAATAAACGATCGCGGACGATTTCCAGTCCCAAAGATGCCCATTATTACGGGATTGGTATGGTATACCAGCACTTTACCTCAGTGCCTGCGATGACTGTGGCCGAGAATTTGGTGATGTCTCGGTTTGACACTAATACAGTAATCAACTGGAAGCGCGAAATGGCAGAACTCCAGGCGTTTATGCAAACTGCACCGTTCAAATTACCGTTAGAAACCTTAGTCGGACAGTTAGCGGCTGGTGAGAAACAAAAGTTAGAAATCCTCAAGCAACTCTATCTGCATAGCAAAATTTTAATTTTGGATGAACCTACTTCTGTCCTGACTCCCAGCGAAGCAGATGAAGTGTTGGGCTTAATTCGGGAACAGGTGACAGATGGCAAGTTGAGTGTTTTGCTGATCAGTCATAAGTTTCGGGAAGTCACCTCATTTTGTGATGAAATTACGGTGCTGCGGAAAGGTAAGTTTGCCGGCTCGGGACGGGTCGAAGCACTGGCCGTGGCAGACATGGCGGAAATGATGATGGGGGAACAACGAGAACCGCAGATTGTCGAGAAGGTTCCGCCGACTGAAGTGGTTTCGGTTTTGCAATTGCGCGATCTCCATGCCAATAAAGACAACGGTTTAGAGGCATTACACGGAGTGAATTTGACGGTTCACCAAGGTGAAATTGTCGGCATTGCTGGGATTTCTGGGAATGGTCAGCGGGAATTGGTTGAAGTGCTAGCGGGGCAACGATCGGCCACTAGTGGACAAGTCAGCGTCAATGGGGCACCGTATGCGGCGACGCGCAAACAAATTTACCAGCACCGCGTGTTTGTTTTGCCAGAAGAACCCTTGAAGAATGCCTGTGTGCCTCACATGAGTGTGGCCGAAAATTTGGCCTTGCGTACCTTCGATCGCCCGCCCCAAGCGAAAGGACCGATCGTGATCTTCCAAGCGATCCGGCAAATGGCAGAACGCTTAATTGATACGTTTAAGATTAAAACGCCCACCCCAGAAACTCCCGTAGGCAACTTATCGGGTGGTAATGTGCAACGGACCGTGTTAGCTCGGGAATTATCAGCGGATCACATTAACCTCCTAATTGCGGCTAATCCTTGCTTTGGGTTGGATTTTGCGATGGTGGATTACATTCATGGGCAAATCCTGGCCGCCCGCAATCGAGGGGTTGCCGTCTTGTTGGTGAGTGAAGACTTAGATGAATTATTGAAATTATCCGATCGCATTATTGTGATTAGTGGTGGCAAGTTTGCTTACGAAAGTGCGATCGCAGAGGCAGATTTCGCAGCAATTAGTCATGCTATGGCAGGACATTAATTATGACTAGTATTACAGCCCAGCCCTATGAGTATGAACTGCCCGAATCCAGCCAGGTAGCGCTGATTGTGATTGATATGCAGCGTGATTTTTTAGAACCGGGGGGGTTTGGAGATGTTCTGGGCAATGATGTACAGCGCTTACAAGCGATCGTGCCAACGCTGAAACAGTTACTGGATGGCTGTCGAACATTAGGTCTACCGATTTTTCATACCGTAGAAGGCCACAAACCGGATTTATCCGATTGTCCACCCGCCAAACGCCAACGGGGACGGGGCAGTTTAACGATCGGGGATCAGGGTGGCATGGGACGGATTCTGATCTTGGGTGAACCAGGCAACAGCATCATTCCCGAACTATCCCCGTTACCAGGCGAAACGCTGATTCCTAAACCCGGAAAAGGGGCGTTTTATCACACCAACTTACAGGCATTACTCCAAGCCCAAAATATTACTCATTTGTTAATTACTGGAGTCACTACCGAAGTCTGTGTGCAAACTACGATGCGCGAAGCCAACGATCGTGGCTACGAATGCTTGATGGTGGAAGATGCGACGGAAAGTTACTTCCCAGAATTTAAACAAGCCACCTTAGACATGGTACGGGCGCAAGGTGGCATTGTCGGTTGGACAGCGGCCACAGAGCAGGTTTTACAGGGTCTCAATCAGTGGAGGTATGCTCAAGTTGCGGCTGGAAGTTCGTCATAGATTATGGTGTTCCGTCACTTTCAGTAGGAAATAACCGACTCCCACCAAGCCTAGACACAACATAATTCCCACGACAGTTAATTGAATTTCGGCGGCATCCATTTTGGAGCTACTGAGAAAGGCTAACAACCCAAAGACGATCGCCACGATCGCAATTACTCCGGTCGCAGTTCCCACTTTGCCCCAATCGAGCGATCGTGGTAAGGGAGCTTGCATGGTGGCTCCATAGGGTTGCCATTGACCACTACTCGGCATTGGTGGCAGAGAGGCTGGGAACAATGATCCGGGCATTGATTGCGGTAATGGGGAAGATTTGGTCCGCGATCGTCGGAGCTTGACGGTTAGAGGTTGAGTTGCTGTATAGAGTTTGGCGCGCTGTTGTTTGATTAACCGCTGCATGGCCGTAGGGGGAGCTGGGAAAATATCCAGCCCTAATTTCGCCTTGCGCTCACACCAGTAACACTTGCCATACGCCTGACTATAGTGGTGTAACTTGACCTTTCGACAAGGTTTTAATTCTGCGATCGCTAGCTTTAAGGCTTGCAACCATTCCGTTGGAGTGGGACGTAATTCGGGGTGCCGATGCCCTTGATTAAAGCAGCGTAAAAAGTAACGGTGTAACTCAGGGTGAACAGTGTTGAGCGGGATGGTCAGTGGGCCGGGTTGAATTAAGCTATTGGGAGCATAGGCCCACCACCCTTGACGGAGTAACTCGATCGGCAAAGGAGAATCGCCCGTGCCAATCCATTTGCCCTTAAAGGGATAATCGCCAAACAACAACAGATAAATAATTACCGCTAATCGAAAGCGATCGTGTTCCGGCGTTTGCTCCACATATTCCAAATCTTGGCCTAACAATTCCGGTGGCGTAAACCCTTCCGAACCGACTAGACAGCGATAGAGCATCCCATTCTCTGGATCGCGGACTTGAAAGGAATCAGTATCGATGATCGCGGGTAACGCCCGATTATTCACCAAAATATTTTGGGGTTTGATATCCCCAATTACATATCCGGCGCGGTGAATGGCCGCCACGATCGAGGCAATGTTTGCCGCTGTCACATGCAAGTAACGCCAATCGAATCCGGGTAGACCTTTTTGGCGTTGGTGGGGATTATAAACACCCAATAAATCCACACTATCCACGATTTTTGGCATCAAGAAACCAACCGCTCTACCACCGGCATCATG
>DATNPU010000272.1:0-12591 GCA_036703105.1 Microcoleaceae cyanobacterium
AATCAACGGGGATAGCCGAAATGTAACCGGAAGCACGGTTTGAGAGGGAGTTGTTTGTTGTCCTTGAGATGCCAAATTGCTCACAGTGATGATTCCTTTATCCTGGCAAATACTTTTGGACGGCACTCCAGCCTGTGAGCGAAACTAGCACAAAGCCGACCAGCAAAACCAGATTGATCCCCACATGCAAGGGTCTGGCCCAGGGACGTTCTCGGCTAATTTGGGTCGCGCTCCAAGCCGACAAAAATACTAAGTCAACCACTGCCAATCCGGCTGGAAGATGGGTCGAGTGTCCCAGACTGCCATAGTGCCCTAAAGTGCCGACAATCCCGATCGCTAACAGGAGCAACACTAATCCCAACATGGTAATCCCGGTCAGGATATGAAACGGACGCAACCACCGGGGGCGGGAGGTGTGTTGTTGTCGCAAAAGCAAAATGCTGCCACCAGACAGAGCCAGGATCAGGTAAGCCACGATTGCCAGTCCCATTGACCAAGCGGCAATTCTCCATAGCCAGAGGAAGGAAGGTAAGTCCACAGTTTAGACCGTTGTTATCGACATGCAATCATGCTGGATATTGCCAACTTATCAACCCTACCACCTGTAACTCGGCTGAGTTAATGCTTCTGTGGGTCAAGAATCATGAGGTTTTACTTCCATTCAGAAGTGATTTTCTAGAATGGGGCAGGGGCATCCTGTAGCTAAGGGTCAGATCAACGGAATTCAGCCTTAGGTAGGTAAGTAGTTAGTTATGGCACGATCGCGATTGAGACCAGTCTATTTACTGGCAGCTAGCACAATGCTTCTGAGCGGTATCAGTCTAGAGTTACCCACCAGTAGACTATCGCCAGACATCGGAGCATTCCAACTGACGATCGGAGCTGAAGTAAATGCCAAAAGTAGCGGTGGCCGCATTCGGGCTGGTTCCTTCTCGCGATCGACCTCCTCAAGCCAGCGCTCTAGTTTTTCTCGCCCATCTAGTACTGCTCGTTCTACGTCTGTGCGGATCTCCACAACTTCTCGGTCATCTAGCCCGAATCGAGTGACCCGTCCCAGTTCAACTCGCTCTAATCCACCTAGTCCAATTAGGGCGGTGACGGCTCCTCCAAGAACTGTATCCTCACTCACCCCAACCTCAGGTGGAACGTTGTATGCCCGTAGTAGTGGGGGCCGGGCCGGAGGTGGCTCATTCCGTCGAACGCCGAGTAATTCCAATAACCGCTCTAATGGGGGTTCCAGCAATCGCGATTCTGGATCGAATAACTACAACCGTAACTACGATCGCGACTATCGAGGCGGTGGTACAACGGTGATTCCAGTTCCCGTTGGGCCTCGGGTTTACAACGATCCCTACTATCATGGTGGCAGCCGTTCCTATTCCACCTCGAGTGGCGGCGATTGGATCGTTGGGTTGATTCTGCTGGGCGTAAGCACGATCGTGATCGTGATTATTGTCTACTATCTGATCCGAGCCATGCGGGGGCTGTCAGGGGGTGGAGCCAGTGGTAATCGGGTTGTAGATAACGATACGGTCACAGTCAGCAAAATTCAGGTGGCACTGCTGGCCGAAGCACGATCGGTACAAACAGAACTCACGAGCATTAGTCTGGAGATTGATACTGATACACCGGAAGGTTTGCTACAACTGCTGCAGGAGTCGGCCTTAGCACTCCTCCGCACTCCAGAAAATTGGTCGCATGTGTTGGCCAGTTCTCAAACAGTTAAGAGTCGGGAAGCCGCCGAAGCCCTGTTCAACAAACTGTCGATCGCGGAACGCAGTAAGTTCAGTGTTGAAACCCTAACGAATGTGGGTGGGCGAGTCAATCAGCGGTCTGATTTTCGTCCTGATCCTGAGGAAGATCCAGCTGCGTATATTGTCGTCACGCTATTGGTTGGCACGGCCCACGATAAGCCTCTATTCAGCGAGATTCGGACAGAAACCGCGTTGAAAGACACATTGGAACGATTGGCCTCGATGCCAGCAGATTATCTGATGGTGTTTGAACTACTCTGGAGTCCTCAAGATACCAGTGATAGCCTGACCTATGATGAACTACTGACGGAGTACACCGATATGGTGCAGATTTAGAGCTAGTCGTGCAGCTCTTGAGAATTGTTTAGCCAACTTTGGTAGAGTGCTGGTCAGGGGTTCAGCAATTCTTCGAGCGTCTTGAGTTAAAACTACTACTATGATCGATCGCTAACTCCATACAATTAACTACCAACCTATACCTGATTACAAAGTGCTAACCATATTGGGGGTGCTGTGGATACTCGTTTAGAAAATATTGATCCGAACGAACTGACAAATGATATTGTTACGGTCAGCCAGTTACAAGTGGCGTTACGGGCAGATGGTTATGGGGTGCAAACCCGGCTGACAGAATTAGGCGAAAACGCTGATACCAGTACACCTGAAGGATTATTTGAGTTATTACAACAGGTTGCCAAACTGCTATTAGAGCGATCGTCGCACTGGACTCATGTGTTAGCTAGTTCTGAAACCGTTTATAGCCGTGAAGAAGCTGAAACGTTGTTTACACAACGATCGATTCAGGAACGCAGTAAGTTTAAGGTGGAAACCTTTAGTAATGTGGATGGGGTGATTCGTGAACAGCCCGTTTCTAGTGAGCCGACTGCAACCGACGCTGCACCACGCAACTCAGGTTCTAACCGTGCTCACAAAACCTATACAGTTGTAACCTTGCTGTTGGGTACGGCTGACGATCAACCGTTGTTTGGTGAAATCTATACTACGTCTGTTTTACGAGATGTTTTGCAAGATGTCAGTATGATGCGGGCACCCTACTTATTAGCCTTCGAACTGTTATGGACTCCACAATCAGCGAACGATGTGCTTGGTGAGGCAGATCTAGCTGCTGATTATAGAGACTTGATTGCCATTGATTAACTTCAAAGTTTGCACTTATGAGGAATTGAAAATTCAATCATCTGAATAATTATCTGTGTGGACGCACAGGGATGCATCCACACCCAAGATCAAAGTTTGGAGTATATTTTATTTACAATTCTTAGGATTCACACGGCGGTTGGCTGATAGAGATGGAAGGTTGGGGCGAAGGTTTCCATCTACTAGCAATCTATCAGTGGCTATCCGAACCAAAATTCAGCGATCGCTAAATTTTATACCGTGGAAGCTTGCAGGGTTCTAAAGGCAGATTTGACGAATTCAGTTTTGCAGGAAAAAAAAGTATAGCCATTAACGCGAGTCAGGGAAACCATTTCCTCATTGCATTCCAGCACCCGATAAAAGTTGCCATCATTTGCAATCAGTAAATCACCAGGTTGAATTTTCATCGTATATTGACGAACTATGTCGGTGAATGTCAAAAAGTAACACTGTATTTAGTATTACTCGATACAGTAGAAAATAGCTGATCGCTTTCGTAAAGAAATGCATCACATAGTTTAAATAGATGATGTATTAAGAAGTACAAAGCAAGAGGATTATTTCCCCTGGTTCAACCGCTGTTGCCATTCCGCATCGATTTTGGCAGCATTCTCAATATCTTGTTCAATCAGATCGCGCTCGGTTGTATAGGCCAGATCCGTTTGATCAATGACATTGGCGGCAGCAAACTGTTCGGCGTAGGCCAGCTTTTGTTGTAAGCGATCGTCTACTGCTTCTAACCGTATGGCTCTAGCTTGCCGTTCCTGGTTGCGAGTAGCAATCTTGCGGTTTTGCCCACGAAGCCACAAATACCGTGCGATCGGAATCGCTAGAAAAGCCGCTCCATACCCTAGCAGCAACCAGAAGATTGATTGGACGAAAGCGACAAGCCCACCGAGTTCGGCGGCTACCTGACCACCAGCCAGTAGGTAACCTAACCAGATGGCTCCTCCCAAGTTGAGAACTCCTAACCCGATCGTCAGGGTGCGTTGTCCGGTGGTAGCTTGACTAAACCGCCAGGGAATTTCTTGGAGATAACTCACGATCGAGCGTCGGCGCTGCTCCGAGGCCGAGGTTTGCAACTCCGGGAATTGATAAATAATGTCGCCTTCTGGGCTAACTTCGGGTCTGCCATTAAAGCGTGTGAGCACAGGCAGCATGTATTCCTCATACTCCTGAGCATAGCCCTGGCCTAATTCATCTAAATAAGGGGCAATTTGTTCTGCAACCACAGCTCCCCGGTGATTGCGAATTACTGAGCCGATCGTCCGCCAGCGCCGTTCCTCTAAATTGTGGTTGGGATTGCCATCACCAAATAAAAAGGAAAATACGGCTTCCAAGAAGTTTAACTGCCGGTCTTCTGTGGGGCGAGATCGGCGGTCTTCGTAGCGGCGATCGTAGTAATCTGGCGTAAAAATCCAGAAGAAATCCGGGCTAATCCAGACATTTGGCATCCCAATACTGGAGTCGCCTGAGTCGTTGCTATCACCATCTCGGCTGGAACTCGCTGCCATCATAATGATGAAAATAGCGACGAAGATCAGCAGAATCGAAGCAATTAAGAGAATGCCGAAGGAAATCCGAATCAGGTAGAACAAGACCTTCCAGATCTTTTGCCACCATTCCTGAAGCTGCAACCGGAAATACTTGTTTCTCAAAACATTACGGAAATCTTGCGGGAACAGATAAGCAATTTCGCCCGACTCTGCCACCTGCAAGTGTCCGCCAGCATCTGCTGCTAATGCTAAGAGTCCCTGTTCTGCCAGGTTAATTTCTAAGCCCGCTTGAGCAGCAACGTCTCCCACTGTGACGCGGTAGTTCAAGCGTTCAACCGCCTGCATGATTTCAGGATTCGGTGTCATGCTGCGTTCTCCGTACCATTTGTTTCCTCTCTCTTTCAGTATAGAAGGGGGAAATTGGCAGATGGGAAGTGAGGGAGATAAGGGGGCTAAGGAAGATGACGATCGCCGATGCTTCACTGAGGGACTACGCAGCGCTACACTAGTAGACGTTCTGCGATCGCGGTTGCGACTCGCCTTCACTACCAAGCTGTCTATGCCAAGATCTCAACGCAACGACAACTTCATCGACAAAAGCTTTACGGTCATGGCTGACTTGATTCTGAAGCTGATGCCAGCGACTCAGAAAGAGAAAGAAGCCTTTGCCTATTATCGGGATGGCATGTCTGCTCAGGCGGATGGTGAGTATGCCGAAGCTTTAGAGAACTATTATGAGGCTCTGAAGTTAGAAGAGGATGAGTACGATCGCAGCTACATTCTCTACAACATTGGTTTAATTCATGCCAGTAATGGTGAACACGATCGCGCGTTGGAATACTACCATCAGGCGATCGAATTCAATCCTCGTCTACCTCAGGCACTGAATAATATTGCCGTGATTTATCACTACAAAGGCGATAAAGCGAAAGAAGAAGGGCAGGACGAAGAAGCGAATGGTTGGTATGACCAAGCGGCTGAGTTTTGGAAGCGGGCTATTCGGATTGCTCCTAACAACTATATCGAGGCTCAGAACTGGCTGAAGACTACTGGGCGATCGCAGATTGATGTGTTTTTCTAGAGGTCGGTAGTAATGATTGACCGTGACCAAGTGCATAAAGTGGCTCATCTGGCCCGATTAGAACTATCGGCCACTGAAGAAGAGCAGTTTACGACTCAACTCAATAGCATTTTGGATTACTTCCAACAATTGAGTGAACTGGATGTGAGTGATGTGCAGCCGACATTTCGGGCGATCGATGCGAGTAATATTACCCGCCCCGATCAACTACAGTCTTATCCCGATCGTGATGCTATTTTGACTTGTGCCCCCGATCGAGATGAAGACTTTTTCAAAGTTCCTAAAATCGTTAATACCGATTAGATTGATTCAGGAATATCGGTTGCTGAGAGTGTGAAAAATATCCTCTAACGATTGACGAATTACACGTTTAGAACCGCTGATTCTTTGGGTAATCTCTAACAATGAATCCGCTATGGTTGTAGAGGCAGATTTAGCTATTAATCAGCAAGGATCAGCTGTTTAGGCTTAGCTAAAATATGCTTCTACGACTATTGCATTGGTGAAGATTTTTCTCTAAGAGTTTAAATTATTTGCTTTGCTGAGTTTGACTCAACTCATTAGAACTTCATTCACTTGTTCAACTGCTACGAAATTCGCTTGAGCGCTACCTCAGAGTGAAATTGCTATCGCTGAATCCTCCGATATCAAGCATGTCTCATTTGGCTAACCCCAACCGGACTTCGTATAACTTGCAGAGCCACGATCGAGCTGAGGAATCCACCACAGTGCAATAATTGCTGATTTCTTAGTGTCCGTCGTTCTAGTGTGCCTTTCCCATCTGACCTAGTTCATCAGTTAGGATGGACGACAAGCTATGTAGCCTCAATCTCACTGATTCCTGAACTTTTGTAAAACGGTACGACATCAGTCTGCTAGATTCGAGTTTCTAGTCATAAGATCCATAGGATGTAGGCAGTCAGCCTGTCTTCCAGATGAACTTGGGAACGCTCTGAACCAGTTCTTACGGAATATTAGTTTCGATGAAGCCGTCACTCTATTGTCCGGTCTGCTCTCGCCCGATCGCCGATTTTCACTATACATCCCCTCTGGTTACTTGTTTTTCTTGTAATCAGCGCTACGGGGTCATCTCGGGCAAGCTTTCTACCCGTTCTTCGATTTCCGAAGTTCTGCTCTATCTCACTGCCAAGTTGCCGCGCTTATACAAGCGGTACTACACCTTCCAAATCACAACGCCGGAACGCACCCTGAAACGGTTGCAATTTTCAGTTTCTGGCAAAGCCGATCGGGTGCCAGTGCACTCGGGAGATATTGTGTCTGTCCTATACACGCTCCAGGGCTATGTGATGAAGAAGTTGGTCGCCATCACAAACCACACTACGGGCAAAAGCTATGTCTTGGATAGCCCGATTCCCAGTCCCAGCTATTTAACGGTGACGATCGGGGCAATCATGATCGGGCTGATTGTGATGGCAGCTCTTTCCGGTGCCAACATCTTACTCACAACTGGCGTGAGTGCCTTAAGTATTTTACTTTACTTAAAGAGTACGAATATTGCCCATTTAACAACTCCTGCCCTGACGAACGAGGTGCGAGAAGGGCGACGATTGCTAGCCGATCAACGGCTAATCGCTCAAAAGCGTCAAATCGAAACTCGAATTGATGAGCTGCATCACGAGTGCAAATCCAATCAGGTGTTGATCGAGCAGGTAGAAAAGCTGAAGCAGAAAATGGGTCAGGTTGATCAAACCCTGTACTCTGCCCGAATTTATCGAGCCACCTCTGCGGTCAAAATTTTGAAGCAACAGATCGTTAACAGCCATCGCTTAATTCGGGAATACGAGCGCACTGCCAAGATGGTCGAGATTGAAGTTGATACTTCTTGGATCGCGGATCAACTTCCCGATGCCGACAACTTCACCTTGCGGATTTTTGAACGATTAGAAGAACTGAAAACGATCGAGGAACAAAATCAACAGCTCAAACTGCAACTTGCGGCTTATGAAGAAGTTAACTACCCAGGGATTCCCGAATACCGGGAAGGCTAATCGCCTGCTGCCCCATTTTCCTCGTCCTCCTATCTCTCATTAATCCTCTCGCTGGGGTAACACCACGGTCACAGTCGTCCCTTTACCCACGGTGCTATTGACCTGAATTAGCCCCTGGTGTTTGTCAACAATCACTTGAGCGATCGCCAATCCTAACCCCGATCCTTTAGTCGCTGTTTGACTCCGCGCTGGATCAACTCGATAAAAGCGATCAAATACATGTGGTAGAGCTTCGGCGGGAATGCCAATCCCCGTATCTTGAATCGTGGCTTGGAACGCCGAGTTGCCTCCCCGTCTGATCGGTCGCAGTTCTACAGCAATCTGGCCATTGGCTAAGGTATACTGCACCGCATTGCCGACCAAATTAGTAAATAAGCGGATCAGTTGATCGCGATCGCCATACACCGAATAGTGAGCCGACTGTTCAATCCCGGTCAGTGTAATTTGGAGTTGTTTCTCGGTTGCTAGCGATCGTTGTTCTTCGACTACTTCTTGTAATAGCTCATCTAGGGCGACGATCGAGCAGCGCGGTTGCACCATCCCACTATCCTGTCTGGCTAAGAACAGCAAATCATCGACTAATCGGCCTAACCGTCGGGTTAACCGCTCAACGACTTGTAAATGCTGCCGCTGCATTTCTGGGTCAGGATTGGGATCGGCTAGGGCCACCTGAACATTAGTTTGAATCACTGCGATCGGACTGCGCAGTTCATGGGAAGCATCCGCTGTAAACTGCTTCAACCGTTGATACGACTCCCGCACTGGCTCCATAGCCAAATCCGATAACCACCACCCGATCGCTCCCACAACGATTAACACCAATCCAGTCCCCAAGCTGAGATCAACCACGAGCTGCCGAGTGGGCTTCGTCACTTCAAACCAGGGATGGCTGACCCGCAAATAACCTAATACTTGATGGCCGATCGTCACCCGTTGGGTTACTTGCCGCAAAACCAAGGGATCGGAGTAGGAGGATAAGGGCGGTGAGGCGGATGAAGAGGGTGAGGAAGGTGAGGAAGTTAAGGAAGATGAGGGGGCAATGTTGACTCCCCTACTTTCTCCATCTCCCCCGCTTTCTGTACCGTCCCCATCTCCCCCACCTCGCTTCCGCTCTACCCTCACCGTTTCACTGGAACTATCCGTTTGTAAAGGAATATCTAGAGGCTCTGACAAAGTTGACCAGAGCAAGCCACCGGATGGGCTAAACCACTCTAGATCAATATGGTCATCTTCTCCGGTCGTCGCATTATCGCGAAAACTGGCTTCAATATTGACTCGTAGGGGACTGCCCTCAAAGTGGGGATTGATCGATTCAATCACCAACGATCGCTGTACCACTTCCACGACATGATTGAGGGTGTCGTCAATCCGTTCAATTAGGGTGCTACGGACATACAGGTAAAAGCCACTGGCAAACAGGAGCAGCAGCACTGCCGTCACCGTGGTATACCACAAGGCCAAGCGACGACGGGTGGTTTGAAACATCTCGCAACTTCCAAAAAATTGTGCTCAACTTCGTAAATTGTGTGTACTATCGCGATATGCAAACCGTAAAAGGCTACTAAAGATCGTGGAACTGAAACTCATGTCCTGATTTTGCTGTGATGGTAATCAGGCGGCGATAAAGCGGGAAAGCGATCGGCTTTCAGGTCAATGGTCAATCGTACCCACTTTTGGTTCCAGAATTTCATGAAATGGCCATCAGATTCAAGCAAATTTTGTTGGAATCATGCGTCACTTTTGTGAAAGGCATCTATAATTTGTTGTCGCTATAAACCCCTTTCCCAGAGGGGCAATTGCAGGGTTACAGATCTTGATTAAAAGTGGTCACTTTTAGCAAAAGTTAGTTACCATGCACTAGCGTCTTGATTGTGTATTGATTGCTTTGGTTCGCTCTATCACATCTTTTCCAAACTGTTTTAATTTCCAACTTCTCAAGTGAGCAGGCAACGCTGTGGTTAGCGCCTTCAAAAATATACTGTCGGGTAAATCTAAAGGTATCGGGGTTGAATTAACTCCAGAACGGATTAATATCGCTCAGTTACGTAAACAAGGGCAAGGGTTTAAGCTGACAACTCTTGCCTCTACCCTGATACAAGAAGGACTGTTTCAAGAAGGTCGGATTCTCGATCCACCAGGGATGGCAGAAATCATCCAGTCAGTGTTGGCAGAGAATAAGATCAAGGTGAAACAGGTCGCTACCGCTGTTATGGGTGGGCGGGATACGGTCACTCGAATTATTCCTGTTCCGGCAGAGTTGGACGATCGCGAATTACGAGAAATGGTGCTGAATCAAGAGGCGGGGCTATACTTGCCTTTTCCTCGTGAAGAAGCGGATGTTGACTATCAAAAACTGGGGCTATTTGTTGACGAAGATGGCATCGAAAAAGTCCAGGTTTTATTAGTTGCAACTCGTAAGGAAATTACCGATTCCTACATCCGAACCTTTGAAAATGCAGGGTTGCGGATTGATGTGCTGGAGATTAGTAGTTTTGCCCTTATTCGCACGATTCGTGAGCAATTGCGGCAGTTTTCTCCACAGGAAGCAGTGGCACTTGTTGATATTGAATTTGAAAGTACAGAGATTTCCATTGCGGTCGATGGTGTACCGCAATTTTCTCGTACAGTCCCGATCGGGACGTATCAAATTCAAAGTGCCTTGTCTCGTGCCATGAACCTGCCTCCCAGTCGCAGTACCGAGTTATTGCAGGGAATGACCATTCCGGTGACGCCATCGGAATCAACCATGGGCACTCCTAGCCGAATGGGGGGGACTAATCCGGGTGCGGCTGCCATGCTTCGTATTATTGGCGAATTAGCTGATGAACTCCGGCGTTCCATTGATTTCTATCTCAATCAGGGTGACAACCTAGAGGTTGCACAGTTGTTGCTGGCAGGCCCAGGGGCTGCGATCGGACAGTTGGATGAGTTCTTCACCCAACGCTTAAGTCTGCCTTGCAGTCAAGTTGATCCGATTGCCGCACTAGGCTTGGAGATCACCCAAGAGGTTCCAGACACACAGCGATCGGGGCTAGGGGTTGTGCTAGGTCTGGGATTGCGGGAGGCTTCGTAATATGTATAGTTTGGATGTCAACTTTCTTAACGATCGGGCCGACTATAAGCCGCAAGTAGGAGGTAAGGAACCACGACCAACTGGTGTTGCCGAAAGTAAGACGCCCTTGATCTTGGGCTTGGTGGCAATGGTGGCTTTACTCGGTCTATCGGCTGGAGCTTGGTGGTATCTGCAAAACGCTAACGCAGACTTAACCGCTAAATCTGGTGATTTGGATAGTCAATTAGGTGGTTTGAAAAACCTGGAAGCAGAATTGACGTCCGTTCAGACGCAGATTAAACAGACTCAAGAAGAAACGGCCGCTTTAGCTGGTGTATTCAATACGATTAAGCCGTGGTCGGCCATGATGAAAGACTTGGGCGAGCGCACACCATCCGCTGTACAGATCCTGGAGGTGAAACAGGTTCCGCCGCCACCCAACCAGGCTCCTCCTCCCCCTGGCTCGAATGCGAATGTTCCGCCCCAAATTGGCACGATTGAGATCACTGGTAAGGCGCGATCATTCAATGATGTGAACGACTTTTTACTAGTCTTGCAGCGGTCTAAGTTCTTGAAGGCTGATGAGACAAAACTAATCAGCTCCAAGTTGGGTATACCGACGCCGCTGGATCCAGTGAAGCTTGAGGGTGTCTCCCAAGTAGAGATTCCAAACCAAGAAAAACCGGTGATTCCTGCCGAAGTGGATTTCAAGGTCCAGACAGCCCTCAATGACGTTCCAGCGTCAGAACTACAACGAGAATTAGAGCGGGCTGGTGCTGTTGGTCTGACAACGCGGATTGAATCATTGCAACAGAAGGGGGTGATCCAGCGATGAGTGCAACTGGTGATTTTATTCCGGGTGATGATCGGCCAGTCGATTCCACACCTGATGCCCCTGTTGTCTTTGGCGTTCGGCTGACACCTACTATTCTGGGCATCCTATTTGGCTTAATTGGGTTAGGTGGAGCGCTATACATTTTGCTTAACCTGGTACAGCCTGAATGGGATCGCTATCAACAGTTATCAGGCCAGGTAGCTGAGAAGCAAGCTCAGGTTAATGCTAAGCAAAACCTCAATAAACAAATTGAGGACGCCAAAACAGAACTAGAAACCACTAAGAAAAAGCAAGAGGACGTTTACGCTCTATTTGCGAATGAAAATACACTGGATACTTTGTTGTTAGACATTAATCGCCAAATTGAGGCTCGCAACAGCAACTTATCTGCCGCTAAAAGTGCTCTGCTGGCATCCTGCCCAGCCTGGGTAAAATCGAATGTTACAGCTTTAGAAAACAAAGAGGCCGGTGGTGCTCCGTTTGTAGTGAGATCAGAATTACGCGAGTTCACACCTGATCCTAAAGTAACTGGAGTGATTCAGGATAGCTCCTATGGTTCTGCTATTAACGGCAAGTTGAAGCGGGAAACGGTCAATGTCGAGCTAGAAGCGAACTATGACCAAATGATGGCCATTCTGAGAAACATGGAACGGCTACAGCCGTTTTTAGTGTTTCGGAATGTTACTGCCACTGTCCCTAAGCAGTTGCGGCTATATGAAGTTCGGGGGGGCAATGTTCAGTTCTTGGCTAAATGTCAGCCCGAAACGCGGATCAACATGAAGTTTCAGGCTGATGCCCTAATGCCACTGTCGGTTGAGGATAAAGCAAAGTTGGCGCCACCCCCCGGTACAGCGCCACCCCCTAAGTAGCGTAACTTGCGATCGCCTCAAAGGAATATGACCAGAATGCAGGCTTCAGATTGATTAACGATGTGAGGAGGGAACCGTGCAACAGACTCAGGGATTAACAGGGATTTTGATTGGTGGTGTGATGCTAGGGGCGGCTACGTTGATCACTCCGCCCCCTGCTGTTGCCGCCAAAACTACTGATGTGCAACTGAAAGCAACAGCAACAGGAGTGGATGTGTTGCTGGCTACACCGGGTAAAACACCGGCCCAAGTAGTGGCTGCTAGTCAGGGCAATCGGTTAACTGCGGATGTTCTCAGTAGCCAAATGAAGTTACCTTCAGGTGGTCTCTGGCGGAAC
>DATNPU010000274.1:0-13739 GCA_036703105.1 Microcoleaceae cyanobacterium
GGCGTTGCTATCATTCCTACCGATTGATTGTTGGCTTTTCGGTATGATGAGGGGTGGTAAGCTTGCTGTCTGGTGGCTGCAAATGCTAAGAAGGAGGTCTCTATTACTTAACAGATAGCTTTAGATCTCTGGATGCTATCAGCCCCAGTTTTGGATAAGCCCGAGGTCTCGGTGCTGGATCCACTGTCTTACTTGATAAAAATTGCACAAAGTTTGCGGATTCGTTCGCAGATTAGTTGCATTCAGTAGAATAAGCTGACTGATGCATGTGCAACCTGCCTGTAATAAGAGCCTATGAGTCCTTCGCCCGATCGCTCCCCCAAGTCCCCCAAATCTCCGTCTCCTGAACCAACGGTCACAACGACCTCGGATCTACCGACGGAGTCATCCCCATCTGCTGCTCCTGATTCACAGCCTATAGAGTCTGTTTCCGAAAACACTGATTCGGCTCGATTGGAAGCGAACGCTCCCATTTTGCAACGTCCACCGATGCGACCCGTCGCCCGACCGCAACCTCCTGCGACACCAGCCACTCCGGCTAAGCCTGCTGCTGCTGTTTATAGCCCCACTCCGGCTAAACCAGAGGCAACCTCGGCTCCAGTTGGAACCGCTCCAGCGAGTAGTGCTCCCGCTTTGAATGATGCAGAATTGCAAGCTGCCCTGAGGCAACAACCGATTCCGCCGCCAAGTGAGCCAAAGCAGTATCGTGCGATCGGCTTGGTTCGTGGGCGCTATACTCCCTCGGAAGAAGAATTTACCTGTGGCACCGTAGTCACTGCTGATAATACTGAACTCAAGGCAGTCTTATTGGGTCGCGTTATGAGCTTGGTGCGTAACCATTTAGATCTGACTCAAGAACACCTTTGGGTCGTCTATCCCCGCACTCGTGAAGCTAGCCAGGAATTGCATGTGCAAATTATGGGGGTATGGGAACCGGAAACCCTGAAAAAAGAGGAGTCTGAGGAAGAAGGAGCGGAAAAAGCCCCGGCTCCTAGCGCCGAACCCTTATTGGAAGATGGCTTTTTCTCAATTCGGGGTGAAGTGGTGTTCCTATCTCCTGAAGAAAGCCATGTTGTGGTGAAGATCCAACAAGCTCCCCGCAAGAGTTCGCAAAAAGCCAAAGCCTTTAAGCTGAATCTGCAAGGCAATCTTCCCGGTGCCCGCACGGTCGGTTACTTCTGGGATTTACAGGTTAAACGGCAGGACAATGCCTTACTGATTGCCGATGGCACTTGTATTGGGCTGACTCCCCCTCGTAAGAAAACTCCCGGTGAAGAGGCAGACAGGCGGGGCAGACCACCCAAAAAATTCTTTGGTGGTGGCAGTCGAGGTGGCGCTCCCGGACGGACGGGTGGCAGTCGGCCCCCGATCGGCTCCGGTGCTCCTGGTGGGGCAGTAGGTAGCCCAATGCCGAAACGCCGCGATCCTGCTTCCAAGCCAGTTAAGCGCACCGAACCAGGTAGCGAAGAGTAACTCACTCAGGCAGCAGGAAATATTAATCCAGCAAGCATCAAGGCTCATCGGGTAGAAACAATACCTGGTGAGCCTTTCTGTTAATCGATCGCCAGTTGAGAGCCGCCCCAAACATTTTGTGGCAGAAAACTGCGATCGTTAGGAATGGGAGCTACGGCTTCGGTTAACTGGAATTCTCCCGCTTCAATCCATTGCTTTAGTTCCAGGGCCACTTGGCGGGAGAGATATAGGCTGGCCAGGGGTGCCACTCGTACAGGTTTGCCATCAATCACGATGCGTCGCGATTTCAGTTGAGCGTAGCTGACTAAGCCAAAGGTAGGGCGAACTCGACGAGGAATAGAAAAGTCCACGATCGGCGCCACCAGTTCATGATCTTGCACGGCACACCGAGCTACTACTTCTTCCTGCAAGACAGGTAACGGAATGCCGACACCTAACATTAGGGAAGATCCATAACTTCGGAAGTGGCAACCTCGCACCCATTTGGGATTCATTTGCTTGGCATCCCCGATTAGCGCTAGAGTCGCCGCCGGGCCGATCGGGGTATGGTTCGGCAACCGCTTTTGTAAGGGAAAGTGTTGGGTGCCCTCCCACGCTACATAGCCAATCCCACCCCCTAGAAAAATGCGCGTTCCAATCCCGATTAGTTGCAGATCAGGATCATTCAGTAAGGGAGATAGCGCTCCCGGATTGGAAAACACGGCATTTCCCAGTCGAGGTTGCAAGGGCCCTAGGTAGGTAAATAACGGTCGATCGCCACCATTCACGCCCACAATAAAATTCTGATAGACATTGCGGGGATTAAACAGATAAAACTGGTTGATCGTGTCGCGGGTAATCGTTGTTTCAAAGGAGGCACGGGGATAGCAGTCTGTCACCTGCCCGATCGCCCGCAGATGCACCGGCTTTCCAGCGATCAAATCCTCAATCACATCGCCACCGCCGCGATCGCGGACTTCCTCCCCTTCCCCTGGTTCGCTCACCTGGGTTGCCCCTAGGTAAAGATCGACGGCCCCAAACCCCGAGTATGCGGGAACCCCATCTAACCAACACTGGCGAATTTTAATCGGTGGATCGGTATGCCCCAGATTAATGATTGCCCCTGAGGATTCCATCGGCTCAAACGTTCCGGTGGTGATCACATCCACCTGTTTTGCGGCTTCTGCTACCCCAATTTCCGCCACCCGCGCTTTCAGTTCTTCCACTGTCCAGACGGTGACCGTTTGGCGGCTAATTTTGTCATTAATCTCAGCGATCGATCGCATGGTTATCAGTGTGACTTAAATTAATAATGTCTTGCTGTACTAATCCTATCTAGATTGAGCTGATATTGTAGGGTAAATCTCTCATATCGCTTTTATAGAGTGTATGACCAAGACTACTTTGAACTGAGCATTTTGATATTTTTGTGTTTTTTTGATCAAAAGAGGTAAACTCCTGAATGAGCCATGGCTTAAACTAGCTTTCAGAGTTTAACTTGTAGAGGCTGCCTGGCAATGATGAGAGCTTTGCTAGGCAGAATAGTGACTGATTGAGGTCTATTTAGGGAGTTTTAATGCAATCATTAATGACAAAAACTATCTCTCCATTGTTTTTAAGATTATTTTATAAAACAAAAAATGCATATCTCAGAACAAAAAATAGAGGTAAATCAACAAAAGCAATATTTACTAAAATTTATCGGAACAATGAATGGGGCGGTAAGGCTGGACAGTTTTACTCAGGTGCAGGTTCAGATGAGAATCATGCACTTTTGTATGCTAATACAGTCAAACAATTTATCGACAAGCAAGGAATTACTAAAGTAGTAGATCTAGGCTGTGGAGATTTTAGAGTAGGCCAACGGTTATTGATGCCAGGAATGACCTATATCGGGGTTGATATAGTTGATGAGCTAATTCAGCATCACCGAAACACTTGTAGCATTGACAATGTATCTTTTCAGTGTCTAGATATGATTACAGACGAGCTACCTGACGGAGAACTTTGTTTAATTCGTCAAGTATTACAACATTTGTCAAACGATCAAATCGCTACAATTTTGAAGAAAACGAAAAAATACCGCTATATTTTAGTCACAGAACATTATCCTTCGCCCTCAGTTACCCCCGTTCTAAACAAAGATAAACCCCACGGTAGAGATACTAGAACTTATGACAACTCCGCCGTTTATCTAGAGGCTGAACCGTTTAATATCCAAGGTTTACAAATGATATTAGATGACCATATTGAGGCTTATTTACTCAATCCAGGCGAACGCATTAAAACATTTCTAATTCAGAATTAACGCTGTTTTAACCAAGTTAATGGGCTAAAACTAGCAGGCTGCTTCTTGTTCTTGGGCTAGTTTTGGAGTCCGTCCGGTTAAGCCGACCATTAAGCGGAGGGCCAATAATCGGATCGGGCGAATTGTGTTCAGCATTCCTAAGCCCATGCGACGTAGAAAGACGATCGGTAAGAATGTATTCGAGAACATCCGATTCAACAGATCGGTAAAGCCAAGGATAATCCAGTTTTCCGATCGTCGCCAGCGATCGTATTGCCGTAATACCTCTAGGCTGCCAATATCCTGCCCTTGCTGATGGGCTTGTTGTAGTACCTCTGCTAGAGCCGCCGCATCTCGGAAGCCCATATTTACCCCTTGCCCACCAACCGGATGACAACAGTGCGCCGCATCCCCAATCAGTGCCAATCGAGGTAAGGTATAGCAGCGACTTTGCATCAGTTGGACGGGGAAGACATAGCGATCGCCAACCAGGGATAGTTTTCCCATTTGATCACCGTACCGTTGTTGCAGAGTCGCTAAAAATTCAGCTTCATTCATGGCCACGATCGCTTCTGCTTCCGCTTTCGGGGCTGTCCAGACAATCCGACAAATATTATCTGGCAATGGCAGAATCGCAAATGGACCATCTGGCTGAAACCGCTCGTAGGCAATATTCTGATGGGATTTTTCGGGTTGAATAAACGCCACCACACAGGATTGCCAGTATTGCCAACCATCTGTGGCAATCCCAGCTTGTTGGCGAATTGCCGATCTCGCGCCATCGGCTGCTACTAATAACCGCGATCGGACTTGCCGTTGCTCACCTTGAATTGTCAGTTCCAAATTGACGCGATCAGCGTGATACTCAACCTGCGTTAGTTCCGCCGGACAGAGATAGGTAACATTTGCACACTGCTGGACAAATTCCCGGAGCGCCTTCAGTAACACCCGATGTTCAGCGACATAACCCAACACATCGGTTGCCAGATCCTTGACAAAAAACTGCACGATATTCGGATACTTGGCATCTGAGAGCTGAATTTGCTCGATCGGGTTCACTAAAGGACGGATCTTGTCCCAAACCCCAATCCCCTGAAAGATCCGGCTTGCCAGCAAATTGATGTGATAGGCTTGCCCTCGCGCTACCGCTGCCGAATCCGGTTTGGCTTCAATTACCGCTACCCGTAACCCCGACTTGTTTAACGCAGAGGCTAGGGCTAACCCGACTAAACCACCCCCGACGATCGTCAGATCGTAGTCCAGAAAAAGTTGCTCATCCTCACAGGATTGTGGGGCTGGAATTGTGGCGTGTTGCTCTACTCGCATCGGCAGATTGAGAAATGTAACAAACAAGCTAGATGTTTCCATTGTGACGCGAACTGCCAGCGCTATCAACCATGACGGACAGACGCAGCCAACCGTTACAATAGTTTGGTTTGGCGTAAGTTAGGGCAAAAGGCGATCCATGCGTATTTCTTTAAACTGGTTGCGAGAACTGGTTGATATCACCATGCAGCCAGAGGCGTTGGCTGACATGCTGACGATGGCAGGGTTTGAAGTCGAAGAGATTGAAGATCGGCGCACCTGGGCGGATGGTGTGGTGATCGGGAAAGTGCTGGACTGCCAACCTCACCCCAATGCGGATAAATTGCGGGTCTGCCAGGTCGATATTGGCGCAGAAAATCCGTCTCAGATTGTTTGTGGTGCGGCCAATGTCAAGGCTGGCTTGTATGTGCCGGTAGCCACCTTGGGAACGTTTCTGCCGAGAGTGCAGCCCAATGGCCTGAAAATTAAACCCGCTAAACTGCGGGGGGTGGCTTCCGAAGGAATGATCTGTTCCTTAGCAGAACTGGGATTAGCCAAAGAATCGGCAGGTATCCATAGTTTTGAGGGAGCAGACCTGAAGCCGGGAACTGATGTGCGTCCCCTCGTAGGCTTAGATGATGTGATTCTGGATCTCACGTCAACCGCGAACCGAGCCGATGCCCTCAGTATGGTGGGGATTGCACGGGAAGTGACTGCGTTGACAGGAGCGGCGCTTAAGTTGCCTCAACCTCCAGAACTCTCGACTCAATCTAGTACCAACCTGTTATCCCTGAAGATCTCGGAACCGCAAGCTTGCCCAGCCTATTTCGGAACAGTGATTGAGCAAGTCACGATCGCGCCCTCTCCCCTCTGGTTACAACAACGGTTACAGTCGGCTGGGATTCGCCCGATCAATAATGTGGTCGATGTGACGAACTATGTGTTACTGGAATGGGGGCAACCGCTCCATGCTTTTGATCGCGATCGTCTTATTGCTGTTAATCCTTCCTCCCAACCTCTACAAATTGGAGTGCGGTTTGCCGAAGCAGGAGAAAAGCTGAAAACTCTGGATGGGCAGGAACGAACCCTAACTGAGCAAGCCCTATTAATTACCGCTAATAACCAGGCGGTTGCCCTGGCAGGAATTATGGGTGGTGAGGATACTGAAGTGCATGACGGTAGCCAGAATTTGATGCTCGAAGCCGCGTTGTTCGATGCAGCTGCCATTCGTCGTTCTGCTCGATCGCAGGGGCTCCGCACTGAAGCCTCTGCTCGGTTTGAACGGGGGATTAATCAGGCCGAACTGGAATTGGCATGTCGTCGTGCCGTCCAACTGATTACTGAGTTGGCTGGTGGCGTAATTCAGGCGCAGGAAGTGGCCGATAGTCGGAGTACGCAATTAAGCACAACTCGATCAATCGAACTGAGACTAGAGCGGGTGAATCAAATGCTCGGCCCGGTAACAGTTGGGGAGGATGTGGGTGAACTGCAAGCTGCGGATGTTGAACGGACGCTGAAAGCGCTGGGTTGTGAAGTCACACCAACCAAGGAAGGTTGCTGGACGGTCACTGTGCCCCCCTACCGCTATCGAGATTTGGAACGGGAGATTGATCTGATCGAAGAAATTGCGCGGCTGTATGGCTATAACAATTTCTGCGAAACCTTACCCGACAAAACTGAACCAGGTTATCTCTCACCAGAACAAGCCCTGACTCGGAAACTGCGGGAAGTCTTCCGCGCGACTGGCCTAACCGAAGTCCTACACTATTCGTTGGTGAAACCAGGATTACCGCGGCAGGTGGTGCTAAGTAATCCCTTATTCCCCGATTACTCTGCCCTCCGTACCGATTTATTGGCTGGGCTGATTGATGCCTTCCAATACAATTTGGAACAGGGCAATGGTGGCTTAAATGGCTTTGAAATTGGCCGCGTGTTCTGGTTAGAAGAAGAGGGATTACGGGAAGCGGAAGCGATCGCCGGGATCTTTGGCGGCGACCCAACTCAAGGAAAATGGACTCAAGCGGGACGCGACCAACCAATGTCCTGGTTTGAAGCTAAGGGGCTACTAGAAAGTGTCTTCTGTCGCTTAGGCTTAGCGGTGGAATATCAACCCGATCGCCGCGATGAGCGGTTACACCCCGGTCGCACAGCCTCCTTATGGTTAGGGGGCGATCGACTGGGAACCTTTGGCCAACTTCATCCCCAACTGCGCCAAGAACGCGGATTGCCCGATCAGGTCTATGCGTTTGAGCTAGACATGGATATCCTGCTTGTGAATTTAGATCAGGATGAGCGGCGCGTTCCGGTGTTTAAACCCTTCTCGACCTATCCAGCTTCCGATCGCGATATTGCCTTCTTTATCAGCAATGAGGTTTCTGTTGCTGAAATTCAACGGCTGATTACCAAAACGGGCAAACAACTGCTGGAATCCGTGGAATTGTTCGATGAATATCGGGGGGATAATGTCCCTGCTGGTCAACGTAGCCTTGCCTTCCGGCTGATTTACCGCGCCAGCGATCGTACGTTAACGGAAGCCGATATTGAGCCCGTGCATCAAAAAGTCCGTGAAGCCTTAGTCGAAAAATTCCGAGTCGATCTGAGAAGTTAAGCGGATTGAGCGCTGCGATCGTTCTCCTGGGCGATCGTGGCGCTCCCGCGTCTGACTACCATCCCAATTAAATTTTGATTAGTCAACTCAAATACTTGTGTTATGACCAAATATGTCCTCTGGGGAAGCTATTGCGAGAATGTAGTTGAGAAACGGGCACCCTACCGCCAAGCCCATTTAGATGGGTTAGCTCAACAAAAAGCATCTGGTGTTCTGATCACGATCGGGCCGACTAAAGACCTGACTAAAGTGTTTGGCATCTACGAAGCCGAAGATGAGGCGACTGTACGCCAACTAATCGAATCTGATCCCTATTGGCAAAATGGGATTTGGACAGATTACGAAGTCCGAGAATGGATTCAAGCGATTTAACTGGATCTAGCTATAGCCGTAACGCTTGGCGATGAGCCACAACCTGAGATGGTTCAATCTGAGTGACTGCTTCATCTAAGGGCAGCACTCGGATAGTCTGGTTAAACACATTCACCTGATAGACTTTCCGGTTGGTAATGTCTAAACCAGTGAGCCAGCCACTCTTGGGATGATAGGCTCCGGTATCAATATCCAGCCAGCCACAGCCCCGAGCCAGTTCTCCAGGGGCAACTTGGGGAAACGTGAAGGTAATTGTGTGTCCGGTAATGATCAGCTTATCGGTGAAGTAGGGTTCGGAAATGCTGTGAAATTCATCCCGAATCCAGCAAAATTCTTGGGTGGTTTGAGCTTCCAGTGGTAATAGCGGATGCAGTCCAGCATGAACCAACCAAATGTCCCCTAAATCTAGGTAAGTTGGCAGAGTTTTGAACCAGTCTAAATGCTCAAGTAGGATACCGGCATCACCATAACTGGCGACTGTGGCACGTCCACCGCTATATAACCAGGCTTGTAAGGTGGGGGTAAACGGGTTGCCTTTGGGAAAGGCATCTAGCATCAACTGTTCGTGGTTGCCGAGGAGACAGGTATAACCACTGTGTTGCACGAAACTGACCACTTGCGCGCTATGGGGACCCCGATCGATCAGATCTCCCAGAAAGTAAACGCGATCTGCCTCACCAGGAGCGATCTCATCCAGCAGCGTCATTAAACCATCGTAATGACCATGAACATCACCAATAATAATGCGCCGATGGGAAGTGTCGCTCATGCGATCGCCTTTTATATCCTCTAGACAAGTCACTATTGCTGCCCGCCTTATTTAAATCGTCGGCAGTACCCCTGCTGTTGACAGTGATTACACTCACTAAATTCATTATGCCCTGATTTTTTCTGGACTCTAACGAGGGGTACTAAATATCACATTCCCACCTAAAAAGTTTACCAACACTTTACTAGGAGGGCCGCAAGCGTGTAATTGTCAAGAATTTCGTGGCTGATCTTATTGAGTCAATGCTCTGAGGAATCGTTGCATCTCAGCAATCAACCCACGCCGAGGGGGTTTATCGCCGCCCAGAGCTTTAGCGAAGATCGCATCTAATGTTTCTGCCGATGGCTTGGTCAGTTCTTCTGCAATCAGCGTGTAACCCTCCTCCTGCTCGAGCCAAACCTGCCAGGGAGAAGGATAACACCGTAAAATGGTGGCACCATCGAGGGGGCGCAAGTAGTAACAGGGTTCGATCGTATCTAAAAAGCGTTCCCGTAACTTGCGAGCCGAGTAGCCAATCCCCACAGTTCCCACATCTTCAAGTTGCGGGTTGAATAGAACAATTGGGCGTTCCCCCGCCGCTTCACAGACCTGTTCCACTGGAGCCACTTCTACCGAGGTCGGCGCCACAACTAAAAATGCCTGATCATCGGGATCGATTAGTTCCGTCACCGTACTGGTTTGCCGAGAACCCGCGACATCCAAACTACTGAGGCGATACGGCACATCACCCCAATCCCGCCGGGCTAAAGCGGCAGCTCCCGCATCGGAGAAAAAGATTTTCAGTCCCGATCCGAGTTCCTCAAACACCGATAGAAACTGTCGTGCAGGTTCTAATGGCTTCAGTTCAGGTATCAGGATCTCAATCTGAACTCGGGTATAACCAGCGGCTAGAGCGGCCTGAGTCGCCGTTCGAGCTTGGTCGATCGCGGCATCGAGGGATTGGGGGAAGTCCGTCATGATTAACCGTTCTATAGGGTTAGCGATTGGGGATTCGTTTCAATTAACGCTGCCAGATCCTTGAGGAATGCTGCGGCATGGGCACCATAAATGACTCGGTGATCGCAAGTAATGTTCACCTGCATCTGCCGCTTCACGCCCATCATGCCATCTGCCGTCGCCACAACGGTGGGGAGAGAAGCCCCGATCGCCAGAATCGAACCCATGCCCGGAGGTAGAATCGCATCAAAGCGATCGACCCCAAACATACCTAAGTTGGAAATCGCAAACGTACCGCTATTGTATTCTTCCGGTTGCAGTTGCTTAGACCGAGCGCGATCGACAAGATCCTTCCAGGCGCGAGACAGCGAGTAGATATCCATCTGATCAGCCCCCCGTAGCACTGGGGTAATTAGACCGCCATCGTCCATTGCCACTGCTACCGCAATATTGATCGAGGCAGGATAATTAATGCTGTTATCGACAAAGCCAGCATTCAGCAATGGATGCTTTTGCAGGGTGACAGCAACTGCTTTGGCCAGTAGTGCCGTCATCGTCACGCCTTTAGACTTAATTTGCTTGTAGAGCCGATCCAAGGCATCGGTGGTGATGGTATAGCCAACATGGTAAGTGGGGACTTCCAAACTGACCAGCATGTTGCGGACAACTGCATTTTGGAGGGTGGTTAGTGGAACTTTCTGCCCAGCCACAGCAGGCATGGTCGGGGCGGCAACGGCAGGTTTAGCCGGTGAAACGGTAGGTGCAGAAGCTGCCGGAGTCACGGCGGGAGCAGCAGGTTTAGCCCGACCAGCCGCCGCTTCTACATCCTCAGCCACAATCCGACCGTGTGGGCCTGACCCTTTAAGCGCATTCAGATCCACATTAAATTCTTTGGCTAGCTTGCGGGCTCGGGGAGACGCGACAATCCGGCCATTCCGAGGAGCACTACCATTCGTTTGAGTTGCTGCCGCTGGAGCCGCACTAACAGCCGCTGCTGGCGCTTGAGCTGTAGGATCAGGAGCACTGGTCGCCGCCGGCGGAGTGGGTTGGGAGGAGCTAGTAGCCCGCTGTTTGGCTTCGGCAATTTCAGCTTCTGTTTCGGCAATCAGAGCGATCGCCGCACCAACTGGGGCGCTTTCTCCGGCAGGGACGACGATCGTGGCCAGAAAGCCTTCATAGAAGGATTCCACATCCATGTCTGCCTTATCCGACTCAACCACCACAATGGTTTCGCCTTTTTCAACTTTGTCACCAGGGGACTTGACCCAGGACACAATTTTTCCCTCAGTCATCGTGGAGCTGAGAGCAGGCATAAAGACTTCGTTGATCATGGAGCGGATTTCCCAATGAGAACTAGTACAGCAATGTGGTTGATAAAGTTAGTTTGCGATCGCAGCCCTAACACTTGTCCCCAGTGATTTGCCAGATCAAATTTTACTAGGATTTAGCCACCAGGAAACCTAGCTCTACTCGTAAAGGATGCACAAAGTGCAAGGGAATCGTGGCCAAATCAGTGGTACTGATGTGGGTAAGCCGTTAAGCGGCGATCGCGAAAAGTTTTGACGTTGCGAGTTCTGGTACTGCTCGATACGACAGGGGGTTAGTTAAGACTGATACTCTATGGCTAGAGCTAGATGCTTCAGTCGTTAGGCTGAAGGAATAGGTTAAACTGAACCTCGAATTGCCTCGACCACACCGTCGCGTAGTAACACTTCTACTTGCATTTTTTCAATCAAGTTATCGCCAACTTCAACGCGAAAGACACTATCAATCTGGCCCTGATTGACCTCTTGATCCAGCTCCAGCATTTGCACTTGCTGAAGTTGTTGTAAAACCTGGTTTTTCTGTTCTAAAAACTCACTCTTTTTCTGATTAACCTGCATTTGAATACTTTCGATTTGCTGCATGGTTTCAGGGCCGGGAGGCTTGAGGCTTTGCTTTTGGATCTCAGAGATCATCCGCTGTGCCTGCATTTCCAACTGTTGAAGTTGATTGTCGATCTGATTAATTTGGGCTTGCAGTTGTTGTTGTGCTTCTTCTTTCCAACGAGGTGTGACAATCGCTTTTACATTGACCGATCGCTTTAGGAGCAGATGAGATGGGGAGACATCCATAAACGCTTGATTAGAGTGTATTAAGGTCAAGGTCACAGATCCGTCAGAAATTCTCTGACAGAGATGTTCAGATACAACCGAGTTGCTTGCCGTCTTGGGAGAACAGATACTGCCTGCTTAGACCACTTGCTGGGATGCTAGCACTCCATCAGGAAAATTTTGCCAAACATCATAGAGCCGACAAAATTATTTCAAGACAGATTTACGAGTTTGGCTAGCGAACCAAAATTCAATGACATAACCCATTCAATTCTGGCTAAGACGAGCAACAGAGGCAACTCAAAAACTAATCATTGCAAGTAGCCTAGTCGCACAAACGACCGCAGCATCAAATAAACATGTCGTTAATCATACCTTGGTAGCGCTCCATCACGACATTTCGACGAATTTTTAGCGTTTGGGTCAGCAGACCATTCTCGATCGTAAAGGGTTCTTGCAACAGACTGAATGGGCCAATCCGATCGTCTAGGCGGTAGCCGGAACGACTTTGGTTCTCGCGATTAAGTTCTTGCCGCATTAAGTCTTGAATGAGTTTGCTGTCCAGGGTGATGGTTGAGGGGGATGCGGGCGACGGGGAAGATGAAGGGGATGGAGAAGCAGATCCTCCTGCCTCAATCAGTGTTAATCCTTGAGTGGTGGCCCACTGCGTTAAGGCGTCTAAATTGGGCACAATCAATGCTCCTAGAGCCTTTTCATCTTGTCCGACTAACATGATCTGATCAATATAGGGACTGCGGAGACAGGCATCCTCGATCGGTTGGGGTTCAATATTTTCACCATTGGTCAACACGATCGTGTCTTTTTCTCGTCCAGTGATGACTAAATCATTGGCTGGAGTCAGCCAGCCTAAATCGCCACTATCGAACCAACCTTCGGGGTCGATCGCTTTGCGAGTGGCTTCTGGATTGTTGTAATAGCCCTGCATAATTTGCGGCCCACGCAGCAGGATTAATCCTTTTTGCCCTTGGGGCAATGGTTGGCGGGTTTCGGGGTCAACGATCCGAACTTCTGTACCGGGGATAGGCTGTCCGGCGGATCCCCGCAGATTATGCCAGGGGCGCCGAGCATTTGTAACGGGAGAGGTTTCGGTGAGGCCATAGCCAACCAGTACCTCCACACCAATAATTTCAAAGAATTCATCGATGTGTTTGGCCAGGGAACCGCCCCCACTGATGGCATAACAAAACTCGCCTCCGGTGACAGCCTCCCGAACCTTGCGGTAGACGATTCGATCGCCGAGGCCATGGAGAGGAGCTAGTGCGGTTGCTTTCAGCGCCGCCATTGATCGGGCGATCGGGGAGGGCTGCAAGTTGAGTAAATCCATGCCCTGTGACAATCGGCGGGCTTCAACATATTGATGGCTCTGATTTAGAAAGAATTGAATTAATTTTTGACGGCTTTCAGGCTGTTCCCGAAATTGTTTCTGTACGGCTTCATAGACCGACTCCCAAATCCGAGGAACACTCACCATGTAATGGGGTTTAAACTCTTTCAAATCTTTTTTGATAGTGCGAATACTGGTATAAATTTGGGTGCAACCTTGGGATAACAAAAAATATTCTGCTGCCCGTTCATAGGCGTGCCAGGTCGGCAAAATACTAAGCACTCGATCGCCTGGACGCGGTTGCACCACAGATCCCAATGTTGTTACCTGATGTAGCAAATTGCCATGACTCAGCATCGCGCCTTTTGGCTTCCCTGTGGTTCCAGAGGTATAAATTAAAGTGGCTAAATCAGTTAGTTTTAACTGAGTTGGCTGTAATGTTTGACCAGTTCCCAGATTCATTAATTGGGAGAAATTCAGAATTTTTAGATCGCTATCTTCACTAAGAGCCTCATCGCTTAATAACACCACAAATCGAATTGGCAGGTCACTGAGTTGCGATCGAATCTTCT
>DATNPU010000282.1:0-5319 GCA_036703105.1 Microcoleaceae cyanobacterium
GATCAAGGATCAGTCTAAATAAGAGTTATCCTGCTAGACTTCTGGCAGGGCGCAGTTGAAAAGTTATCGGTGGAGAGCGCTCATCAAGTAGTTGCACATTTATCGTAAAGGTGAAGTTGCAAGGCTGGTAGTGGAATGCCTCTGACTTTTCTCCGACTTTTTCCTGACTTTTTTCGACTGACAAATCAAATATGCCGAGGTTAGATTGAATTGAGTTTAAGCAGTAGGTAGACAGTATTTACTGTATTCAAGGAGATAACAATGAAGAAGCTTTTTGGGTTGGTAGTTGTAGGTATCACAACTGCTATTCTAATGGCACAGGTAGAGCAAGCCTACAGTCAGGCATTGCGTTCAACATTTCATGAATCTACTTCTGTACAAGGTTCTGGTCGAGTAAAAGCTGGAAATTTGACGTTTCTCGTTAATATCAACGTTCTCGGAAATTCAGCTGGTTCTGGTTCTGGCACAGTTCAATATAAAGGAGAACAAGATGGGCTTCAAGTGGGTATTCAAGCCCAGTGTGTAAAAACTTTTCTTTTAGGGGAGAAGAGAACTCCCATTGTTGCTATTGCAGGACCAATTGTCAGTGGATCTTCACAAGTGACTGGGAAAGGGAAATGGATATTTGTTGGAATTAAAGACTCAGCACCTGACGGTATTCGTTTTGTCGATACCTCAATGGAAAAAGCCCTACAACTTTGTAATCAACCAACTGATAGTTTTCCTGCTACTTTTACTTCTGGTGGAATCTCCATCTCCCATTAGTGCCATTGCCTTCTGTACAGCGCGATCAGGATAGCAGTCTAACAACGCCCATACACACTGACCGTCAAGAAGTTATCTATTAAAGTTCAAAGATTATCTATGGCGGGTGATGGGCGACGTTATACAGCAGGTACGCACCCGATTCAGATTATTTTTTTCGATTTTCATCTGTGTTTGAAGAAACTCTCCCAGACAAGCTAAGTTGAGGCTCTTTTCAAAACCTCTCCTGTTCGGTGAACCACGCATTTAGGCAATTTCTAGAATCAAAGCCGTTGACCTAACATGCATGGTTCCCGAAAGTTTGATTTTGTCGAGGGGTTTGCCGCCTTTGGTATTTCCGATGCATTTACAGTCTGCGGCGATCGGGAATGGCAAGCTAGGTTAGAAAGGCAGATCTCGATAGAGCCGTAACCTTCCGTGAGCAGTGACAATTCAGAACTTAAACAACGATTACAGACCCACCTGACCGAGATTGTCCGGGAACGCGATCCCTATCTGGCAACGGCAGGGCATTTTTATGTACAGCAGTATATTCGGCAGCAGTTGGCGCAATGGGGTACGGTATTTACCCATGAGTTCAAAATGCAGTCACGTACTCATGTTAATTTGATCCTGGATTTGCCTGCCCAAGCAGGGAGATCGTCCAAGCCAGCAATTCTAATTGGGGCACATTACGATGCGGTGCCAGGAACTCCGGGCGCTGATGATAATGCTAGCGGGGTGGCAGGGTTACTGGAACTGGCTCGCAGCTTTGCGGCAGCACCGATCCGTTACCCGGTGCGATTGGTGGCGTTTGATTTAGAAGAATATGGCATGGTGGGGAGTGGAGAGTATGCTCAAGCCCTGTTTCAGGACAATCAGCCATTGCGGTTAATGTTGTCGCTGGAAATGCTGGGATACTGTACGCAAGCCCCGAATTCGCAACAGTATCCTGCCGAGGTGTTGAAGAAACTGTATCCCGATCGTGGCAATTTTATCGGGTTTATTGGCAATACCGCGACGATTCCAGATTTGATTCGTCTCAGTCGGACGATGCGAAAAATGGGCACACCGAGCCAGTGGCTCCCCGCCGGTAACAACGGGCAACTGTTACAGGCAACTCGCCTGAGTGACCATTCGCCATTTTGGGATCGGGGTTATCGGGCGATTATGGTGACAGATACGGCTTTTCTTCGCAATCCCCATTACCACCAGCCCAGTGATCGCATTGACACATTGGATCTCGACTTTATGACGGGAGTTTGCCAAGGGCTGACAGAGGGTTTACGCCGTTTGTAGGATAGAAACACTGTATGGTGGCATAGTATGCAACGGACATCTGATGGTTGCCGATGGCTAAGTTTCTTGATTGCGATCGGGCTATCAGGGTGTCAGTTCCCAGCGATCACAGTACCAGAATTGGCGTCTGTGCCTTCCCCATTAGCCAATTCTCCTGCGGCTCAACCGTCTCCAAGCCCAGCGTCGCCACCCGTAGTGATTAAACCTACGCCGACAAAGGCGAGTCAAGCAGTGGCCGCAAAACCAGTTCCGACAAAACCAACTAAAGCGGTGGTTAAACCTGTGGCGCGTCGTGCGATCGCCAGAAGACCGTTCATTCCCCCGAATCTATTAGTGGTCGGTGGTGGCGGCGATCCATCCTACAACGAGATTTCGCTAGAAAAAAATGTGCTGTACTTTCAGCGGACGCTCAAAGCCTTGGGCTTAAAACCGAGTAGTGCCACGGTGTTGTTTGCCAATGGCAATGATGGGCAACAAACGGTTCGGTTTCTCAAATCCGGCATGATTGAATCGTTCAAAGCCCCGATGATTCCTTACCTGAAAGCAGCCTCCACGCGGGATAATGTCGAAGCCTGGGTGCAAAAACTGGTCAGGCAAAAATCCCGCGCTCCTACCTTTCTTTACTTCACAGGTCATGGTGGACATAGCCAGGACTATGAAAACAACGACTTTCGCTTATGGGGTGGAGATGCCCTAACGGTACAGGAATTTACGGCTCTGCTCGATCGCCTGCCGACTCAAACTCCCGTGGTGACAGTGATGGCTCAGTGTTACTCTGGTGGGTTTGCCAACATGATTTATCAAGGCGGGTATGCCAAGCGATCGGTCGTACCGCATAATCGCTGTGGTTTCTTCGCCACATTGAAGCAGTACACTTCAGTTGGCTGCACTCCGGCAGTGAATGAAGCCGATTATGAAGACTATAGTTCTAGCTTTTTTGCTGGGTTAAGTGGGCGGAATCGCACTGGTAAATCGATCGGTTCGGCAGACTATAACCGGGATCGACAAGTCAGTTTTGCCGAAGCCCATGCTTTTGCCAAAGTGGATGAGAAATCAACGGATATTCCCATTTCAACGGTAGAAAACTGGTTATTTGATCAAGTTTCGGATAAAGAATGGGACGCGATTTTAGATTACCCGATCGCCACTATTCTCCGCTTCGGTCGTCCCGATCAACGTTATGTTGTCACTTCATTAGCTAAACGACTCAACTTTGATCAAAAGCTTTCCTACACCAAAAACTATAACTTGATTGCCATTAATGAAAGTGATGAGGAAGAATCAACTCTGTCAACGCGATTAGCAATGGAATTAGTGCATATTCAGAAAGAACATCAGATTCGTCTCAGCAAGCAACGTCAAAAGCTTGCCGTGATGAATCGGCTCCAGAAGTGTGAAGCAGGCTCGATCGGTAGACCCTAAACACTCCCATAATTACTGCATAGTGACGACTGGCTGATAGTGCGATCGCAGTGCCTGCAAGCTTTGGCGCAAATCATTCGTATGCAGCCAACCAACGAACCCACCATATAAACAGGAACCTTCGGGACAGGCAACAAACACATGCTCAATCCCCATCGGGTTAATCCAGGTGCGCAGGGTCATGCCATTGTCGAAGGTGAGGTAAACTTTGGCGCGAGGGAAATCGCGATAGTGAGCATCGGTCATCCCAGGAATCGCTTGCAGTCGCCGAATGATCGTTTGACTCAGATCGACTGCTGGCAGGACTGGAGGACGATCAGGAACCAGCTTCCAGAATTGCCGAATCGCCGCTGCTACAGCAGAATGGTTAGCTAAGGTCGGGTGGTTGATTCCCGGCAGACAAACGAATTCAGCCCCAAAGACTTTGGTCGATTCGACAGTAATGGTGCCATCGCTACCGCCATCAATGTCTCCGGCAATTACGAGCATGGGAATTTTTGCCGCGATCGCTTCTGCCAACCGATGACGATTTGCACCTAAATCACGAGCAATGCCAATTCCCCAATTTAATGGATCGAGTGCTCTGGCGAGATCGGCTCCTCCTACGGGCGAGGCTACCAGGACGATCGATTCAATCCGTGACCACCATTCAGGATGCCGATTGAGAACTTCTAACCAAATCAAACCGCCCATCGAATGACCCACCACGCGGATCGGCACATTGGGATGTTGTCGATCGGTTTCCATTACCAGTTGTTCGACCGCTTGAATCAATGGTTCAATCCGTAGCCAGGTTTTGATGTAGCCCAAACTCGGCGCAATCACTAATGTTCCTGGTTCCGCCACACTGGTAGCCAGAGCCGCGACTTTGGAGCGATCGTCGGCCCAACCATGTTGAGCATACAAAATAACCTGAGGATCAACAGTAGTCATAGGGCAAGCGGGAATGTAGCTCGATAGTCTATATTTTCCATCTTGCAAACCCTAACGGGAAAGTGCCAGTTGAGTGTGACAGTCTTTCGTCAGGATGATTTATTCCAATAACCAGGTTTGTAAATCTTGCAGCGTGAGTTGCAGTTCCTGAGCAAATTCACTGGCAGGTTTCGTTTCTGGTTGTTGGAGAAATGCTTCTAACGTTAGTCCAGAGAAAAGTACCTGTACCATGTGCGGCTGACCTCAAGGGGGAACTAGAATCAATGTCCGTTACCAGTGCGATCGCATGGCTAGCTTTAGTTTTATCGAAAAAACTCAAGTGAAAGATGCCCGATCGTTGTTGGACTGCGACTGATGTTTTGAGGAGTGGTATTTGCTCATGACGGCTGACCTATCCGTTATGATCTGGGTATGGAATTTGAGTGGGATGAGTTAAAAGCCGCCGCTAATTTGAAGAAGTATGGTGTCAACTTTGAAGAGGCTAAGACCGTCTTCGATAATGCGCTGGCAGTGATTTTTGATGATGAGGCTTACTCAGTCGGCGAGATGCGAGAAATTATTATTGGGCATTCCCGAAATAATCGCTTGTTATTGGTTTCGTTTACCGAACGCCCCAGTGCCATTCGGATTATCAGTGCCCGGTTAGCCGCTCCCAGGGAACGTGAAGATTATGAACAAAACGCCTTTTAACGAGTCCCATAATTCAGATGATGAGCTTCTCGCTGAATACCAGTTTAATTATCGGAACGCCAAGCCTAACCGCTTTGCTACGATTGGCGAAAAACAATTGTTGAAAGTTGTGGTTTTGGATGAAGATGTTGCTCAAGTTTTTACAACGCCAGAATCAGTCAATCGGGTGTTAAGGGCGTTAATTGAGACCATGCCGCAAGTCTCAGAGGGTGACACAGCCTAATCAGCGTA
>DATNPU010000302.1:0-2203 GCA_036703105.1 Microcoleaceae cyanobacterium
ACAGGACAGAAATTTTGGGAATGAAAGGCTGTTTCATGGAGCGTAAGGAGCAAAGCTAAAAATGACCTTGTTAACGAGTTGGAGCAGCGCGATTAACTGTTTTAGTAACAATTGGTTTTAGAACGCTCGACAGATAAACCGGTGGAAATAGCTGATAGATTCCTGCTAAAAAGGAGCATTTTTTAGCAACAAAAAACTTGTAGATCAGCTATAAGCCTGAGCGAGCGTCTACCTTAAGACATACGATCGCCTGGAAGCAAAACCTACTGATGATATCGCTCTACAATGTACTCCATCCTTTTCAGTTTGGAGCAGTGAATTTTGATAAATTTGATCAGCATTTTTCGAGTGATCTAATGGGTTGGAGTTCAGCCTATTTCCTACCGCTTAGCAGATTAATCATGAGTCATTCGGAAGGCAACGTATTAGGATAGAAAATAAGTAGATGTTATCGTCCGATGACTAACACATATAGCGGCAGTCGGTTTGTCCAATCAGCGCTGTATCGCATTTTGGATGCGAATCTCGATCGTGCTCGGGAAGGCTTAAGGATTATTGAAGAGTGGTGTCGGTTCGGGTTGGATGATTCCCGACTGACAGAAACGTGTAAAGACCTACGGCAGGAATTAGCCTCTTGGCATCATGCTGAACTGCGGACGGCCAGGGATACCCCCGGCGATCCAGGTACAGAACTGACACATCCCCAGGAAGCGGAACGGAAGAGCGTCGAGCAGGTGTTGCAGGCCAATTTATGTCGGGTTGAGGAAGCACTACGGGTTCTGGAAGAATATGGCAAGGTTTATAAACCGGCGATGGCAAGTGCCTGTAAGCAAATGCGTTATCGGGTATATACGCTAGAAAGCCAGTTGATTGCCTACGCCCGTCACCAACTCTTACAGCGATCGCTCCTATATTTGGTGACATCCCCTGGAGATCATTTATTTACCTCGGTGGAAGCTGCTCTGCAAGGGGGACTGACGCTCGTGCAGTATCGGGATAAAGAGGCCGACGACGAAACTCGGCTGAAGAATGCTCACAAATTACGTCAGATCTGCCATCAATACAATGCTTTGTTGATCATCAACGATCGCGTTGATTTGGCGATTGCGGTGGATGCGGATGGCGTACATTTAGGTCAACAGGATATGCCGATCGCCTTAGCTCGCCAACTCCTGGGTTCACAACGGATTATTGGCCGTTCTACCCACAGTCCGGAGGATCTGGAGCAAGCGATGCAAGAGGGCGCGGATTATGTCGGAGTGGGGCCGGTATACGAAACTCCTACCAAAGCAGGACGATCGGCGGCTGGGCTAGATTATGTCCGCTATGCTGCTGAATATGCGACGGTTCCCTGGTTTGCCATTGGGGGAATTGATACCACTAACCTGTGTGATGTAATTCGAGCGGGAGCCGAACGGGCAGCAGTGGTTCGAGCCATTATGCAAGCTGAGCAACCAACATTAGTGACACAATATTTTCTATCGCAACTGACGAGTCGCCAACGTGAACGCGAACGATCGAACAATTTAGTTTCCAATCATTAGGATGATGTCTGAGCAAATTACCCTACAAGTGAATGGTGAGAATCGTACCTGTGAGCCGCAAACTGTTTTGCCTACATTATTGGTGCAGTTAGGCATGAATCCGCGTTTGGTGGCGGTGGAATATAACGGGGAAATTCTCCATCGCCAATTTTGGGACAATACCGAAATTCAGTCCGGCGACCGCTTGGAGATTGTCACGATCGTGGGGGGGGGTTAAGCATTCAGACTGATATGAAATTGGGGCAAGCCTTTTTCGTTGCCCCATCACTATCATGTTGTCTGAAAGAGGTAGATGGTACTCCTGATTGTTATCTAAGCAAAGCTAGATATACCTTAATTTCCTAAGCTCCACCAGGGACGTGACCCTAAGTTCAACAGTTGCTGTACACGATTTTTGACTTGGGCAAAGCGATCGGAACTGATTGTGGAATTGTTGTAACCTGCTGAAGCCAGGATCCTCGCTCCAACTTGTTCTGCCTGAGTGCTCATCTGGCTGGTGTAATTGGGTTTCAGCAGACCACTGACAACATTACCAACTACGTTATTAATGACACCGCCCATCACCCCATTGGTGACATTCCCAATTTTGGGACTGACTAAGCCACCGACTTGCGGTAATAGTTGAGCGATCGTATTAGTCAGGTTACCTTTATTCACCA
>DATNPU010000326.1:0-3224 GCA_036703105.1 Microcoleaceae cyanobacterium
TGATCTAGTTCTTCAATCGAGTAGTCTGACAATGGTCGATCGACGACTTGTTCCATCAACTCTACCCGTTGAATCAACCGCCGGTTGGTGCCTTGAATCGCTTCACTGGGGTCAAGATCATGCCAGCGGGCTAACTGCACCAGACTAAACAGCAAATCCCCTAATTCTGCTTGCTGATGAGCTTTATCATCCCCAGCTAACGCTTCCCGGAATTCCTCAAGTTCTTCGTGGAATTTGTCCCACACCCCTTCGATCGACTCCCATTCCAGTCCAGCCGCTGCCGCCTTTTGAGAGACTTTCATACTGGCCATCAATGGAGGCAGCGATCGGGCATGACGAGACAACGTTTGGCTCAATGGTTTAACCGCATTTGGATCTTCCCCTTTTTCTACGGCTTTAATTTGCTCCCAGTTACGATGCAGCTCATCCATACTTTCGACTTCTAAATCATCGAACACATGGGGATGCCGCCGTACCAATTTATCGCTAATCTGCTGGGCCACCTCTGCCAAACTGAATTGACCAGCTTCACTAGCGATCTGAGCTTGCAGCACCACTTGTAGCAATAAATCGCCTAATTCCTCACAAATCGCTTGAGGATGCCCCATTTGAATCGCATCGACGGTTTCGTAAGCTTCCTCAATCACGTAAGGAATCAAACTTTGCGGAGTTTGGGCCAAATCCCAGGGACAGCCTTCCTGCGGCGATCGTAGCTGGGCGACCACCTCAACCAACCGCTGCACAGCGTCCAGAATCGCTGTTTGTGGCTTCAAGTTTTCCGAGTTCACCATGTCTAACGTTCACCAAAGTTCAAGGAATAAATAGTTTGTCACTCTCTGTCGGGCTACGGCTGTGAGTCGGGCGGGAATGGAGGGGGTACCGTTGGCAGTTCTACAACTGCATGTGCCGTGGTGGATAAGGAAGCCGACCGATCGCCCTTTTCCTTCCGAACATAACGCTTGCGCCAGCGCCGATACCGGGAACCACACCAATCACTCACACTATGACTTAACGCACCTAGCTCCAACCCAATTATGAGAGCAATCAACTCCAACGAATAGCGTTGACACAACTGCCCGATTCCACTTTCACCGCTTTTGATCAATTGCTGCGTTAGTTCGTACCACTGATTCAGAATGCCAGCTAGTTGACAGACGATCGCGCTGAGCACAATCCCTAAACCTACAAAGATAATCAGCCAACCGCCTAAATAGACTACCCGAACGATCGTACCGACAATCGGCCCATGGGACCAGAACGATCGATGGCGCATGCTCCGCCGATACGGTAACCAGATCCACCGGAGCCAGCCCCACCGCAAATATTGGCGGGAATGAATGTCGAGATCCGGGCCAAACATTAATCCACTAAATAAGAACCCCCCGGCCACCAGCAACGTTAAACCGCCACTGCGAGTGCGCTCAAACGTGATCGTCGCGATGAGCGGTAGGCTCCAGAGGGTGATACGGTCATGAGTGCGCCCAGAAGGCATATCGGTGAAAATCCGGCAGGTAGAGGGAATGAGGCAGATTTGCGATCGGCTCTGACCACTAACTTACAAGATTTTTTTCCAGAAGCCTAGCGAAACTGAAAAAGGTCTGCTATATTTAATAACCGTGTGCAAAACACGTTTTTCACGGGCGGTTAGCTCAGCGGTAGAGCGCCTGCCTTACAAGCAGGATGCCATAGGTTCAAATCCTATACTGCCCATCGGTCTGTATTGACCCGTTGAAGTTCTCTGGCGGCTATCAATCTGTTAGCCAACGGATTTAATATCACCTCATGAGATTGTCGGGAAGCGTATGGCTAAGCGTGTGCAATTGGTTCTTAACCGGGATGTGAATAAGCTAGGTAAGGCTGGGGATTTGGTCGAAGTTGCCCCTGGCTACGCCCGGAACTATCTGTTGCCTCAAGGTTTGGCAGTCCACACTAATCCTGGCATTTTGCGGCAAGTTGAGCGACGCCGGGAACTTGAGCGGCAACGGCTACTGGAACTGAAGCAGCAAGCTGAAGTTACCAAGAAAGCTCTAGAAGGAATTGGTAGCCTCTCGATCGCGAAGCAAGTGGGTGAAAAAGAAGCCATCTTCGGAACCGTAACCACTCAGGAAGTTGCTGACGCTATCCTGTCCATGACCAAGCAGGAAGTCGATCGTCGGACGATTACGCTGCCAGAAATCCATAAGCTAGGCACTTACAGAGCTGAGATCAAACTTCACCCTGAAGTCACTGCTGGCTTAGATATTCATGTTGTGTCTGCATAGTAACGTTACGGCTAGCCAGACAAACGCGATAACTTAATTAGGGAGGCACGAGGTTTCGTGTCTCTCTTTTTATCATTAACACCAACCTAATATGGTGAAATACCCAGGCACCTGTTAGAGTAGTACACAGGTACTCAAGACTTTCTAGGAACTTGGGCAGCAGCCTTTAGCGCTAATAGACCGACTTCTTATATCTAGAGTTTAGTTATGCTAAAAAATCTACTACAACACTAAATCTAGTTGAGACTAGAATAACTCGACGGTATAGTGTGGGGATTCAAGTCTGCTCATTTGTGGCAAAATCTCTCGCTTCCATCCCACCCCTTCTTTAGCAGCGTGTCATGGTTCAGGAACTTAACTTTCAGGTCTATCAAGATCGCCTCCCTCCCCAAAACATTGAAGCTGAAGAAGCCATCCTGGGAGGAATTCTGCTGGATCCAGAGGCCATTAACCGAGTATCAGATTTAATCCGTCCAGAGGCATTCTATCTAAGTGCCCACCAAGAGATCTATCGAGCCGCGATCCAACTGCAAAGCCAGGGTAGTCCAACGGACTTAATGAGCATCACGGCTTGGCTGCGCGATCGCGAACTATTAGATAAAGTTGGTGGCCAAAGCAAGCTAGTACAGCTGATCGATCGCACCGTGAGTGCCGTCAATATCGATCGCTATGCCAATCTGGTGATGGAAAAATACATGCGCCGAAAGCTGATTCAAGCTGGAAGCGAAATTTCCCATCTGGGCTATGACACCAACAAAGACCTGGAAGATATTCTCGATCAGTCTGAACAGAAAGTATTCAATGTCACCCAGGATCGCCCCCAACAAGGGCTGATGGCGGCGTCCGATATTCTGACCCATACCTTCTCAGATATTGAAAGCCGATCCCTGGGAATGGTGTTACCTGGGCTGTCCTGTGGCTTCTACGATCTGGACGCGATGACCCAAGGCTTCCAGCGATCGG
>DATNPU010000243.1:0-6415 GCA_036703105.1 Microcoleaceae cyanobacterium
TCAAGTCTGGGATATTCAGCACATCCTCCACCTGTGAATACGGGCTATGCTGCACAATCAGGGTGGCTAAGGTGGGGTAAAATCCCTGACAGTCAGTAAAGGCCACAATATTGGCATTGTTTAAATCAATCTTCTGCTCAAAGTCGGGACAGCCTGCTACCTCAACTGGCTTAGTTTGAGCGGCGATCGTCAAGGCGGGCTGACTGAAATTATGTAATGTGGTAGCCAGCACAGATGGCATCCAGACGACATATGTCAAACCAATCAACAGGCAGCAAGCAATCGTCAGTAAAACTTTTTTCATGAGCGGACCTCCAAAAATTGCAGTTCATTATCTACCAAGGCTGTAATAGAGCTAGGGGTAGGAGCACGATCGTCAGGGGGAGGTGGCAATAGCACCGTTGGCATCGCGACAGCCGGAATGGTTGGATGAGCTGCTGCGGCACAAATCAACGGGTGTTCAGGCCTTAACCATCGATCGAGGTCAACTGGAGAGGGATAATGAGGTTCTGAGGCGATCGTGTCCCACGGATCTGGAATAACTGGTTCAGCCCTCGCTACGGATGATTGCGGGGAATTATTGTTAGCTTTCTTAAACATGATTGAAACACCTCGCTGCTAACTGATCAGTTTGAAGCTGATGCCACCATCAAGGTTTATTGGGAACGAAATCCCTACTTTGATCTTAGCAGTAGCACAAATGAGTAGCGGTTACAGAGTGTAAGCAATCATAGTTTGATACTTTCGCAATGTATGAAGAGACTTACAGTTTTCCCTTGTTTCAAACTGTGTGTTGATCCTTAGTAGCGATCTCTCAGCTGCTCAAGCTAACAGGGAATCTAAGCAGAAGACAATTCATACACTCACCCCCTTTTCTGATCCATCGGTAGGGTTTCAAGACACAAATTCTAGGGGAACGGAACGCCGCGATCGCGGATTCGCTAAAACTTTATGGAAGATTAAATCTGCACTTGGCAAGATAGAGCTAGGGGGGTTGTCCTTTTACTAATATGAGCGACTATGAACGACGAATTTCGAGATATGATTCGCCAATTGAAAGAGCCTTTTGCCCCTGAAGATCATGAAGAACGTGACTTACCAGGCGGCGGTAAATGGTTCTATGTGCGTTGGCAGAAAATCCGCGATCGCCTGGATGAGGTGTGCCCTCAATGGCAGGAAGAATACACTGCACCGGTTTATCTCGACAAATACTGCACGATCGGTTGCACGATTACGATTCATGGGGTGTCGCGCCAACGCTGGGGTAATGCTGAAATTGAATTATTGTCTCGCTCTGGTAAAGATATGAGTCGGGGGACACCCATTGAACGAGCGGTGGCCGATGCCTTTAAATCTGCTGCCGAATCCTTTGGGGTAGCCGCTTATTTAGATGAGCAGTCTGCCGACAAACGGGAATTTACGATTCGCTATTTACATAGTCGTGGCGATGCTAGAGCCTTTAAAGCGGCGCGCGAGAATGGCTGGGTTCCCGGTAATCTACCGTCTACAGAACAAAAACGGGAAATGGTCGCTCAGGAACGCCGGTCGCTAGCTGTGGCCAAAATTAGCGAGAACCAGCAAAAACGCTTGTGGGCAATTGCCAAAAATGATGGTGGCTATTCCAACAATGGGGTGAAGGCGTTGCTAGAAACCTATGGGTTGACAAGTACGGCCGATATTCCTACGACCCAATATAGTGAGATTTGCCAGAAACTTGCCGATCGGGAACTAGCAATGACTTATAACCGCGAACCTGCTGTTAGTTAAGCGGGTTAGATTTGCTGTAGGACGTGGTTTAAAAGTGCTGAGTGCTGAGAACACGTGAAGCCTCTGTCTTCGGTATTACTTCCAGCCGAGTTTGAGGCATTGATTAAACCGGGCGCTGGGCAATGCATGAATATTCTGGGAACAGAGCAATCTAGTGTATCGGAGAATACGAACTAATTTGAACTAAAACCAAAACCATAGCAGGAATCATTACGAGCTTTCTGCTTATAGGGTTGTGATGGATGCATCTTTATAGTCGCTTTTGATGTTAAATCAATTGTCGGTCTTGAAAGATTTTCCATCACTTTTTCATTTTTAGTGCCAGGAGTTTAGTAATGAAACCGGGACAGTATTTTACGTTAACGATCGGAATTGTTTTTCTTCTGATCGGGATTATGGGCTTCATCCCAGGCATTGTCCAGCCCCCCCATGCCGCCCCCGAAGAAGTGAACTTAGCCATCACTCAAGGATACGGCTATTTGTTAGGGATATTTCCAATCAACGTTCTACACAATATCGTTCACCTACTCATTGGTGGCCTAGGGATCTTTGCATCAATTTCGTTAGGCAGTGCGCGGCTCTATAGCGGCGGCTTAGCCCTGTTCTATGGCCTGCTAGCCATTATGGGACTATTTATTCCCACTCAATCTACCCTGGGCCTGATTCCGATTTTTGGTAACGATGTCTGGCTCCATGCTCTCACGGCTGCGATCGCCTGTTATTTCGGCTTTATTGCCACTCCAGACCTATTGGAAATTGGGGGTTCACCAAAAACCAGAGCGGGTAGCCCAAGCTAAACAACTCCGGATCAAGGACTGGAATTTTGAGCTAACACAGCAATTTAAATTGATTGAAGGGGGAAACATGGGTTTTCCCCTTTGTCGTTTATGAACTTTCGTAAAATTCTAAATAACGATTCGCATTCCTGGTGAAAACCCGACATAGAGACGCATAGGATTGACCATTTTTTCCAATAGTCAAATTGTGATCAGAGTAAGGCGGTAAGACAATTTAAATTTGTAAACATTTGTAATTGTATCCGCGTTTCTCCATCTACCTGTGGATCTCTTCAATAGAGAACGATCGCTGCTTATCCGTTGCCCAGTGCGATCGTTATTTCAGTTCAAGACGCGACTAAATTAGTGCAGGCTACCAGACAGTTGCATCGGATGAATTTGCTGTAGAGCGATCGACTGTTTTCGTAACTCTACATTCAGGAGAAATTTTCATGCCCCCACTTTCCTTGATTAATTTTGTATCGTCTACCAATTTTAGTCCGGCTAGTTTTGGTGCCTTAGGAACACCCATTGAAGGGACTCCTAATGCGGAATCCTTAACCGGAGACTCTAAAAACAATATTCTGTTCGGCTATGCTGGAAATGATACCCTGACCGGTGGTAACGGTGCCGATGTCGACATTCTAATTGGTGGAGCTGGTAACGACAGTTTGATTGGCAGTTCTGGACGGGATATTTTTCTCTTTTACAGCCCCATCATCAACACTCCCGCCCTTCCCACCAGCGGCACTGGCACGTTGACGGTTGTTACTGTAACTGATGGCACGGATACAATTACCAATTTTGATGCTAACGAAGATCGCATCATGATTGCCACAGTGGGTACAGCCGCAAGTGAAACGTTGAATGGCTCGGATAGCTATAACGATTTCATTCTGGGTGATGCTGGCAACGACTTAATCAATGGCCAGAATGGTGAAGATATTCTGGTAGGTGGCACTGGCAACGACACACTGAATGGCGGCAACAATAATGATGTTTTAGTTGGCGAGAGTGGGAACGACTCCCTCAATGGTGGAACAGGTAATGACTTCCTGTCGGGTGGAGAAGGCAACGATATCCTGACTGGGGGAAGCGGCAATGATGTGATGTCTGGGGGAGCAGGGATAGATTACTTTGTCTTTAACGACCTGCTTGACGCAGAAAACTTTGTGCGGGGAGACTTTGATGGCGATGGTCAACAGGACGACTACCGAATCACTTCAGCTGATGGCACAGACATCCTTCTCAATTACCAGGCGGGAGATATGGTGCGAGACGGAGCCGGAGTTGAATTTGATTTAACCCAGGACGGCGCAATTCCCACCGATCCTAGTTCGGTTAATGTACCAGCTGCTACACTTGCTACGGGGGGTGGCAATCCAATTTTCAATGAATGGTTCCAAATATTTTTGACCTTCTTTGGGATTCAAGATCTTCAGGTGTTCACCCAGGTGGGCAACATCACTGGCACCCTTCCCAGCTCGATCGTCAACTCTAATGCCGGAGTGATCAGTTTCAATCCGGGTAGTATTGTCAGCCTCAATCCCGTCTACCTTAACTCAATTGGCAACTTCAATTCAGCACCCGTAGATGTTCTGCCGCTACAACATCACTTTACTTTGTAGGGCAATCATCACAGCCGCATTGCTTGAGCTAAAAACTACCTATCAACTGGAGTTTTGAATCATGCCCCAGCATCAGCTACCCTGGCTGATATCGGTGAGTTTGGCTGTGCTAGGCTCGATCGCTGGATTATCCAATAGCGATCGAGTCCAAGCCCAACCGAGCAACATCGTCAGAGATGCTTCGAGTGGCTCGCAGGTGTCGCCCAACAATACCACTCAAGTCGATCGCATTTTGGGCGGCAGGCTGATTGGCCACAACTTATTTCATAGTTTCATCGAGTTTAATGTGGGAGCGGGTCGGACCGTCCGCTTCATGAATATGCCAAGCGGCACCCAGAATGTGATTACGCGGGTTACGGGCAGCAATCCTTCCCATATCGATGGCACGTTAGAAGTGTATCGGTCAGCGGCCAACTTATTTCTGATCAACCCCAATGGCATTTTGTTTGGGCCGGGGGCGCGCTTAAATGTGGCTGGCTCATTTATCGCCTCTACCGCCAATGCTATCCAGTTTGGTGATCAAGGAAGCTTTAGTGCATCGGATGTGCAGCCTCCCAGTTCGTTGCTCACCATCAATCCCTCGGCCTTACTGTTTAACCAAGTCACCGCCCAAGCCGTTCGATCTCAAGGAGGCAGACTATCGGCCAACGGGAGCCTGATGCTGGTCGGAGGGCAACTGATCCTGGAAGACAATAGCTCACTGTCGGCCAACCGGGTTGAGTTAGCGGCTGTAGCAGCACCAAGCATTGTCAATCTACTGAGTGATAGTACCGGGCTACAATTAGCCCCACTTTCCACCGTTGCATTGACGGATATTAGCCTCGATCGCGGGGTTACGGTGACGGCGAATAACAGCGGTGTGCAGCTTCAGGGCAGAGACGTAACCCTCAATGCCAATTCACTGATTAATGCACCAAATAATACCGTACAGATTCACAGCCGCAATCTCAGCCTGAATCAAAACACCCAGATTAGTTCAGATGGCGGGAGCATTCAGGTGCAGAGCCAAGATGTCAGCCTCAACCAACGCTCTGTTTTAATTGCCCCCAATGGCAATATTCAAGTCCAAGCGAGAGATATTTCGTTGGATCAAATGTCGCAACTTGATGCGCCCAATGGAGCGATCACGGTGCAGGGACGCCGGATTGAGTTACGGAATGGTTCACAGTTTAGTACGGTGACTCGCAACGATCGGCCATCAGGAAATTTAACCGTTACCGCGACGGAGGCCGTGCAACTAGAGGGCACTAACGCTAGTGGGGAGTTTTCCAGTGGCTTTTTTACTAGTTCTGAGGGTAGTGGCAATGCAGGCAACTTGATTCTGACGACCCCATCATTACTAGTGCGAGACGGAGCGCGGATACTGGCTTCCACCTTCAGCAGTGGACAGGGTGGAAATTTGCAAGTGACAGCGAACACGATCGCTCTGACTGGAGTCGCCGCGATCGGGGGACGTTCCAGTGGCATCTTTGCTTTTACCGAAGGTGGCACCGGCTCGGCTGGCACGATGACAATTAACACCGATCGCGTGATTGTCCAAAATGGGGCGCAAATTTCTACCTCTACCTTCAATGGGAGCCAGGGGGCAGGCGGCAATCTCACCATTAATGCCACTGATCTCATTCAAGTCTCAGGGATTTCGGCTAATGGCCAAACCCGCAGTAGCATCCTGGTCGGAACAGATGGAATTGGTAATGCTGGCATTCTTACCCTGCAAACACCTAACTTACAGGTGGACAATCAAGCAGTGATTTCAGCCAGAACCGCAGGACAGGGGCAAGGCGGGAGTTTGAATGTGGTGGGCGATCGCATCACCCTCCTTTCTCGTGGTGAAATCAGTGCTGAGAGTTTAGGCAGTGGGGATGCGGGAAATGTCACCATTCAGGCGAATAGTTTGCGGGTCGAAGATGGCCTGTTAGCCGCTGCAACGACGGGTAGTGGTCAAGGGGGGAGTTTGCAAGTGCAGAGCGATCGCATCGCAGTCAATTCTGGTGGGCAAATTAGTGTCCGCAGTGGTGGTAGTGGAGCTGCGGGCAATTTAGCGATCGCAGCCAGGGAAGTAACAGTTGAGACAACCGGTAAAGTTACGGCAGAAACAAGCGGCCAAGGTCGGGGAGGCAATGTCACAGTGAGCAGCGATCGCGTGACGGTGCAATCGGGAGCTGAGATTAGTGTGAACAGTCAGGGAAGCGGTCAGGCCGGAAATTTGACGGTGCGATCGGGAGAGATGCTATTGGACTCCGG
>DATNPU010000379.1:0-6192 GCA_036703105.1 Microcoleaceae cyanobacterium
GTAGTATCAAGCAAGACCTAGCTTGCGTCGTCGTGTCGCCTTGTAGTGATGCACAAAGTTCCCAAGGGCTCTTTATTTGTCATTGTTGCGGCTACGGTTCATCACAACAAATTGAATGAGCCGTTGTCGCAGTGTTTCTAAGCCTAACCGCTCGGTGGCAGAGATAAAGAGCGCATCGGGATAAGATTGTTGTGCCTGAGCCAGAATTTCACTGTCAACCCGATCGACTTTGTTAAACACCAGCAGCGCCTCCGGTGGAATGGCGGGTAATTCAGCTAACACTGCTTCAACTGACTGAATATGCCGTGACCAGGCTGGATGCGAGAGATCCACCACATGCAACAGCGTATCGGCTTCGGTTACTTCCTCAAGGGTGGCGCGGAAAGCATCCATTAGGGCGGGGGGCAAATGGTGAATGAACCCCACGGTATCGGTCAGGAGCAAGTCATGGCGATCGTGGGTATCGGGATCGACAATGGTGAGTTTTCGAGTGGTCGGGTCTAGTGTGGCAAACAGTTGATCGGCGGTGTAAATCTCGGATTGAGTTAATACATTCAGTAAAGTGGATTTGCCAGCATTGGTGTAGCCTACCAGGGCGATTGCGGACATGGCCTGCTGTTCACGTTGATGCCGCAAGCGAGCACGGTGAGCCTGAAGTTGATCGACCTCTTGCTGAAGTTGAGCAATGCGACGTTGAATAGTGCGGCGTTCAGTTTCTAGTCGGGTTTCACCGGGGCCACGTGTGCCAATTCCTGCACCTAATCGGGACATGGCCTGTCCTTGCCCCCGCAGACGGGGCAGCATATATTCTAACTGTGCTAATTCCACTTGTAGTTTGCCCGCTTGCGATCGCGCTCGTTGAGCAAAGATATCCAAAATGACTTCAGTTCGATCAACTACTCGGAGTCCAATCTGTTCCTCTAAATTACGCGCTTGGGCAGCAGAAATATCTTGATTAAAGACAATCAGATTTGCGCCTAATCGTTGTGCTTCTACAGTGATTTCTTCAACCTTGCCATGTCCGACAACTGTCTGGGAATCAGGGCGCGATCGCTTCTGCTGAACCACTCCAACCACTTCACCTTTAGCACTATCTACTAGCCGGATCAGTTCACTCATACCGTCTTCAAATTGTTGGTCAGTGATGCCATCGGTGAAGATTCCGACTAGCAAGACACGATCGTGATCAGACGAAACAGCTTGTGAGTAGGAAATATCAAATCCCGCCGCCTGAATTTCTTGTTCCCAGGCATGAATGTCATCATCAAAGTCGCGTTCAGTCAGGCTTGTTAAATCCACCTGTTCTGCAAGCCAGGGTCGCTCAACATCGGGAACGATATGCATCAAATCCGTCCGCTCAATTGAGAAGTGGGTCTCTTTCTTCTGCCTTTTATGCTTTGGATCGGTCAACGTCAGGACAACCAGTGCATCTAATCGCTGTTGAATCATGGCAATAGCATCACGGGCATCGGGCGGATGAAATTGGACAACTAGGCAGCGAACACCACTAAAGCGATCGCCGCTGCGACGGGGTAAATCAGCCTCAGAAAGTTTGGTTTGCATGAGTGTACCCACTCCAACCCGCACCACTTGACCGCGCCGATTGACATAGCAACAGAGCGGTTGACGCATAGTATGGCTCAGGGTTGCTAGGCTTTGAGCAAATTCAGCCGTAATGAAGCGATCGTTAGGGAGCCGTTCTTCATAAAGCCGCTCAAGCTGCTTGATGTGACTGGTTTTTGCACCCTGAAGACTACCATACACGGTTGCCATAATTCATCCCACTATGTGGTTTTTATTTGGAAAAATATAGTCTTAGGAAATTTATTCTTTAAGGAGCAATTTTAATTAGATGTTAGTCACTAGTTAGAACTCAAAGTAACTACTGTAGTAAATTTAAACCATATCTCTCATAGCTCTCTAACGGTAAGAACTTAAGCGCTACGGAGCATCTAGCTTGAGAGTGAGTAGGGTAAATTACAAATTGGCCTTCTCAAAATATGTTTTTCTGCTGCTTGACTGGCTGATCTCCTCCCGCTGAAGGAGAACGAAACGCTATCACCCCGGAATTCTGTCGCCTTTCGTGTTGCTGATGCATGGGGCGGGTGGTGATGTATGGTGCTGATTAGGAAAAGCTTTGGGATCAGAGCGGGAGCTGGGTTAAAGGTTGCACCTGCAATCAAAGAATCACCAGATATCTTAATTTCTTCAGAGAATCCAATATAAAAGTTCACTAAGGGCACCGTTGTATCAGCTTCACCCGTGGTGCGTCAGCCAAAAATCCTGGTAGGCTAAAACTCTTCCTGCCTGGTCACTGACTCATGAATGCTCGACAAAGCGTTACCGAAATCTTTTCTACATTCATCCAGTTTGTCGATGACTGTTTTAGCCGCTGGGTTCCAGACCTGCGATTGCAACGGAGTATGCAGCGTTGTTTAGCAGAAGCAACAGCAACCAATTCTGAAGGCGGATCGGAATCATTCTGGTCGCTCTATTGGTATCGCGTCTGGCAAGAGAGCCCCACGGGGTTAGCCAGTGGACATTTATCCGCTTATTTGCAGGAATCCTGTTACTGGGTGGCCCAAAAAGTTACCCGGCAACTCACCCATTCCCAGTACAAACCGTCTGACTGTTTTCAAATTGCGATCGCGACGGTTCCCAACTTGCTCAAAAGCTACCGTGCTAACCAGGGAGCCAGCCTTAAAACCTTTGCCAATCTCTATTTTGGTAACATTCTGCGCGATACCCTGCGCCAACAACGGGAAGCCAATAGCCGCACTGACTGGGGCTTACTCCGCAAAATCAGCCAGAAACTCTTGATCGAAGCGCTCCAGGCCGCCGGACGATCGGACGACACTATTGCCGCCTATCGCTTGGCCTGGAGTTGCTTCAAAACCTACTGTGCTCCGACACAATCCCCTACTACTCGCCAACTTCAGAAACCAGAACGGAAAGACTGGGACACGATCGCGCAACTATATAACCAGCAGCGTCCACAGCAACTCCCGCCAACAGCCGCCTCGGGCAGCCCAGAGCACCTGGAAAAATGGTTACAGGATTGTGCCAAGCAAGTCCGGAATTATTTGCATCCAGCGATGACTTCTTTAAATGTCGGGCGATCGGACTCTGATACTGGAGAACTGCAAGATGATCTCCCTGATCCTACTGGAACATCTCTACTAACTGACCTGATTGCCCAGGAGGAGTTGCAAACCCGACAGACACAGCAACGCCAGCTTAACGAGGTATTAATCGCTGCATCGGATAAATTAAATCCTGCCATGCGACAAATTGTCGAGCAATATTACCGGGAAGGCTTAACTCAGCAGGAAATTGCGACCCAGCTTGATGTCAAGCAATATACCGTGTCCCGTCGCTTGAGCAGTGCTAAAGAAGCGTTATTACTCGCATTGGCGCAATGGAGCCAGGAGCATCTGCATACTGCTTTAACCTCGCCCGCAGTAAAAGCTATGAGTATAGTGTTAGAGGAGTGGTTGCAGGACAAGTTGAGACATGGAAATGACGCCCAGAGCTTCCTTGGTCGCTCATCTAATGGCTAAATTTGTCGGTCTCAATTCGATCTGCTCAGACTCCCCAGGAGGTGTTTCCTAAATGTTGATATTTGATGCTTCAACCGTCTGGTTAGAAATTCCGCAAGACATTCAAACTGAATCCTGGCAACAGAGTCAAACGATCGCAATCCCTGGCAATCGCTGGCAAGCTTATCTGAATCAGGTGTGTTTACACACAATTTTGCCGTGGTTGCAAGAAAAATCTGGCGCGATCGCGGTTGAGGTGGCTAACTCAATTGATGACTGCCAATTTTGGGAACTGGTAAATGGTAGCGCCGTTGTGGTAGGAAATCTCCGGTTGATTCTGATTCCGGTTGAGGCCATGGACAAGCAGGAATTTCGAGTGCCCCAGGAATGGATTGATATTCCCAGTTGGGTGGGTGATTATTACCTGGCTGTCGAAGTCGATGCTGATGAACAGGAGATTCATGTTTGGGGGTATACCACCCATCACCAACTGAAATCTCAGGGGCAGTATGATGCCAGCGATCGGACCTACAGCCTGGACGGCAATGATTTGATTCAGGATTTGTCGGTGCTATGGGTGATGTTACAACTATCAACAGAAGTCACCCGAGCCGAGATTCCTGCCTTACCAAGGTTATCCCCATTACCAGCAGTTTGGCTAATAGAACAGGTGGGTAACGCCGCGATCGTCATACCTCGGTTAGCGATGCCCTTTACGGAATGGGGAGCCTTGATCGAAGATGATTGTCGGTTACAACGGTTGTGTGCATATCGACGAGCTCATGCCCGATCGGCGGAAATTTCCGCTCCACCTAGAGCCAATAATTTGGGTCAATGGTTGCAGAATGTGTTCGAGTCCGGGTGGCAATCCTTAGAGGAATTATTCACGGGGGAGCCAGATTTAGCGTTTAGTTTTCGCCAATCTGAACCGTTAGAAGAATGGCTTCGGCGGGTCAAACGCGTTCAGCTAGGTGGTGGGTTACCAACCGTTCTTCTCTTGGTGATGCTAAAAACTGAAGCGGATCAACGCCGGAATATTTGGGTGCAACTGATTCCGTGGATTGGTGAGCAGTATTTACCCGCCAATTTGCAGTTAACATTATTGTCAACCGAAGGAGAGACGCTGCAATCCGTTGAATCCAGTGATCAAAGTAACTATATTCAGTTACGCCGATTCAAGTGTCCTTTAGGTAGACAGTTCCGGTTGCAGATTGCGATCGCGGATATGACTTTTTCGGAAGAATTTATTGCCTAACATGAGTCATTTAGTCATTCTGAACTTAGGCAAGGGAGATTACGATCTCGGTTGTCCGGCGGTGACAGCCCAATTGTGGTTGCAGGATGACTTGGCTCCCATGCAAGTAATGGGGAGTTTACCCGCTGCCCCAGAATTAGGCGCTCTATATTACCGTTGGCAACAGTTGTATGGGGCATTATATGCACATCGTGGTTGGCGCCAGGCTGAGTTAACGCAATATCGCCCTGACGTTGATTTGGTTCGTTCTACCCGATCGCAATCAGACAGCGAGTTTGAAATTGAGCAGGACGAAACGTATATTACCGATGTCTCAGAAGCCGCATTTAAGCAGAACTGCCAGGAACTATACCATCACCTGAATACCTGGCTGAATGTCGATACCTTCCGGAGTATCGATCGTCACCTGCGCACACGATTAATGCCCTCAGATCAAGTTCGTCTAATTATTACAGCGGAAAATCATGCCTTACTAAGGTTACCCTGGCATCTCTGGCACTTTTTGGAAGATTACCCTAGAGCTGAACTCGCGTTGAGCTTACCAGAATATACTCGCTCTATTAAAACGTCCTCAACGACTCCTAAGCCTACAGTAAATATTCTGGCAATTCTCGGTAATCGCCAAGGCATCAACATTACCAGAGACCAGGAACTACTCGAACAGTTACCAGATACAGCGCTCAAACTATTAGTCGAACCTAATTTGGAAGACTTACATCAGCAACTCTGGCATCCTGGTTGGGATGTTTTATTTTTTGCCGGGCATAGTTCCAGCCAAGGCACAGGCAGAATCTATGTGAATGCTACCGAGAGTTTAACTATCGCTCAACTGAGGCTGGCCTTGAAAAAGGCGATCGAGCACGGTTTAAAGCTAGCAATCTTCAATTCCTGCGATGGCTTGGAATTAGCCTGGAGTTTAGCAGATTTACAAATTCCTCAAGTGATTGTGATGCGAGAACCCGTTCCCGATCGCATTGCCCAGGAATTCCTCAAACATTTCCTCACTGCTTTTTCTAGTGGACAGTCTCTCTACCTCTCGGTGCGAGAAGCCCGTGAGCGTCTGCAAGCCCTAGAAACTCAGTTTCCTTGTGCTACCTGGCTCCCCGTCATCTGCCAAAATCCCGCCGAACTTCCCCCCCGTTGGCAGGACTGGTGTAGCCAAATCCCTCAACGCCCTGAAATTCTTCCCCCTCCCCACCTCCCCACTTCCCCATCCCCCCATTCCCCCATCCCCCCCTCTCCCTGCCCTTCTCCCGCTCTCTACCGCCGAGTTCTGCTCGGCAGTTTGCTCACAACTGGCCTTGTCCTGGGTATCCGGTGGTTTGGCCTGCTGCAACCGTTAGAACTATGGGCCTTCGATCGCTTACTGACCCTTAGACCTCAGGAAACGCCCGATCT
>DATNPU010000386.1:0-7713 GCA_036703105.1 Microcoleaceae cyanobacterium
AACGCGCAGAATGCTCCAGGTGACTTGCATCCCATAAACCCGCCACTCGATCGGTAGTACGGGTAACTGGGGCACATTTAGCGCCAACACAATTAAGCCAATATAGAGTCCCAAAAATAGAACCGATAGAAAGGGATTCCCTTTGAACAGATCATCCGCGGTCGCTCCTTTACGCAGTAACATTCGACCTATGGATAAACCCCAACGAAATGCTAACCCACCCAACAGCAACGTGATGAGGAATTCTAACCGCATGAGTCCAAACTGAAGCTTGAGTTCTTCAATAGAAACACCAGCTTCTAGCCTAACTTCGCAATCCCTAACACCGCTTTTTCCCTGATTACACTTTAATCACGACTCCAGCACTCTCCCGGGCCAACCGATTTACGGCACAGACAGCATAAGTTCCTGCTGTCACCGGAAATGCTGTCGTTGTGGCAGGCAGGATTTGGCGCAGTGTCCAACCGGCACTGGTTTGTTGATATAACGTCCAAGACCGTACATCGGCATTAGCCGGATTCCAAGTCAATTTGCCACTCGCCACTCGCACTCCAGTCGGTAATGTTGGCGGTGTGGCAGACAACCAAGACATGCTGGGAGCTAAGGCCCGAGTTTGGTAGGTTGCCGTTTGGAAGCGATCGCTAATTCCCTGACGATTAATCAACAAGGCATCCATGCTAAAGAAAATATTGCCGATCGCCCCGCGATCGCTGAGCTGCCGGGTAATCTCAATTTGTCGATCGATTTCGCTCAACTCCCAACTTTTCCCATCCAACAAGCTGAGATTGTTACCTGCATATATATGTCGTTGCTTGGGATTATTGCTGATCCACCAGTCCAATAACACGGGGTAGCTTTGGGCTGGAGGATCAATCCGCCAATACAGTTGAGGTGCCAAGTAATCGACCCAACCTTGCTGCAACCATTTCAGCGAGTCGGCATAAAGCTGGTTGTAGGCATCCAGTCCTTGAATTTGGGAGGGCTGACCGGGACGATAAATGCCAAATGGACTAATGCCGAACTTAACATAAGGTTTGGTGGCCCGAATGCCATTTAATAGGCGCTGAATTAGCGTGTTCACATTTTCCCGTCGCCAATCGGCTAAGGCGAGAGTGCCACCATTATTGCGATAAGCTTGATAGGTAGGGCTGTCGGGAAAGGTTTGACCCGCGATTGGGTAGGGATAGAAATAATCATCCAGATGAATCCCATCTACGTCATACCGCCGCACCACATCCATAATCACGTTATAGGTGCGATCCTGGATCACTTTAGCGCCGGGATCTGCCCAAAGTTGAGTTCCCCAGGTATAGACCACACTCGGATTAGTAACTGCCATGTGAGGCCGCACATTCACCGTCTTTTGAGAAGTTCTGGCTCGGTAAGGATTAAACCAGGCATGGACTTCAATGTTGCGCTGGTGAGCTTGATTAATCACAAACTCCAGCGGATCGTAAAACGGATTGGGAGCTTGTCCTTGAGTGCCCGTCAGCCAATTACTCCAGGGTTCCAGCGAGGAGGCATACAAAGCATCGCCTTCCGGTCGCACCTGAAAAATCAGCGTGTTGAAGTTTAACGCCTGCATCCGATCGAGGATCGTGATCAGTTCGGTTTGTTGTTGTTGGGTAGAAAGGCCAGTGGCGGACGGAAAGTCACTATTCCAAACACAGGCTACCCATGCTGCCCGTAATTCCCGGCGATGCCCGATCGCGACTGTTGGTACGGGACGCACAATATAACTAGAGGCGATCGCGGCTGCCTGCCCTAACTTCACCAGGCATTGATAAATGAAGGCGCATACCTCTCCCCGGGTGGTGACTTGCGTGGGGCGTAACTGCGACAGATTCGGATAGTTAACGACAATTTCGTTTGCGGTCGCGGCGGCGATCGTCGTAGTTGCCCAACTGGGAATTTGGCTACTGTCCTGATATAGCTCCGATAACACGACTGGCGGTGAATTGGTCAACCCCAAACCACCCGCTAAAGCCGCTAAGGCCTGAACCCGCGGAATCTTCTCATTCGGCCGAAATTGTGACCCAGGATATCCTGTTAAAAAGTTAGTTTGATAGGCGTAACGAATAGCATTGATGGCCCAATGATTGGCTGGAACATCGGTAAAGGTAATTGGCGGACGAACGATCGGCCGGGAAAAAGCGGTTTGCAAGATGACCGCGAACTCAGCCCGAGTGACGGCTTGATCCGGACGAAATGTGCCATCTGGGAACCCCCGTACAATATTCCGTTGGGCTAACCCTTCAATAAACGGACGCGCCCAGTGGGTTTGAATGTCGGGGAACCGGGGAGGAGAAGTCACCATAAACTGCACAGGTAGTCACCATTCTGACCACCAGACTATCTCCATTCTGAAATTCCGCACGGATTTCTTAGCACGGATTTCTTAGGCGATCGCGAGTTCCGCCGTCTTGGTTTGTAGTTGAGGTGGCAACCACATCGGGTAATCGCAACAGACTTGATGACCTTGTTGCTGCATACTCAGGGCCCTTTGGTAGCTCTTAGTCGCCTCTTCAGACTGATTCAAATAGGTGAGGACCGCACCCCGAAAAATCCAAACCTCCCGATCGTCGGCCACTAATTCCAAGGCTTGGTTAAAGCTTGCTAGGGCCGCTTTGTAGCGTTTGAGGTGCATGAGAACAACGCCGCGAAACACCCAGCTTTGATGATCATTGGGCTGAAGCTGTAAAGCCGCATCAAAGCTAGTCAAAGCGGCTTCGTAGTATCCCTGCCGAGTCAAGACCTTCCCCCGACTGCACCAGATGCGATGAATCGTTTTTTGGGTTGATTTCGCTTGCACATGCTGGCTGACAGTTGCTGATACAGGCATACCTGACAGCGGAGAGGCTGTAACTGAGGTCAATGAACTCATAGGGGAGATGCTTCGATTTTAAGAGGAACAGGTCGATGGAGAATCTAGGCCCAACAACAAGGCCCTGTAGAAAATGCTACTCACCCCATCCGTAAGCGGCTAGCGAATTTCAGATGACTTCAGCAAAAAAAGATACAGTGTCGCCGATCTTAAAGTTTTCGTGATCAAAACAAAATCCTCTTTAGGTGGTATCTTCAGCGATTTCACCTACGTCTTAGTACGGAATTAATCTGAAAATCGTTGTATCGGCAGCTCAACTATGCATTGGCAGATTAATTCCGTTACTGCTGTAACCAGAGATACTTTGTGGTGATGCGCGAAATTAGGATACCTGCGCCTGAACGGCGGTGATGGCAACAGTGTTAACGATGTCAGTGACCGTACAACCCCGACTGAGATCATTCACGGGTTTGCGTAACCCTTGCAGCACTGGCCCGATCGCGACTGCATCCGCCGATCGCTGTACTGCTTTGTAAGTATTATTACCAGTGTTGAGATCGGGAAAGATTAAGACTGTGGCATGACCCGCTACTTCACTGCCCGGCAACTTGGTTTTAGCGACACTTTCATCCACAGCGGCATCGTATTGAATTGGCCCTTCGATCTTGAGATCTGGACGCAGTTCCCGCGCTAGTTTGGTCGCCTCTTTCACTTTATCAACATCTTCTCCTTTGCCGGATTCTCCGGTGGAGTAAGACAGCATGGCAACGAGCGGATCAATGCCGAAGGTTTGAGCCGTGATGGCTGAACTAATGGCAATATCCGCTAATTGTTGAGGATTGGGATTAGGATTAACGGCACAGTCGCCATAGACCAGCACCCGATCGTCTAAACACATGAGAAAGACACTAGAGACGATCGAGCATCCGGGTTGTGTGCGAATAAATTCTAGGGCCGGACGAATGGTGTGGGCAGTTGTGTGTAACGCACCGGAAACCATGCCATCGGCCACGCCTTTGTAAACCATCATCGTGCCGAAGTAGCTGGCATCATGCATGATATCCCGGGCAAATCCGTCGGTAATCCCTTTATGCTTGCGGAGTTCGTAGTAGGTCGCGGCGTATTCGTCATACCACTCAGAAGTTAAGGGATTGATGATCCGTACCCCCTCCAGATTCAGACCTAGTCCGGCTGTTTGTTCCCGAATTTCCTGTTCATTCCCTAATAACGTCACATCCACCACACCGCGTCGGAGTAGAATTTCGGTCGCCCGCAGAATCCGATCGTCGTTGCCTTCAGGTAGGACAATATGTTGTTTTTTCGTCTTTGCCCGTTCGATCAATTCGTACTCAAACATGATGGGAGTGATGCGATCGGAGCGAGACACGGCAATCAAATCGGCTAGTTTCCCTGTGTCTACATAGGACTCAAAAATCCCTAAGGCCGCAGCAATTTTGCGATCGTTCTCGGGTTTAATCTCTGCATGAACAGAGTGGATCTGCATGGCCGTGTGGTAGGTGTCGGTCTCTACACTAAACATGGGTACAACCAGCCGCCGCACTCCATCTAATAGTGCTTTGATTTGGGGAGCAAGAGCTAATCCGCCGGTTAACACAATTCCCGCAACTTTGGGGTAATTCTCTGAAAAGGTGGCTGTAAGGCAGCCCAGAACAATATCGCCGCGATCGCCAGGAGTAATAATTAAACTACCTTCCTGGATCCGATCCAGAAAGTTAGGGAGTTCCATCGCGGCCACTTTATAGCTCTGAACTTCTCGCGTCAGTTGGCTATCTTCGCCATAAATTAGATTGCCGTTTAATGCCGTTAGAATTTCGCCAACAGTCGGTTGGGCGATCGTGCTATCTTCAGGCAACACAAATACTGGGTCAGGACAGCACCAAACCTGGGCTAACTGGTCGCGAATTTGAGTTACGTGCTCAGGCTCAACCCGGTTAACCATCGTGGCCAGAATTTCACAATCTTCTTCTAGGAATGCCTCGCGCTCAGTGCGAACCGCACCCACGACTTCATCAATCGTTTTGTGCTTTCCATTCGCCACAATCAGCAAGGGGGCGGCTAGGTGTTTAGCAACTCGCACATTAAAGTTATCGACAAAGGCGGGATCGATATCTGTGGCATCAATGCCTTCACAAACGACAAAGTCACATTGCCGCTCTAAATTTTTATACTTTTCAATCACTCGCTTCAGGAGTTCCTCATGTTGCCCCAATGCCGATAACTGGCGAGCTTCTTCATGGGTGAGGGCATATTGGCTGTCATAGGGCAACCCTAACTGGTAGCGGCTGCGGATAAGTTCCAAGTCGTTATCTGGTCGATCGCCGCTATGAATTACAGGTCGAAAGAAGCCCAGACGGTGGATCCGCTTAGATAGCAGTTCCATTAGCCCTAAGGACACTAAGGATTTACCACTACCTGCTTCGATCGCGGCGATGTAAAGGTTTTTTAGCATTAGAAATGAATCCTTTGAAGTGCGGATTACGTGAGGGAGAAACGATGCCTTAGTCCCCTTTTTCTAGTGCAGTGGCATGGATAGTCGATCGACAGGCCTGCACTACAGCGCGGGGTGGGAGAGATCAGCGGTTGGTAGGATTAAGCTCAGATCTCCTTAAGTCTTCCTTAAAAAATTGGAAAGTGACCCATCGCATGAGGATTTGTCTCTAAATTGCAGCCTTCGGACTGCTCAACATTGTAATAACTAGCCTCAAAAATCGGGTGTTGTAGGGCAAACATTTAGCTTTACAACAGATTGTTGAGGTTGAACACCTATAGAATTCCCGGTAGCGGAAGAACGATCACTATGACTTCATAAGGTGTTGTAACGTTAGGCTCAAGAATCTGCCTTGGGGAGTTCATTGGGGCAGGCAAATTCATTCCTGAGACTCTGAAACCAGCAGAAAAATTTTTCTACTCTGATGGGGCAAGTGTTTCGCGAAGTAAGGAATTGATATGACAACTGATGTGCCTAACGCCAACACTAATGCCGCTCCGACTAAAAAGCCAGTGAGTGGTTCCTTCCTGATTGGCGCGCTCTTGATCGTTTTAGGGATTCTAGCGATCGCGCTACCAACGGTTTCTACCCTGTTTGTCGAAACCTGGGCGGCGGTAATTCTGATTTCGGCGGGTGCCGCTAAATTAGTTTACGCCTTTCAAACCAGAGACCAAGGTGGATTTATCTGGAAACTATTACTCAGTGTTCTTTATGTAGTTACAGGGGTAATGCTGTTCCTATCTCCATTGACCGGCATCCTCACCCTAACCTTGCTATTAGGTAGCTTCCTGCTCACTGAAGGCGTCTTTGAACTGATTCTGGCCTTCCGGTTACGTCCTCAAGCTAACTGGAGCTGGGTTTTGTTTAATGGCATTATTACCTTAGTTTTGGGTGGCATGATCTGGTTCCAGTGGCCCTCCAATGCTCCCTGGTTGATCGGTACTCTTGTCGGGGTCAGCGTCCTATTTACCGGGTTATCACGCTTGATGCTATCGTTCTCGTCTCATAACAACACATTGGATCAATCTGGTCAGGCCACCGCTTAATCCAGGTAAAAAAATTGGCATTGTTGGGGCGAACGATCGTTCGCCCTAATTAATTTAGCCCCTTAATTTAACTAGCGAGTCGGAAAACCGTGACCTCCCTTACGACACTAATCCGGCAGATGGTGATTAGCGTGATCTGGCTAGGATTTACGCTTTATATCGTATGGTTGGCTCCTTTGGATCGGCCGGAAACTTTCCCGATCGTGCGCCATCTCCTCACCCTGCACTGGTCGGAAGTGAACGGCTATCTAGTCGCCATCTTTTGGTTAATGGGCGTGTTACCAATGATCTACGGCTGCCTCATGTTTACCGATGGCAGAATGCAGAAACTCCCAGCCTTGATCTATTTTCTGGCGTCGAATTTCACCGGGATTGTTGGCTTAGCTCCTTACCTGGTGCTGCGCGATCGCAATACGAGTTTTCGTGGTTCCCTCGATCGCTGGCTACGATCGTTTGAATCTCGCTCTATGGGGATCATTCTCAGCCTAGTCACCACATTGCTCATTGCCTACGCTTTAATTCAAGGCAACTGGCAAGACTTTGTTCAAGAATGGCGCACCATTCCCTTCGTGCACCTAATTACCCTTGACTTTTGCTTCATGAACCTGTTCTTGCCCCTGTCACCCCTACTCGATGATGACTTGGCAAGACGCGGTCTACAAGATTCCTACTGGTTTTGGGCGATCGCTCTACTGCCCCTCTTTGGTGCCTTGGCTTACCTCTGCTGCCGTCCCACTTTGCAAGATCCCGAACTCGGTCTTGCCCTTACCCCCAACTACCAGTAACCTCCCTCATCCTCCCCATCCCCCTCATCTTCCCCATCTCCCTCATCCTCCCGACCAGAGTATCCTAGAAAAGATCGAGATCGACCGTTGGGAACGAATATGACCGGAAAGCAACCGATTCAGGTAATTGGGGGAGGATTAGCAGGCACCGAGGCCGCATGGCAAATCGCCCAAGCTGGAGTGCCCGTAATTTTGTATGAAATGCGTCCACAACGCCTAAGTCCGGCGCACCACACCGACCAATTAGCCGAATTAGTGTGTAGTAATTCCTTTGGTGCCCAGGCCACCGATCGCGCCTCGGGGCTTCTGCATGAGGAATTGCGCCGATTAGGCTCGATCGTCATTGGCAAAGCTGATGAACATGCGGTGCCGGCGGGTGGTGCTTTGGCGGTCGATCGAGGAGTGTTTAGTCAGAATCTTACAGACACTCTGGCTCACCATCCATTAATCGAATTGCGACGAGAGGAAATCCATCGGCTGCCGACTGAAGGAATCGTCGTGCTAACAACGGGGCCACTCACCAGCCCGGATCTTACAGCGGATTTGCAA
>DATNPU010000413.1:0-5882 GCA_036703105.1 Microcoleaceae cyanobacterium
CAGTCCGAATCCGACCAAAAATCTCAATCGGTAAGGTTTTCACGCCATCCCCAGCCGTAAAGCTAGCAATTAAAAAATCATCCATACTCAGGACAAAGGCTAACAGGCAACCCGACACGATCGCGGGAGCCAGTTCAGGTAAGAGCACTTTGGTAAACGCTTGCGCTGGTGTTGCCCCTAAATCCAACGCGGCCTCTTCCAAATGCGGATTGATACTGTTAATCCGTGTTGACACCACTAACGCAATGTAAGACAAACAAAAGACTACATGCGCTGCGACGATCGTCCCCCCACTTAACGGAATTGCCGCCGCGGCCAGAAAGACTAAGGTAGCAACAGCCATCGCAATATCAGGAATGATCAACGGCAGATAGGCTACACCTTGATACAGGCCTTTGCCGGGAAACTGGTAGCGGGCCAGCCCGACCGCCATTAATGTGCCTAGCACTGCCGCGATCGAGGTCGCACTAAACGCCACCACCAAACTATTGCCCAAAGCGGCCAAGATCCGGGTATCCGTAAAGAACTGGTAATACCAGTCCCAGGTAAATCCCTTCCACCCAGCACTATACGGTGATTCATTAAAGCTATAAACGGCTAGCACCAGAATGGGCAAATACATAAACCCAAACATCAGCAGCGAAAACAGCATTTGCCAAGATAGGGAAAATCGCGATCGGGAAATGGGTGTATCCATGAGAGCAGCATCAAAACAGTAAGAAGAGACGAATAATTAGGCTACTTTTTGGGAACGGCATCACCGTATTTAATCAACAAGGCGATCGCAATACTGACAGCCAAAATTAGAATCATGCTCAACGCCGAACCGAACCCCCAGTTACGCGTCGCTCCCAAAAATTGGTTATAGATTAACCGAGCCACGGTCATACTTGAGGCCCCACCCAACAATTCAGGATTCACAAAGTCTCCCAAACAGGTAATGAAGACGAGCAGCGATCCCGCCGCAATGCCCGGTAATGTTTGCGGCACCGTCACCTTAAGGAAGGTTTGGACAGGAGTAGCGCCTAAATCTGCCGCCGCTTCTAATAGTCGCCGATCCAATTTCTCCAGTGAGGCATAGAGAATCAGTACCATGTAAGGCAAAAGACTGTAGGTCATCCCAATCAACACAGCAGGTTCACGATTCAGCAAATCCAATGGTGGTAAGCCTAAGCGAGTAATCAAGCTATTTAATACTCCCGTCGGCCGCAAAATCGTAATCCAGGCGTAGGAACGTAATAGCGACGATGTCCAGAGCGGCAGGACAAACCCTAACAACACTAGATTTTGCCAACGCTTTGAGACAATGAGAGCGATCCAATAGGCAACTGGAAAGCCTAATAGCAAACAGGTAAACGTTGTTGAAACGGCAAAAGAGAGCGATCGCAGGACAACTTTTTGGTAAATATCGTCAAAAATCAGCGCATAGTTGTCTAATCCCGACGGATTCACGACTTGCCCTGGGCGGATATTGGGCACCAAGCTCAGTTCAAAAATGAGCAAGGTAGGAATCACCAACAGCAGACCCAACCAAACTCCAGCCGGAGCTAATAGGAACAGCGGTTCTAGCCATTTGGGTAGAACTTTCTCAGTATCTAAGCTCGGTTTTTGGGAAAGGGGAGGAGATTGACCAGCCATGAATTCACCAGGAAAAAGAAACAGATTGGCGATGACTTATCACAAACAGCGGCATAGAATTCATCATGGTTGCAATCCGAGTTGAACTCAATTGTGTGATTGCAACGCGTTCTATTAACCACTTGTTAATAGCGTCCAGTAGCGCTCATAAATCGCTAAAATCTTCGGGTCGATCGGGGAAATACGCTCACAATTGGCCAGAATTTCTTCTGAAGGAAACAAGCTAGTGTTGTTACGAACCGGGGCAGGCAGTTGATCATACGCCGCCTGATTAGGAGTAGCAAAATACTGCCGTTGGGTAATCTGAGCTGCGACCGAAGGCTGAAGCATGTAGTTAATCCAAGCATAAGCCGCCTCTGGATTCGGCGCCGTTTTGGGCATGACGATCGTATCGCTCCATAAGGATGTGCCACTTTTGGGAATCACATACTTCAGATTGCGATCGGCGTTATCTTTGATCAACCGCACAGCATCGGCCGAATACACCATCGCTAACACCAAATCTCCGGCCAACAGTTGTTCTTTCCAGGCATCGGTATTAAATGAAGCGATCGCTGGCTTGAGGATCACCAGCTTTTCATAGGCTTCCTTAATCTGTTGCGGATCGGTGGAATTATAGGAGTGCCCCAGTGAGCGGAGCGTTGCCCCCATAACTTCCCGCACATCGTCTAGCAAGGTAATCCGGCGATGCAGTTTGTCGGTATTATCCCAAAGAAAATTCCAATCTTCGGGGCCTGGGTTAACTCGATCGGCATCATAAATTAATCCCGTCGTTCCCCAGCTAATCGGGATGCTGTGACGATTGCCTGGATCATAAACCGAGTTTTGGAACTGCGGCAGAATATTACTCAGCCCCTCAAGCCGCGAGTGATCCAGTTCGCTTAAGAAGCCCAACTCAATCATTTCCTCAACTTTGTAATCTGAGGGATAGAGAATACTGTAAGCAGCCCCCTTACCAGCCTGGAATGTGGCCAACATAATCTCATTGGAATTGAAGATGTCGTAAGTCACGCGAATCCCGGTCTGAGTCGTAAATCCTTCGACTAACGGTGGATCAACATAGTTTGTCCAAGTGTAGAGAGACAGCTCATCCGATTTGCCTTTACGTGCCTGCACCGGACGCACTTCTGCCAGCGTCCAACCACATCCAGGTAGCATCACTCCAGCACCAGCCGCCATCGCTGCTTGCAAAAAGGCTCGTCGAGTTCGATAGGAAAACCGCGATCGGGGGGAGGAAGCAGAGGAAGTCATAACAAGGGCAACCGCAAAAAGGAAAGCGAAATGGATTGATACCAGTCAAACAATTGAGGAACTACTGATCCCCGATCGATCGCGCTTCAAGCAGAAGCCGATGACGCTGAGCGGCCACTAACTGGTAGATAACGCTAAACAATCCAGGGGCGACCAGGAAACGTAGATTGGCGTTTCGGCATTGGGAGGATTATGTATGACATTCGGTTGCATGATCTTAATTTGCTCACCCGAAGTCAGTTCCACCAGGTAATGCATGTGAGTGCCCAAGTACATTACCGTTTGTAATCGGCCTTCAAAACAATTCGCGGCTTCAGGGGGCGGAGTCAAGCTAAAGTGAATTTTTTCTGGTCGGATACTGACGACCGCACTCCCCGACGTCGGTTCATGCCCATCGTTCGATCGCTTCACTTTGATCCGCAGGCCGTTATCCGTCACAATCCACAGCATCTCCGGATGTGCCCCTTCTACCCGGCCATGTACAAGGTTCGTATCCCCAATAAAATCTGCAACGAAGGGAGTTTGTGGACATTCGTAAATCTGGTGAGGAGAACCAATCTGCTCCACCTTACCGTGGTTCATCACCGCAATGCGATCGGATAAACTCAGCGCTTCTTCCTGATCATGCGTCACCATCACAAACGTTAAACCCAGTTCCTGGTGCAAGTTAGACAGTTCTACCTGCATCTCTTTGCGCAACTTCAAATCTAAAGCGCCTAATGGCTCGTCTAACAGCACCACCGCCGGACGATTCACTAAGGCTCTGGCCAGGGCAATCCGTTGCTGCTGACCACCGGATAACTGGGCCGGGAAGCGTTTGGCAAACGTTTCCATTTTTACCAGCTTCAACACTTCATCCACCCGATCCTGAATCTCGGCCTTGCTCCGTTTCTTTAACCGCAGGCCAAAGGCGATATTGTCCCAAACAGTCAAATGATTAAACAAAGCATAGCTTTGAAAAACCGTATTCACCGGACGCCGATAGGATGGCACATTACTGACCCGCTGCCCCTGGATCAAGATTTCGCCAGTTGATGGGGTTTCAAATCCGGCAATCAGCCGTAAAGTCGTCGTTTTGCCACAGCCCGATGGCCCCAAAATGCTAAAGAATTCGCCCCGACGGATCCCGAGATCAACACCGCGCACCGCCGTTTCACCATTAAACACCTTGTAGACTTTGCGGAGTTCAACATCTAGTTCGGTATCAGTGGCGGCCGATCGCTGATTTTGGATAGCAGTTTGAGACATGTTGGCGATTCCCTGTAAGAGGTTAACCAGCGTAAGGATTCATCTCGTCAACGATTAAGCATAGCTGAGAGGTGACTTCAGAGGTAAAGCGGAGAGTTTTACCCGTCTTCTGGTAGAGTTGCAAATTGGGCTTGAGGTTTATTTTATCTACCTGCTCTGCATTCAGGATTCCCAATTAAAGATTTAAACGGGCAAACTACCCCAACCTAATAGGTGCTCATTTCCATCATCCCTGAATCACTGCCTTCGCTCCCAACGTTAAGTTATTTTGAGCAATCTGATACGATTAGACCGCATAGCCTAGCGATGCATTTACCCCACAGATTTGGATATTAGATTGCCCAGCCTGACGCTGAAACCAGCGATCGAGGGTCAGGTCAAAATTTTCATCAATGTAATTGCTGGATTCCTGCTCTCTTTGTCACACTCGAACGCATGACGCTAACTCAATCCTCCACAATTTATCAAACCACCATAACTCGTGCGGGTGGACAACGCTATCGATCGGCATTTCTGATGCTGGGCATTTCTTTGATCCTTTTAGGTGGCATTGGTAGTCGCTTAGCGTACCTGCAACTGGTTGAGGGCGAACAGAACCGAAAAATGGCGGATGAAAACCGAATTCGCCTGATTCCTAAACAGCCAGAACGGGGCAAAGTCCTCGATCGCAAAGGTAAGATTCTGGCTGGCAGTCGGTTATCTCATTCAGTGTTCCTCTGGCCGCTAGCTCGGAAAAAAGGAGAATGGGAACCCACTGTCAAACGACTGGCCCAAATTTTGCAGATTCCTGAAGAACCGATTCGCAAACGACTAGAACAGGCTGGCTACAACTCACCCTCACTGGTGCGGATTGCCCGAGGCATCAGTCCCGCTCAAGTCACGGCATTGACTGAGTACAGCAGCGAAATGGAAGGGGTACAGGTAGATGCGGAAGCGGTTCGCTATTACCCCAATGGGGACTTAGCTTCCCATGTGCTGGGGTATACCGGCGAACTCAGCGACAAAGATTTAGAGCGATTGAAAGACCAAGGCTACCGTCTGGGCGATGTCGTTGGTCAAATGGGCGTGGAGTCAGCCTTTGAAAGCCAACTGCGGGGAGAATGGGGCGGTCAGCAGGTTGAGGTAGACGGAGCCGGGCAAGTAGTTCGAATTTTGGGGCAGAAGGAAACCCATGCCGGCAAGGATGTCACGCTAACCTTAGATAGCGACTTGCAAAAGGCGGCGGAAATAGCGTTGGGCGATCGCAAAGGCGCGATCGTGGCCCTTGATCCTAGAAATGGGGCTGTACTCGCGATGGTCAGCCGTCCCGCCTTTGATCCAAATCTCTTTTCCACTCGAATTAGTGATGCCCAATGGCAACGGTTGCAGAGCGAGGATCATCCTTTTGTCAACCGTACCCTACAAGGGTTTCCACCAGCCAGTACCTTCAAAATTGTCACCACTACCGCCGGGATTGAGTCAGGGAAATTCAGTCCAGATACCGTGTTAGGCACCTATCCCTCAATTACGGTTGGAGGCATTGAGTTTGGTGATTGGAACCGAGCTGGCTTTGGGCCATTAGGCTTTGTGGGAGCGCTGGCCTGGAGCAGTGACACCTTCTTCTACCAAATTGGTATGGGGATTGGGGATAAAACGTTAATCCAATGGTCGCGCCGCTACGGATTTGGCCAGAAAACAGGAATTGAACTATCGGATGAGGAAGCCCCTGGCTTAGTTCCCGATGATGCCTGGAAGCGGAAGACGCT
>DATNPU010000415.1:0-8377 GCA_036703105.1 Microcoleaceae cyanobacterium
CCAGCATGATTAGCAATAAGGCTTCATCGATCGTGGCGTTGGTTTGAGGATGCCGAACAAAGCCATAAAGAATGCGGTGACTCTCCCAAGCTTGTTGACCCGGCGTCTGAAACAATTGGCGAGCAATCGTCACGGCCTCACGACCAGACAGCCGGACAATGCCGACACTGCCCTGTTGAGGCACAATAGCTGTGGCAATCGCCGCGATCGTCGTTCCTTGAGTCATTGCCAATGGGGATTAATCAAACTGGTGAGAATATGATCTTCCCACTTCCGGTTAATTAACAGGTAATCTCTGGCATATCCTTCCACCACAAATCCTAAGCGTCTTAAAACTTTGGCACTCCGTTCATTGCGAGGCATGTAATTGGCCATAATTCGATGCAAATTAAATTGATCAAACATATAGCCGATCGCTGTGTTTAGAGCTTCAGTCATATAGCCTTTACCTTGCTCGGATTCGGCTAAACTATAGCCCAACAAACTGGTATGAGAAACGCCAAACTGCATCTGGGTAAAGTTAATTTTGCCAATCACTTGATCGGGGTGCGTTTGGGTAAACATGCACAGCTTGACAGATTGCTGATAATTAAATTCAATGACTGATTTTGCTCCCTGTTCTCGCCAGAATTCTAGAGTATAAAATTCCTCGGTTCTCTCCGGTTCAAACGGTTCCAGAAAGGCACTATTGTCTACATAGTAAGTTAAAATTGCTGCCGCATCTTTCTGAGTAGCTAACCTCAATAGCAGGCGATCGGTGGTCAATTGGGGCAAGTTAAAAGTCACAATTAGGCTCGAATTTGTTCTAGTAATTGATCAAATTGGCTCCAATCATCCTGTTGTGTAATTGGTTCCCAGGCCGCTTCAATCGCAGGACGCAATAATGCGGTAGAGGGATTATAGGCTGATAAGCGATCGGGGATCTGTTCCAGTTCTGAAGCCGGGAGATTCAGTAATTGATTAAAGTAAGCAATCTTCCAGCTATGCCATAGATTCGCTAAGCTATCATCCAAATTCTGCAACTCTGGAAGAATTGCCTCCGCATCTTCTCGCCAGGTGATCGAAAACTGTTGAGTTAATTGTTGGAAAAACTCATGATAGCCAATTTGGGAAGTGTGCAGAAATTGCAGGGTTAATTTTAGTAGCTCTTCGGCTTCAGGCACCGGAATCTGATCGAATCCCAGCTTATATAACATGCGTTGGCGATAGGCCCGATCATAGTATTCTTCAAACTTAGAAAGCGCAGATTCTAAATCTGCAAAAGCAATCACGCGGCTCATCGGGGCCTGAAGCATTTCTAAATTCCAGCGGCAAATCGCGGGTTGATTCCCGTAACTGTAGCGTCCAGAATAATCAAAATAAGCGGCCGTAAACCGAGGATCAAGGGTTGGAATAAAGGCATAGGGGCCATAGTCAAAACTTTCCCCAGTCATCGACATATTGTCAGTATTCAATACCCCATGACAGAATCCTGCGGACATCCATTGCGCTACTAATTCAGCCACTCGTTCGACCAATTCAGCATAAAACAAGGCATAGCGATCGGTTTGCGATTGCAACTGAGGATAGTAATGTTCAATCACATGATCCAGCAAAATCGCGATCAAATCTTTGCGATCGAGGCGATGTAACCGCTCGAAAGTGCCAAACCGAATATGCGATCGACTGAACCGCACCATAACTGACGATCGGGTCGGTGATGGCTCATCCCCGCGCCACAAGGACTCCCCAGTTTCAATCAGGCTCAGACAGCGCGACGTTCGGACTTTAGCCCGATGTAGAGCTTCAGCAGCTAACACTTCTCTGACTCCGCCTTTCAACGTCAGTCGCCCATCTCCACCACGGGAGTAAGGTGTTCTGCCCGATCCTTTAGTGCCAAAGTCATACAGTTCGCCATCCATACCTCGTACTTGACCATAGAGGAATCCACGCCCATCCCCTAGAAAAGCGTTGTACTCACCAAACTGATAACCGTGATAGCGCAGCGCCAGGAGCGGACGAGGCGGATTGTGAAATTGACCAAAAGCCGCAATAAAATCCTGGTCTTGAACCGTTTGCGGCTCTAGTCCCAGTAGCGACAGGAGGTCATTATTACGAAATCGCAGGATGTGAGTCGGAAACTGGGCAGCCGTCACGATGTCATAGTAGTCATCGCCCAGTTGTTCTAAGGCAGGTTCGTAGGGCAGGGTCAGCAGGGGATTAGCAGTCATGGAGGCCGGAGAATTTTTGCACACGATCTTCATCGTACACAATGCCATAAATCAGATGGGGCCAGCTATTGACGATCGCCCAAGAATCTAACTCCAGTTGTAGAGGAATGCTTAAACCTTACCCGCGAGATGCATCAGTTGCTTCATATTGACCAGGTAGAGACTTTGGCTAGCCGCATCCGTCTTGATCCAGCCTTTACTCTCCAGTTTTTCCATAATCTTGCTGGTTTCCTCTACCCCAATGTCGGTGACATCGGCCAAATCCTTGGCGGGAATATTGAAGATTTCCATGCCATTGGCCGACTCATGCCCGTAGTTCTCGCCTAGAGACACCAGGGTATTGGCCAGCTTAATCGCGGGTGGTTGATGACGTAATTGGAACCGGACATTGGTTTGCCGCAACCGCCGCACCATTAATTGCAACATGCGGTGGTGCAGCTGTGGATCTTTAAATAAGGTTTGGATAAAGCGCTGAGCCGAGATACTGATTAACTTTACCGCCGACAGAGCAATCACATCGGTCGATCGCGGCGACTCGTCGAGAATGGCCATTTCGCCAAAAAAGTCACCCCGCCCCAGAATGGCCAGCGTCACCACGTTGTCTTCACCCGAGCCAGACAAGCGGCGGACTTTCACCCAACCGGATACCACGAAGTAGACGGCATTGCCCCATGCATCTTCCATCAATACCGCTCGATTGGCGGGATACTCGTGTTCAACGGCAACGGATAGTAACCATTCCAGAGTTTCTGGGTTGGCAGCGGTTAAAAGAGGAAACAGCTCACTGAACGCTTCGGTCTGCATGAAAAATGGTTAGGTCAAAAACTAAAATGGGCGAGAGTCGAATCATAGCTGTAGTCTAGCGGACTACGAGATGAATTTTTCTTTGGGGGCAGTGAAGCGCTCAAGCTGGCTTCAGTGTAAAGCCATAGGTGCTGACGCATCGATCGCACGGCTAACTCAGTTATTGCTTGGATATCTCTAAAGATAGCAGCAAGCTTGAACTGAGCAGAGAGATCTTATGATCAATCCATCATTCGACAGACCAATCAGGTTGCAAGTTATTAAGAGTTCGCGGAGATAGAGCCTTCCAGAACAATAAATAGGGCAACTCAGATGGAATTGCCCTAATCACTAAACGCAGTGGAGTAGTTAGATAGCTGTTAGCGATCGACCGACCCCATAATTACATCAATACTCCCCAGGATGGCGACGACATCCGCTACCTTCATCCCCCGGAGTAAATGCGGCAACACTTGCAAATTATTGAAGTCTGCTGCCCGCACCTTAAACCGCCATGGGAAAACATTGTCGTTTCCCATGATAAATACGCCTAGTTCACCTTTACCGCTTTCTAGACGGACATAGTGTTCACCCGCAGGCACCTTCCAGGTCGGAGCTAGTTTCTTACCAATGAATTGATAATCAAACTCATTCCATTGGGATTTCGGCCCTTCTGCCATCCGTTTGGCTTCCAGGTTTTCGTAAGGGCCACCAGGTAGTCCCTTTAAAGCTTGCTGGACAATCTTCACGGATTGCCGCATTTCGTCCATCCGGACCCGATACCGGGCAAAGGCATCACCTTCCGTAGCCCAGGCCACATCCCAATCAAAATCGTCGTAACACTCGTAGTGATCCACCTTGCGTAAATCCCACTTCACGCCCGAACCTCGGAGCATTGGCCCAGACAGACCCCAGTTAATCGCATCTTCGCGGGTAATTGTGCCAATTCCTTCGACCCGGCGGCGGAAGATCGGGTTATCGGTGACGAGCCGCTCGTATTCATCCACTTTCGGCAGGAAGTAGTCGAGGAAGTCTTGGCATTTATCGACCCAGCCATAGGGCAGGTCAGCTGCCACGCCACCAATCCGCCAATAGTTGTTATTCACCATGCGGTAGCCCGTAGCCGCTTCCCACAGGTCGTAAATCATCTCCCGTTCCCGGAATTGATAGAAGAAGGGAGTTTGCGCACCCACGTCTGCCAGGAAGGGACCAAACCACAATAGGTGATTGGCAATCCGGTTCAGTTCCAGCATGATCACTCGAATGTAGCTAGCCCGCTTTGGCACTGGGATTCCAGCCAATTTTTCGGGAGCATTCACGGTAATCGCTTCATTGAACATTCCTGCGGCGTAGTCCCACCGGCTGACATACGGCACATACATCACTACCGTGCGGTTTTCGGCAATTTTTTCCATCCCCCGGTGCAAATAGCCGATGACCGGTTCACAATCAATCACATTCTCCCCGTCGAGTGTGACGATCAACCGCAATACCCCGTGCATAGAGGGATGGTGAGGACCCATGTTGAGCACCATGGGTTCGGTTTTCGTCTCAATCATTGCCATAGGTGAACAGTCTCCCCTCGGTATAAGGTCTGTGCAGTGAAGTAAAGGCAGGACACTCAAGCAAGGTCGCTCAGTCGTTCCAAGGGAACTTCAACCGAATGCTGCGTTCCTACAAGACATCAACCAGATATTCAATGCCCTCCTTGATTATAGAGACTGGGGTTCTCCGAGTTTGCTATGACTGAACTAGATCATCATTTACTTTCTTGCAGGGAACGATAGAGTTACCTGAATTCTGTAGCGAGATAGCTATGACAGTGAACCCGGAACGGTTTGATACGTTGATTAAGCGGCTCGAAGACTATGCGAGCAAACATCCTCAAACCTATCGTTGGCGGGTGACACTACTGATTATTTTCGGATACGCCTACATCCTGCTGCTTCTGGGGAGTATTGCAGCCTTGCTGTTTGCTGTGATGGCGATCGAATATGCCGTCCTGGTTGTAATTGGGTTAGCGAGCTTAGTTTGGGTCAAGATCACGCCTCCAGTCGGGGTTCCGGTCGATCGCGCCCGGTTTCCAGTGTTATTCGAAGAACTCGATCGCCTGTCCGCTCAACTGAACACTCCCAGGATCGATCTCGTCCTGTTGACCCCTGACTTAAATGCTGCCGTCTTAGAAGCACCTAAATTTGGCTTATTTGGCTGGTACACCACCTATCTCCTGTTGGGAGTGCCGCTCATGCAAGCGGTTTCACCAGAGCAGTTCCGGGCTACTCTGGCGCATGAATTAGGACATTTATCAGGCAAGCACTCGCGGTTCTCAGGTTGGGTTTATCGCATCCGACGGGCTTGGGCGTTGTTATCCACGCAACAGGGCGATCGGGCCTCGATTCTAATGTATCCCTTCTTTAAATGGTACGAACCGTTTTTTCGGGCCTATAGCTTTGTGTTATCCCGCAGTGACGAATACTATGCCGATCGCTGTGCAGCAGACTACACTAGCACCCAAAATGCAGCTGAGGATTTAATCCGGATTTACGTTAAAGGGCATCACGCCTTCAAGCTTTGGGCTAACTTTTACCGTCGAGCGGCTCAGCAGCCCCAACCGCCTGATAATGCCGTTTCGTACCTATTAGAACAACTCGCTACTCCTATTGCGCCCGAGGATGCAGCCACCTGGCTAGAACTCGAACTGGCTCGGCAAACAGATCATGAAGATACACACCCCTGTCTGAGTGAGCGGTTAGAGGCGTATGGCTACCGCTATACCACTGGAGAACTTCCACTACCGTTAACGATCGAGAAGACAGCCACCGAAGTTTTTCTTGGCAAAGAAGCGGATTGGGCCGTCGCCATGCTGGATCAACAATGGCAAACCGAACATGGCAAGCAGTGGCAACAGGAATATACCAAAGCCCAACTGAGATCGCGATTCTGGCAGCATCTTCAACAACGCCAACAAGCTCAATCACTAACCATAGAAGAGGCCCTGAAACTGGCACTATTAACCGCAGAATTTGGCGAGCCAGCCGTTGCAATCGCTCAACTCCACACCTTAGTTCAGCAAGCACCAGATCAGGCAATGGTTCATTATCGCCTGGGTGAATTGTTGCTTAAACAGCGATCGCTGGCAGGATTGAATCATCTAGAAACGGCCATCCAGCAGCAACCCCATATCTTGTTATATAGCTTTGAGTCTCTGTATTCCGGGTTGAAGCAGCAAGGACGACATCCCGAGGCAGCTGCCTATCTCCAGCAATATCGGGAGTTGTATCCTCTCTGGCAGCGATCGCGGCAGGAACGGAATGAATTAACTGGAAAAACAGTATTTCAATCTCATCATTTGCCATCGGAGACGATCGAGCAGATTACTTGGCAACTACGTCAGTACCCGGAAGTACGAGCAGCGTATCTAGCCAGACGGCAGGTGAAGTATTTACCCGAAAGCCCCTGTTATGTGCTGGGCATCATGTGGCAACTGAACCGCCATGATCCAATTCATTCGTTGCGGGAATGGGATCTGGTAGAAGTGATTAGTCAAGCCTTATGTTTATCAATGGAAGTAAAAGTAGTGCTATTTCACGATCGCCAGCGGCAACTATACTATTCCTTGCGAAAAGTGCCAGGATCAAAGCTGGTTTAGTGATTGCCAGGGCAGTTAGAAATTGTGAGTGAGTTTTACCATATTCCGGTGTTGAGTCGAGAAGTGATCGCCGGATTAGCGATTCAGGCCGGAGGACATTATTTAGATGCCACCGTGGGCGGGGGTGGTCATAGTCAGTTAATCCTCGCCAGTGCCCCGGATGTGCGGCTAACGGCATTGGATCAGGATGCCCAGGCGATCGCAGCAGCTCAGGCTACCCTAGCGGAGTTTGGCGATCGCGTCCAATTTCACCGCACCAATTTTGCCGAGTTTGATCCTGGAGAACTACAGTTTGATGGGATTCTGGCGGATTTGGGGGTGAGTTCGGCTCAGTTTGATTTTGCCGATCGCGGCTTTAGTTTCCGCCAAACTGCCCCATTGGATATGCGGATGGATCAACGCCAGGAATTAACTGCGGCTGAAGTAATTAACCACTGGGAAGAAGTTAAACTGGCAGACATATTCTATACCTATGGTGAAGAACGGTTGTCGCGGCGAATTGCCCGCCGGATTGTTGCCGATCGCCCGTTTGAAACCACTACGCAACTAGCCGAGGCGATCGCCTATTCCGTGCCCAAATCCTATCGCTACGGTCGGATTCATCCGGCAACACGGGTATTTCAAGCCTTACGAATTGCCGTAAACCGCGAATTAGAGGTCTTAGAAACCTTTTTAGACCAAGCGCCCCACTGGCTGAAACCGGGTGGTCGGCTAGCTATCATTAGTTTCCACAGTTTAGAAGATCGGATTGTCAAACACCGTTTAAAGGAATCAGAACTCCTGCAAGTAGTCACGAAGAAGCCGATCGTTCCTCAAGAAGATGAGATTAAGGAGAATGTGCGATCGCGATCGGCAAAACTCCGAATTGCAGAAAGACTGTAAACCTGCCATTGCTCAGGCAAATCAGGGAAGATGGAGGGGTGTTGTTACGATGGCGCCTGGATGACTTATGGCTGATTTACGTTGGATGGCTCCTATTCCTGAACCGGATGCTGAAGGGATTGTGGAAGTATTGGAGTCGCAACAGCTTACCCGTGAGTTTTATGAGGAGATTCACTATCGGGGTGAGTTTGAACAGTATTGCCAGTGGTACTATGCCACCGCCGCCAAACATCAGCAGGAATTAGAGAAAATGCGGGGAGATATCAATATCTTGGGCTGGTTTTTCTGGGGTCGGCGATCGTAGGCAACCAACCCCAGATCCGCAAAACTTAACCCACTGTTTCTAATTCATGGGCTTGTAAGTGCGCCTTGAATTTACCGTCGAACTTGATTAAAAAGGGAAAATTAGCACTAACGGGCTTGCCATGCCATTCTTTAACCACTTCAACGACTTCACCTTCCTGTCCCTGGAGGTCGAAGGGTTGATTACGATGTTGGGGATGATGATAGACGACGACTGACTGAGCAACTCGAACCCGGCTACCAACGGCGAATGATTCTGTATCAATTTGCATAGTTCAAGTGTTCCCTTACAGCAGTGCGAACGGTGATGTACAGGTTTAATCAGCGTTTTTGACAATTCTTTATCTTGGCATAAGACGGTCCCTTTCCAACCCTTAGCCAATCAGACTTGCGATAATCATTACAATTCGTCGCGCTGTCCTAATTGCTCAATGCGGTGGCGAAATTGGTTGAAGCCTTCAGGATTAACCTGTGACCAAATTGCCAAGCCAATCCCACCGCCAACCAGCAAGCCCACCAGACAAAGCAACAATATCGTGAACAGCGATCG
>DATNPU010000001.1:0-7961 GCA_036703105.1 Microcoleaceae cyanobacterium
CCGATCACAGCCAGACCGAAAGATACCCTGGCTCATGTGCTCCATTTACTAAACTATTATCGCTTAAACGTCCTTCCAGTGACAGAAGGAACTAAACTGCTTGGCATCATTACTCGTAGTGATATTATCCGGGTCGAAGCAGAGCATCTGAATGGTCAGACCAAACAACCTGTGAGTAAATCTGATCCCTCCTATGTGGTATATCAAACTCAAGCACCGCAGACAGGATGCGGGCGATTACTGGTGCCAATTAGCAATCCGAAAACAACCCCTGCTCTACTGAAGATGGCTGTTGCGATCGCCCACGATCGTAATTATGAGATTGAATGTTTACAGATAATTTTAATTCCACCAAATCAAGTGACTTCAGAAACAGCGGTGAGAATTAAAAGTAGCCAAACACTCTTACAACACGCTGTTTTATTAGGGCAAGCATGGCGAGTTCCAGTTCATACCCAAATTCGAGTCGCCCATACTGTTTCTGGTGCCATTTTAGAGATGATTCAAGAGCGCCATATTGATTTAGTTTTAATGGGCTGGAAAGGTACTACAGCAACCCCTGGACGTGTGTTCAGTAAAGTTGTGGACACAGTGATTCGGCAAGCTCCTTGTGAAGTTGTATTGGCAAAATTACCGGAGGAAATCCGTTTCGATCGCTGGCTGGTGCCAATGGCAGGGGGGCCAAATGCTCAAGAGGCGATTCAACTGCTGCCCGCTTTAAGCGCCTTAAGTCGAAAACCCGAAGTAAAGTTATGCCAGGTCTTCCAACTAGAACAACAACCGAATACAGCGTTACTGGAAAAGACGGCTCACTATCTAAAACAGCACTTACAGGGTTCCGTGAAAATCGCTCCGGTGGCTGCCAACTCGGTGGCTGAAGCCATTATTCAGTACTCCAAGCAGGTACAGAGCGATGTGATTATGGTGGGAGCCAGTCGCGATCGACTGTTACGCCAGGTCATGAATGGGAATGTGCCAGAAGAAATTGCCCGCCATTCCAACTGTACGGTTATTTTGGTGAGAGGGGCTGTCGCCTGATGCTCGGCTGCAATGGTTGATCGACAGTTTCCCAGCGTTAACGATCGATATCAACCTGTTTAGACTGAGTAAACTTAATTGCGAAAGAGCAGAGTCAGAGCAATGATTCATTCCACCGCTAGCTAGATGCAAAAATAATGATTTTCTCGTAATGTCTACTTGCCTCTGAACCCAGAGTGGGCTATCCGCCTTTACGTGAGACTCGTATGTTAAAGGTTCTCGAATATTGTCTTCTCACTGTTTTGATTGCCGTTGCTATTTTTATCAGTCATTGGATTGGGCAACAGGCTTATAGCTGGATGCCACCCCAAGCCACCGCCGAAGCCCAACGCGTAGATGCTTTATTTAGCTTTCTAGTCTCGATCGGTGCGTTTATTTTTTTAGGGTTAGTCGGGATGATGCTCTACTCGGCCCTATTTTTTCGGGCTAAACCAGATGATTATAGTGAAGGTCATCCTGCCCGGGGCAGCGTCAAGCTAGAACTGCTTTGGACAATCGCTCCAACGCTGCTAGTGCTATGGATTGCCGTACAAAATATGGTTATCTACAATCAACTCAATATTTTAGGCTTGAAGCAAATTGTTCATCTGCCGCTAGAGGCCCCTGCCTACGCTGAATCAAGTCAACCAAAACCGGCGGCGGAACAAATTCAAGTGATTGCCAAGCAGTGGGAGTGGCAATTTCGCTATCCCAATCAGGCAACCAGTCATGAGTTGCATCTACCTGTGAATGAAAGCACCCGGTTAGATCTACAGGCCAAAGAAGTGATTCATGGCTTTTATGTACCCGCTTTTCGTCTCAAGCAAGATATGGTTCCCGGACGCGACATTGATCTGGTAATCACGCCGACTCGGGCCGGAAAGTACCGTTTGCAAGATTCCCAATACAGCGGCACTTACTTCGCCCTGATGACAGCAGACGTTTATGTGGAACCAAAAGCGGTTTATGACCAGTGGGTTGCAAACCTGGCTCTCCACCCTGGGAAAACAATGAATCTGGCCGTGGCTGAACAACACCAACCCCAGAAAACACTCGTGCAGACGAGATGGCAAACTCATGTATTCAATGCATCTGTGGCAAAATCTACTCCAGCTCCAGGGGGTGACTCATGACGAATCCAGCGATCGCTGCCGATCACAACACTCAAGCATCGACGCAACCTCCAATCTCATGGCGAGACTATCTGCGCTTCAGCACCGACCATAAAATCATTGGGGTGCAATACATCCTCACCACCTTTATCTTCTTCTTGATTGGTGGATTGATGGCCATGTTGATTCGGGCTGAACTGATTACCCCAGAGTTAAATTTAGTCGATCGCCCCTTCTACAACGCTCTATTTACACTACATGGCACCGTGATGATTTTCCTGTGGATTATTCCCTTCAATGCAGGACTATCAAACTATCTGGTTCCATTAATGATTGGGGCGCGCGACATGGCATTTCCCTTGTTGAATGCCATCTCATTTTGGTTAATCCCACCCGCCGGAATTCTCTTAATTGCCAGTTTTTTACTGCCGAATGGCCCGGCTCAGGCTGGTTGGTGGTCGTATCCACCAGTAAGTTTGCAAAATCCCTCTGGCCAACTAGTTTGGGTAATCAGTCTGATTTTGCTGGGAATTTCCTCAATTATGGGGGCAGTGAATTTCGTCACGACGATCGTTTGGCTACGCGCCCCAGGGATGACCTTCTTTCGGATGCCAGTGTTTGTCTGGTCGGTTTTGAGTGCGCAATTACTGCAATTAATCAATCTGCCTTCACTCACCGGCGCTTTAATCCTCCTCCTGTTTGATCTGGCGTTTGGTACCAGCATTTTCAATCCAAGTGGGCATGGCGATCCGATTCTGTACCAACATTTATTCTGGTTCTATTCCCATCCTGCGGTTTACATTATGGCCTTACCTGCCTTTGGTATCTTTGCTGAGGTGCTACCGGCCTTTGCTCGGAATCCGCTGTTTGGCTATCGATCGCTGGCGATCGCGTCTTTAGGCATTGCCCTGGTGAGCATTTTTGTTTGGGTGCATCATATGTTCGCCAGCGCCACCCCCGACTGGATGCGAATTACCTTTGCCATTACCTCTATGTTAGTTGCTGTACCCACTGGAGTGAAAGCATTTGGATGGACGGCCACAATTTGGCGCGGTAAGTTGCATCTAGATACGCCCATGTTATTTGCAATGGCAGGGGCCGCCATGTTTATTTTTGGTGGCATTACAGGGGTGATGTTGGCATCCAATTCCTTTGATCTGCATGTGAATAACACCTACTTTGTGGTTGGGCATTTTCACTACATTGTGTTTAATACCATCACAATGGCTATCTTTGCGGCCATTTATTTCTGGTTTCCCAAAGTTACGGGGCGTATGTATGCCGAAGGTTGGGGCAAGTTACATTTTTGGCTGACTTTTATTGGAGCCAATCTAACTTTTTTTCCGATGCATCCGCTAGGGTTGCAGGGAATGGTACGCCGAATTGCCTCCTATGCTCCCGAGTATCAAGGTTGGAATGTGATCGCAAGTTTGGGTGCTTTTTTGTTGGGGGTTTCCACCCTGCCGTTCATTGCCAATATGATTGCTTCAACCATGATCGGCAGTCGGGCCACCGATAACCCCTGGGAAGCTACGGGGCTGGAATGGACAACCTCCTCTCCTCCCCCTAGAGAAAACTTTGCGGAAATTCCTCAAGTGATTTTTCCGCCCTACAACTACGGCAATCCCAGAGCCTATGGTGAGGAGCCTGTAACACCAGCCGGTGAGGAGGTTGCTGATGACGAGTAACCTACCCCAATCTAGATCGGTGCACAATGACGAAAGCCCGATCGATCTGGAACGATGGCGGCAAAAGTTACCCCACTGGTTAAAACGATTTTTGCCCAGTGGGGGGGGGAGTCATACAGACCATCATGGCAAAGGGATGTTTGGAATGACAGTGTTTCTGCTGTCTGAAAGCCTAATTTTTTTCAGTCTGTTCTTTACCTATATTGTCTTACGGTTGACGGTGCCTGATTGGCTGCCTCCCGGTGTTTCAGGGCCAGAGGCTTCAACCTTTGTTGTAATCAATACCATTGTTTTACTCTCCAGCAGTGTGGTAATTCAACTGGCAGAGCGATCGCTAAGTCATAATCATCTGGGTAAATTTCGACTGCTATGGTTGATCACAGCCTTGATGGGAACGTATTTTTTGATAGGGCAGGGAATTGAATGGAGCCATCTTCAGTTCGGCTTACGAACGGGATTAATGGGAGCCACTTTCTATATCTTGACCGGCTTTCATGGCTTGCATGTTCTCAGTGGCGTGATCTTACAAGTGATTATGCTGGTGCGATCGTTGATTCCTAATAACTATAGCAATGGTCATTTTGGTGTGAATGCAACGACATTGTTCTGGCACTTTGTCGATGGACTCTGGGTGATCTTATTTTCACTGCTATATATCTGGTAAGAATATGACGACCGGATCTTCACACAAAACTATCTATGCTGCCATTGCAGCGAATTTAGCGATCGCTATTACTAAATTTATTGCGGCCTCGATTACTGGCAGTTCAGCGATGATTTCTGAAGGAATTCATTCGGTTGTGGATACAGGTAATGAGTTGGTGTTGCTCTACGGCATTCGTCGGAGCCAGCGTCCACCTGATGACAATCATCCGTTTGGTCATGGGCAAGAACTTTACTTTTGGACGTTGATTGTAGCGATTTTGATTTTTGCGATCGGGGGAGGAATGTCGGTGTATGAAGGAATTACTCATCTGATTCATCCTGCAACGATCGTAGACCCAACTTGGAACTACATTGTGTTGGGTTTAGCGGTTGTGTTTGAAGGCTTTTCCTGGAGAGTGGCATTAAAAGAGTTTTTGCCCTCGGTGGGTAATCAAACCATTTGGCAAGCGATCAAAGCCAGTAAAGACCCCACGATCTTTACGGTACTGTTTGAGGATTCAGCCGCTTTATTAGGCTTGATAGTAGCGTTGCTAGGGGTGTTCCTGGGCCATCTGATGGAGAATCCTTATCTGGATGGGATTGCCTCGATCGTGATTGGGGTGATTCTGGCGGTAGTTGCCGTCATTCTAGCGCGGGAAAGTCGGGGACTGTTGATTGGCGAGGGAGCCGATCTAGAAACGGTGAACCAGTTGCGATCGCTGATTCTAGCCGATGCAGCCGTTAATCAAGTTCTCCGATTGTTGACGTTGTATCTTGGGCCGCATGAAGTCCTCCTAAATGTCGAAATTCAGTTTCATCTCAATCTATCAGCTGAAGATGTAACACAGGCGATCGATCGGATTGAATCGGCTATCCGCACTGATTACCCTGATATTCGCAATATTTTTGTTGAAGCTAAATCGCTCACAGGCCGAGACGATAGAAATCGACAACTGTAGGTTACGCTGCTTACAGACTTACCTACACAATATAAATTTCATAGTTAATCATGAGTCAAATGTCAGGTTATTTTTACAAATAAAACATTTACGGCACCAAATCTCAGTTCAACCCAGAATTCGTAATATTAGCTACGGAATCTCGATCGCATTTACTGGCAAATAAGAACAAGTGGTTAGCATGTCAGTCGTTAGCAAGTTAGGAAATCACCATCGCTTCAGCTTATAAATATCGTTAGCGAGAATTGAATCATGCCTGAACAGCGGATCTCAAACGAGGTTGCTCTTCGGATTGCGTTGGCTGCAAGAGTGTTGCCGGAAACGTCGATCGGTGACCTGATTGAAGCACTGCAAACCTATCTTGGTGAGGAACTCACAGAAACCACTCTGAGCAAAATCACCGTCACCAATCTTAAAACGGCCTTTGGGCAAACCTATGACCTCGATGGTGAGGAAGAAGGGGAAGACGCCCGGACTAAAGATATTGTGGCCTTTAAGGAAGCCGTTAGAATTCTATGGGGTGAAACGGAAACTGAACAATTGCCACCTCTCGATCCATACGAGGATGGTGATATGCCAGGTTCAGTGCGAATTGCGATCGCATCCAATCATGGGGAACTGTTAGATGGCCACTTTGGCTCCTGTTTGCGCTATCTGATCTACCAGGTCTCAGTCCAGGAAATTCGATTAATTGATATTCGATCGGCGGCAGCAGCAAATCTTTCTGATGATAAAAATGGGTTCCGAGTTAATCTGATCAAAGACTGCCATGTGCTGTATATCGTTTCAGTCGGTGGCCCGGCAGCAGCAAAAGTGATTAAAGCAGGCATCTATCCGATGAAAAAAGAGGATGGCGGTGCCGCCAGAACAATTTTGGCCGAGCTGCAAACCGTGATCGAAACCTCACCTCCACCTTGGTTAGCGAAAGCGATCGGAGTGGCGGCAGGCGATCGGGTCAAGAATTACAAGCTTGCTGATGTGAGTTAATCCTATGAGAATTTTAGGTTCCAGTCAGTTCGATCAATGTGTGTTGAATATTTCACTGATTAACTTATGTAATCAGGATAGCTATGTCGGTCAGCAACTCCACCAGCTGTACAATCTAGATGATGCCGATTCATCAACCCGCAATCCATGGTTCATTCCACATTGGTTTAGTATCTATGTGCCTCATCCCGATCAAGAATTTGATGGCATCACGTTAGCACAAGGACTCACTAAGGGCTACAACGTGGAAGCAAAGCGGATTGATGCTCCCGAAAAAGTTCCCTATTACCTGCCTAGAAATGCCCATTTTGTTGCAGTTCTGAAACAGAAAGGTCTCGATCAAGGCTATGCGTTAGCAGCAACGGGTATATTTATTCGACCGCTCGCTGTCCTCAAGCTTGACATCATTGATGATATTGATCACGCTACTTATCAACCTGTCTTCGTTAAACATCCAATCATTCGGGATTACCCAAGTAGCTGGGAGCAGAAACTCCAACAATATCTCAATCAAGAGATCAGCAGCGACGCTGTGCCCAACATTGTGGCTTATGTCGATCGGGCCACCAACCGAGACTATCGGCCTCCTGCCTGGGATGAATTTTACCTGGCTGCTCACGGCTTTGCTGGAGTGTGACTGGATCGAACCACAAGTTGATTACAGCTTTACTTAAGTGCCACCGCTTTAGGATTGGACTGTAGCGGGCATTGGGGCATTTTCTGATGATGAAACTCAAGCGTTTAGCGATCGGCAACAACTAAAGTTTGGGGAGCCGCCTGTTTGATCCGGGTGAGTAACCAGGCTTGTTGGCGGTGAGTTTGATTATCGAGTCGTTGACAAAGCACCTCTAACTCCAAATCCCGTAGGGCTTTAGCGGCCTGCAAAATCACGACCCAACAGAGATGCACTTCATTGGCAATTAACCATAGATCATGCAAATCTCGTAATAAAGCTAAACTCCCTGATCTCGGTTCCTCAAACAACGACTGGCTTAAGCGCTCCGGTTCATCGTTTTTCTCTTCAGAATAGCGATCGACAAAAGGCTTTAAGGCTTGAACATGCTGCTGTGACCAGGAGGATAACAACATACAGGTTTGATAGATATCTGGCTCATCTCCATGATGCTCCGCGACTTGCTGAAACGCCTCTGCCAGTTGTTGTTCGCTGGCGTGAATTAACCCTAAATAGTTACCAAGATGCATCTTAACCTCACTGCTTGAGAACTGTGGTAACGGTGTCAGCATCCTGCCCAACGGCATCCGCAATCTGATTCATCACCAATGCTGCTTTCCGAAGTCACACAGACTACATAACTGCTTGATTCGCTTTTACGAATATACGCGTAAACCCTTCATCTCGTTCCTGTTTAGTGTTCGATCGATGACTGGGTTTAACCGTCAGTTGTGCTTTCTCTCAGACGTTAGATTAACTACATCCACGATCGTCTGGATTAATCCTTCCGGTTCTACAGGCTTTGCGATGTGGCGTTGAAATCCCGCTTGAAGAGCTTGTTGTTGGTTATAGTCCCCCGCATAGGCTGTCAACGCGATCG
>DATNPU010000012.1:0-5660 GCA_036703105.1 Microcoleaceae cyanobacterium
CCCCTGATGACCGTAGAGCGATCGCAGCAATTTACCAGTCTGTAAATCCCAGACTTGAATTCGCTCATGGAAACCACTGGCTAAGACGGCACTATTGGGATCCGTGGCGATCGCAGTCGTGGGTTGCATCGATAGAACGCGTAACCGATAGCAGATCGGACTGGTTTTAGCCGGAGATAGACAAACCGACTTTCCCATTTCTACCGTGCCAGTCTGCCATACGAAGAACCCCCCAACCAGACACAGCCCGATCGTCAGGCCTAGCATTAATCGCAGCAATCGTTTACGCATGGTTCATTGTTCATGGCTCATTGTTCATTTAACCAATCCCAGGCTTAAATGGGAAAAGATTCTGAACGATTGTCTATGCAAAACCATCGAGGACTGGCGAACTTGGCGTTGTTAGTTGCCATTTATCTAAGTGCAATGCTGACTCGTTTAGGACTAGACAAGTTTGATTACATCCTGGCGGGGGGGCAGAAATTCGCCACCTTTCCGAATTGGGGTAGCCATTTAGGCATTAGCCTCAGTTATGTCCTGTTGTATGGCCTATATCTAATTTGGGTGTTTGGTAGTCAGCCTCAAGATGCGGTAACTGACTTCAAAACGGTGATTCGGCGATCGTGGCTTTTTCTACTTTTGGCCTTTATTGCCTATCCGCTGGGGAATGACGTTTATATCTATTTGCATTCGGGGTTAATGAATCTGCGGGGCGGCAATCCATTTCTGACGCCAATGGGTAGCTATGCCTCTGAACTATTTCAGTTTGTCGATTGGGGGCAAACGTCTACCTATGGGCCGCTCTCCCAATTATTATTTACCGCATCTGCGCTGTTTGTCTCGATTAGTCCAATTCTGGCCGTTTATGTCTACAAAAGTTTTTGTGTAGGGCTGCATATTCTCAACGGCTATTTAATTTGGAAACAATTAATCGTGCCGGAACGAGGTAAAGTGGCGATCGCCTATCTCCTCAATCCCTTGTTGCTGATGGAGCAGGTCGCAGGTGCCCACATTGATGTTTTGGTATCCACTAGTTTAATCGTACTGGTTGGTAGCTTAACTCGCAAGTGGTACACTGCCGCTGTAATTGCCTTATGGGCAGGCTTCCTGTCCAAAACGTTACCGATCGTCTGGATGCCACTCGTCCTAACATTTTTCTGTCGCAAACGGTATTGGAAAGCGTTGCTGCAAGCCGGTTTAGTTTCACTCGTGCTAGTCGTCCTCTTAAGTTGGAAGATTTTACCAGAGGTATCTGCCTGGAAAAGTTTGCTGAATCCCGGAGTGGCGGGACAATATTTATCGTCAATTCCGGCGTTAGTCATGTCAAGCATGAATGAGTTACGGCGTTTATCCCTATTACCCCTATCATTAGCGCAACAAAAAGCCTGGTTAGCCCAATTGGTGCAAGGATTGACGATCGGCTTTGGTCTGTTTTATCTGGCGATACTTGTGCGAATTTGGCGCAAACCTAATTATCTCTCCCTCAATTTGATTGCCGATATGAGTTGGGTAACACTGATCTTATTTTTGTTGGCGACGGCCTGGCTGATGCCCTGGTATGCCTCGATCGTAATTACCTTTGCGGCCCTGCAACCGAGAGCACCCTTATTTGGCATGACGGCATTGATTTTCGGGCTATCAAGTAGTATGCAATATTTGTTTCAAGGCAATACTTTGATGAGAAGTTTAGTGACAATTGGATTACCAGTATTAGTGCTGCTCTTAGGGAAATATTGGTTACAGCCACGATCATCTAAATCACTCTCGCATCCACCAACCTCGGCAGCTTAAGTACATGGCGATTAGGGAGTGAATGACTTCCGAACAAACCACAATGGCATATCCAGATCCTCTGTTCCTAGCTCCTTTTCCACAAGGGCTAACTTGTAGCCTTGATCAGTTAATGCTTTACGCATCCGGCGATTGGAATTAAACAGTAAAATTGATTCATATCCAGTTGCTAGTTGAAATTGAGCAGGATTACTGACCAGTTGCATGTGAATGCTCGGCTGTAACCAGTAGCTAAATGCCACCAGATCCACGGTTGGTCCATTGCTCACAACCAGCGGCTGCGGACTGGAGTTGATGATGCTAGCGGCCAATGGATAATACCCACAACGAGATGGCTGTTTATTCCACCAAACGATCGCTTGAGAACCGACAGAACAGGCAATTAGATTCACTGTAACGAGCATAATTAACACAACTCGCCAGAATTTCTGTTGCCAGGTTTTGACCCAAATCGCTTGAGTCGCAAACGAGTAGGCTAGGGCGATTTGAATGCAGACAAACGCAGGTAGCAGGTAGCGAATTCGAACCGATCGTTGTCCGCCCCAGTACAAATCGGGGATTGCCAAGCCGAGAAATCCCACTCCGGCGATCGCTAATACCAATAGCCAGACACGACGAGACGTATGACGGCACAGGTAATACAAGCCATAACCTGCGAGAGCAATTGGAATTAAACTGGCGTAATCCAAGGGTTGATCGAGTAATCCCTGGCTGACATTTAAGCCCCATTGTTCAATTAAATGAATAGGCAAACGTTGTTCCTTCAGGGAAATTGTTGCCGTTTGGACCTGTTGCCAATTACTGATTAAAACCTGTAGCCAGGGAATAAACGCTAGCACTCCTAGAGCTGTTGTGAGAAGATAGACCGCGATCGTTTTAGTCGGACGAAATTTTTCTATCGCTAACACATAAATTCCATGCGCGATTGCTACCAAAATAAACAGCAGTTGAGTGTACAATCCAGTTGCGATCGTGACTGCATAAGTCAACCAACTGACTCGCGTTGTTGTCCGCATGGCCCATAACAGCGCGGCACTAGACAGCAGGGTGATCACCAAACCCAAACTATAGGGGCGAGCTTCCTGGGCATACAACACTTGTAGCGGTGCAATGGCAACCAGACCGACGGCTAACCAGGCCACCGCCGGAGCCACAAATAATTCTCGGCACAGCCAAAACAAACTGGGAAAGATCAGTAGGCTAATTACGGCTGGCAAACTTCGCATGGTGGCGATCGAGGAGCCAAACCAATTCACCCATTGCCGAGCCATCAAGAAATATAGGGGAGAATGTTCGGCATTGCCTTGTAATGCTTTTAAGGTGTCCTTCCAACCACGCTCAGGATTAGGTCGCTGAAACTGTTGCAGTTCGGCAGCGGTGATCACCTTGCCGGTAAACAGTGTGTCTACCACTTCCGTTTTGGTATAACCCAGAACTCGTAGGGACGTATGGGCTTCATCAATCCAATACAGCTTGCGATCGAGGTGATAAAACCGGAAAAATAGGCCTAGTACCAGCAACCCAATCACCAAATAGCGAAACCATTGCGGGAGGGTTTTCCAGGTTGCTCCCTCGATCCGTTCCATAGTTATTGCTGCCCAGACTTATGCAAAATCACCGCCCAGAGCTTACAGCATTTCGATCGTCGGGGTAAAGTGCTATTCTGCTGATACAGACAACAAACAATCCGGCAACAGCAAACCTGGAGACTGCCTCAATCTCTGTCCAGGTTTGCCATTTGCCGGACTACGCCAGCTCGAACTTAGCCCACGCGCGTCATTCAGTCGTCACTCTAAATCACGCGTCGTCGTCGTGGGCAAAGCGGTTGTAGAGAAAATCGAGGGCGTAGTTCCGTAATTCGTAGTACTCCGGATCTTCCATAATCCGGGTACGATCGCGGGGTCGGGGGAAAGGAATCGTCATTACTTCCCCAATCTTGGCCGCCGGGCCATTGGTCATCATCACCAGACGATCGGCTAAAAATAGGGCTTCATCAATGTCGTGAGTAATCATCAACACGGTGCAGCGATGATCCTGCCAGATCTTCAGCAATTCTTCTTGCAGTTCTTCTTTGGTGATCGCATCCAACGCCCCAAAGGGTTCGTCTAAAATCAGCAGTTCGGGACGGATGGATAATGCCCGTGCGATCGCCACCCGTTGCTTCATCCCGCCGGAAATTTGCGTGGGTTGCTTTTCTGCCGCTTCGCTTAAGCCCACCATAGCCAGGTGTTCCCGCACAATTTCCCGTTTCTCGGCAACCGATTTGTCGGGATAAACGGAATCGACGGCTAGATAAACATTTTCAAATACAGTCAACCAGGGCAACAACGCATAGTTTTGGAACACCATCATGCGATCGGGGCCGGGTCCCTTAATCGGCTTGCCATTCAGCATTACCGTTCCCGTGGTCGGTTGATTGAATCCCGACACCATATTCAACAGGGTGGATTTGCCACAGCCAGAGTGACCAATTAAACAAATGAATTCACCTTCGGCAATGGTTAAATTCACCCCATCCAAGACAACAAAATTGCCTTTGGCCGTGGGGTAAACCTTAGAAAGTTCTTTGATGACCAGAAAATTATCTGACGTTCCGGTGGGTTGCGGTTTTAAGACAGTTTGCAAAGAGGTCATAGCAGATGGTGGATTAGTTGAGCGGATCTGGTGAGGCGTAGCGGTTCCAGAGTTAGATTCCCGAGGGGAATCTTGCACATCAAGGGGTGGCATCATGATGGTTGATCACTTCTGGTGGATAGGTGAATCAGTGACTGAGGAAGGAGATTTCCGAAAGCTGATCGCGATCGGAAATCTCAGTTGCAACAGTGACATCAGGCAACACGAGGCGGACGGCTATCAATAATGACTTCAGCCACACTGAAATCCCGTTTAATTTCCAGACTATTCAGGTAAGCGATCGGGTCGTCGTCGGACTTAAACACTGTGCCATCAAATAAGCGAATCGGGCCACGACTGTAGGAGTTATCCAGCAGACCTAATTCACGGGCAGCAATGCTAAACACAGTGACCTGACAGGTACGCTCCAGAATTTCCATCCAGTTACGGGGGAAGGGCGTATCACCCCAGCGAGCTAATTGGGTCATGGTCCACAGGGTTTCTGTACGGCTAGGACGGTTCATGCCCTCGCCATAAAACGCATGATGGGCATACTCCCGCATCGGTTGGTCGAGATTGCAGGTGTAGGTATTCGGATCGCCTAAGTGCACATAGTCAATACTGGTACTGACATAATCCCGTCCGGCCACAATCCGGCGAATTTCCTCAGCGTTTGCTGGATCTGCACAATAGTGGCAGGCTTCCAGAAGGGCTTTCACCAAGGCAATGTGAGTATTGGGATAGGCAGCCGCCCAATCTTCCCGCACTCCTAACACTTTCCCAGGGTGCCCCTGCCAGATTTCCAGGTCGGTGGCAACGGTGAAGCCAACCCCTTCCATGGCGGCCCGCAGATTCCAGGGTTCCCCGACGCAATACCCATCGATCGTTCCCGATCGCAGATCAGCCACCATCTGAGCGGGAGGAATGGTTTTCAGTTGGACATCGTGATCGGGATCAATCCCACCTGCTGCCAACCAGTAGCGCAATAACAGATTGTGCATAGAGGAAGGATGTACCATCCCCAACGTATGCTGCTGCTCGGTAGACTCTAGCAACATCCGCTTGAAGTCCGTCGCACTGATCACGCCCTGCTCATAGAATTTATGCGCCAGCGTAATCGCATTGCCATTCCGGGTCATAGTCAGGCTAGTGACCGTAGGCAGTGGCGTATTATTGTGTCCACCCAAGGTTAACCACACCGGCATCCCAGAAGGCATTTGGGCCGCATCTAAATAACCACCGGCAATCCCATCCAC
>DATNPU010000022.1:0-6114 GCA_036703105.1 Microcoleaceae cyanobacterium
AAAAAGGTAACTAGATAGTCGTCTTCCTGATTGGGATCAGGCGTTTCTTGCAGGTATGCTTCTAGGGGCTGAAAGAAGGGCGGAAAAGCCGTCCAATCACTTAAGCGGATGGCCACTTTTTCCAACCCATCGGTGGCAGCACAAATGAAATATTGGGGTTCTGCCAGCACTTGAATATGGATGTCTGCTAAGGCGGTTTCAGAAGTCACAAAGGTGGTTTGATTCGCGTATTCTCCTTTATGCGGTTGAAACAGGAGACGATAGTTTTCATTGGGAGTACGCACCACAATAAAGCCATCACCAATTTGCATGGCGGCTAGCCAGTGCGGCGTGGCAATAAAGGCTAACAATGTACAGGCCAAATCATCGAGCTCCCACTGGTTGCGATCGGCCGTGTGGCGTAAAACCATCACCACCTGATCCACCACTTTAGTAAACAGATTCTGGGCCATCTTCTGCGAGGGCCGCTGAACCAGGGAATCCCAGGACAAATGACGTTGGCGTTGCAGCCACTCTTCTGTCCGAGCCAGAAAATCCAGGGCAGTAGTCACGGCTAATTTGGCCCCGACATCGGCATGTTTGGCACTGCCTGCCCCATCAGCCACGACTCCCATCACCACCTCGCCCAAAACGAGATCACCGCCAGCATCCTGGCAGGGCAAGTTAATTGTTTGATGCAGCGTTCCGATCGCCGATCGCGTAATCGTTTTCCAAACCACAGCTAAACCTTAAACAGACAATAGAATCAGGTGGCAATTTGTGCCCAACCAACGGGAGGTAGAGCAATCGCTTCTCCCACTTTGCCACTGGAGACCCGTTTCATGGAGGTGCTGAGCCAGATAAACAGTGACTTGAAATCCAACCCTTGCAGTAAAGCTGGTGGCCGATCGGGGGGCGCAATCTGTTTCAATGTCTCTAAATCTACACCGTCTACACCAACGGCAAAGAAGCAGAATTTCCGTTGACTTTCACCCTGCCTAATCCGTTGCGCGGCATTTTGCCAGCTATCAGTCGGCGCCCCATCAGTAATCAGAAAAATCCAGGGACGATAGTACTGAACTCCGTGGCCTTTATAGATTTCCTTCCGACCTTCCAATAAATTTAGCCCGTACTCGATCGCTTCTCCCATCGGCGTGTAGCCATCAGCAACGAATTCTGGCACCTGCATTTGCTCGATCGTGGCAAAATCTTGCACCAACTGCACAGGGCCAAATGTAACAATGGCAACTTCTACGGTTAGAGCGGCTTTGGTATCCTTTTGAATCTCCTCCTTAAAAATCTGCACACCTCGCCGCAGTTCTTCGATCGGTTTTCCTGCCATTGAGGTCGAGGTATCCAGTAAAAGCACCACCGGACAACGGTTTTCTGGATTTTCCACAAATTCAGGTAAACCTACAGGCATCGCAGGAATCTCCCATCGCTCAAATTCAAATCTCCCAATTTTAGAGCCTGTTCCGTTTTTTACAACCGGGGTAACTAAGTATTTTTAGGTTTGTGAGTATTAATCGCCAAAAGCCCTTCATAGTCTAACTTCTAGCCTCTCATCTACCTTTAATCCTTAGCTCAGCTCGATTTGGGATTGCCAAATCATACTGTGAGTGGCGAAGAAACCACGATCCATTTCATAATGGATTGTAAAGGAGTATGAAGAGACGCGTATTTTTAGGGATGGGGGTCGCGATCTCGATCGTTGCCTACAGTTCCCGTAACGTTTTCAGGAGAAATGATCTGATGACATCCGCCGACCAAAAATTTGAAGTGACGAAGACCGAAGCTGAGTGGAAAGAAATCCTCACTCCCGAACAGTTTCAGGTATTGCGCAAACACGGTACAGAGCGGGCAGGCACGAGTCCACTCGATAAGAACTACACTGAGGGCACCTATACCTGTGCTGGCTGTGGTTTACCGTTGTTTTCCTCGGAAACGAAATTTAACAGTGGCACAGGCTGGCCAAGTTTCTATGCGCCTTTAGAGGATGCGATCGAAACGACGACGGATCGCTCGTTCTTTATGACGCGGGTGGAAGTTCACTGTCGCCGCTGTGGTGGGCATTTGGGACATGTGTTTAATGATGGGCCGAAACCGACGGGTCAACGCTATTGCATGAATGGCGTTTCGCTCAATTTCATTGGTAAATCTCAGGAATCATAGCCAAACGGAGGGGTAGGTTTAGTAAATAGCTTATTGGTGAGCTATTTACTGAACACCAAAACCTGCCCCTCTAGAAGATCATCTCCACATTTAAAGATTGGTGGAAATGGCCTGAACCGGGCAGGTGGGAATGCACTGTTCGCAGACAATACAGCGAGATCGGGTGAAGGTCAGTTTAAAGGATTCCGGATCGAGGCTGAGGGCTTCGGTGGGACACACGCCGGTACAGAGTCCACAGTGAACGCAAATCTCCTCATCGATTAAGATTTCGCGACTAGCTAGCGAAACGCCGATATCCTGCGATCGCATCCAATCGATCGCGGCATCCAGTTCATCGATATCGCCCAATAATTCCACGACCAATTTACCAATCTGGTTCGGCGCCACTTGAGCGCGAATAATATTGGCCGCCACATTAAAATCTTTGGCCAGCCGGTAAGTGACGGGCATGTGTACCGATCGCTTCGGAAAGGTTAAAGTAACTCGTTTCTTCACACGCTTGCAGCATTAATCCACCACTTCGATTGTAGAGAGGATTGCCCGAGAGTGGCGTGATCAATGATGAGTAGAAATCAAACAAGACAAAACGAACGCATCTCTAACAGAAACGCGCTCGCCAGATCCAGCTATTGATTGTGATCAGAGGTTATTGGTTACTAGCTTCGATCACCGTTGAATTACGTCCGGGTAATAAGCCTTTCTCGGTAAAGTAACGGTTGAGGAAGGTGCTGACGAACGATAAAACGATCGGGCCCAGGATCAGAGCGAGTAGCCCATGAACGGCAAACCCAGGAACTAGTAAGGATGCTAGCCAGAAACAGATCCCATTCACTACTAGAGAGAAGGCTCCGAGGGTGAGGAAGTTAATGGGTAGCGATAAAAACAATAGCACTGGTTTAATTGAGCCGTTGACTAATCCGATCGACACCCCAGCTAACAATGCGGCTGGGAAAGTTGCGATCGTCACACCTGGGATCGCCAGATCAACCACTAACAAGCTGAGTGCGGTAATTAACGTGGTCAAAAAATATCCAATCATGTTGTCCTCCCTTAATGAGGTAAATGTAGAGCTGTTAGACAGTGCCGGGTTGATTGAGTTTTTCGTCATGCTTAGCGATCGCCCAAACAGCATGAATACTGCCGGGAACCCAACCGAGAACTGTTAACAGAATGTTGATTAAGAGCGTGGCACTGATTCCATAGGTGAGAAACACACCCACTGGGGGAACGAGAATACCTAACGCATATCGGAGTAGTTTCATGGAGTTTCTCCTTGGTAAATCACAATTGGTTGTTTGAAAAAACTAATTTTCGATCGCTAACTGACGCTAGTCGTTTGCTTTTGTTTACGGGCTTTTCGTTGCTCTAGCACCGCTTGAGAAATTTCTGTCACTAATAAGGTGGCAATGACACCATCATCCAACCAGCCCACAACCGGGATTACATCTGTGATCAAATCAACTGGACTGAGAAGATATAACAAACTGGCTCCGACGACCACCCACCGATATTTAGAATTCCGCAACACGTTACGATACAGGTTGTAGAGCGGTTGAATGAAGAACTTCATTTCAGGTGTCCTTGAATGTCACACCATCATCTTCACCGAAACCCTAAAAAAACTCTGGTGTAGAAAACCCCCCAATTTACCGTATTAGTCCCCCCTCAGGTGTGGTGAACCGATCCATTAGTCAAGACATCCTCATCTCTGCCGAGAGTCGGTACACTAAAAAGTGATGTCACCGTTTGTTACACCTCTATGTCTGACGATTCACCCAAGCCCACTCTGACCGACTCCACGCAGCCAGAATCCCTTGTGGGTAAGCGAGTTCGTAACATTGTGATTGCTATTGTCGCGATCGCTCTGAGTATTTCGGTGTTTCTCGGATTTGGCACGGAAACTGGGTCAAGTTTGCTAACGGAGATGGCAGAAACATCAGTGCCATTCAATGTTGCCTTAAGCAATGGCAAGCCCACCTTGATGGAATTCTATGCTAACTGGTGTACGAGTTGTCAGGCGATGGCTCCGGATCTGCAAGCGCTGAAACAGCAATACGGCGATCGGGTCAACTTCGTGATGCTGAATGTGGATAACAGCAAGTGGTTGCCGGAAATTCTTTCCTATCGAGTTGATGGGATTCCGCACTTTGTTTTCTTAGGCAAGGATGGCAAAGATATTGCGCAAGCGATCGGTGAGCAACCGCGATCGATTATGGAAGCGAATCTCGTTGCTCTGACGACTGGCGAGGCATTGCCTTATGCTCAAGCTACGGGTCAGACTTCAGCGTTTGCGGCTCCGGTGACGGCTCCAAAAGCGAGTGCTAGCGATCCGCGTAGTCATGGCAGTCAGGTGGTGAATTAGAGATCGGGTAGCATGTTGCTGCCCCCTAGCCCCCAATTCTGGGGGAATAAGAGTCCTCAAAGTTCTTAGAATGGCGGAATTTTGGGGACTAAACTGTTTCTAGAGTGGTGGTATTCAACGATCGATCTGTTTAATTCCCAATGAATAGGGCAATAGTTTAGCAATATTCCGGGCATCATCAATGCCGCGATGATGAGTGCCTTCGAGTATGATGCCAACTCGTTCTAAGGCTTCTGCCATGCCATATCGTTGGTTAGCGGTTTGATGTCTAGCAAAGCCTTGTTTCAGATTGATATGCTCGGCAGGAAATGGATAGGAGATCTGATGATACTGGCTATCTTGCTGGAACTGCTTACGATCGTAGTCTCCCCAAGACGCAAACACATAGTTGGGATAGGCCGACAACCAGGATTGCAGACGGGCGATCGCGGCTGGATAGCTGGGAGCTTGATCGAGTTGGGCTTGGGTGATCGTGGTTAACTCACAACAGAAGCTGGTTAATTGTGGATGACGCACGGGACGGATAAAGGTTTGAAATTCATCCACGATCGTTAGTGATTGGGTTGCCACTATCACTGCCCCAATTTCGATAATTTCCATTTCATTCCGAGGAAACTCATCTTGCCTACAGCAAGTCGCTTCCAAATCAATCACTAAAATGTAATCGTACTGCGTCAAATTCATTGGATTCTTACCAAGCAGCGACTCGTTAAAATTTGGTTTCATAGGGTTGAAGAGTTGCTTGCTCAAAATAAACAAAGCAAACACTACCGATCGTAGTATGGCTCAGGAGAAACTGACTCGGGAAAGTAACGCGATCGCCCTTGCCTCTATGCCAAATCACCGTGTTCCGCAGGTCTAGATTGCTAATCTGGAGCCAGTGATACTTAAAGCCAGATGCATTTAGCTTGTAGCCCCTGTTGTTTGGGTTCAGCGATCGCAGCGATATATTTACAATTGACTGAAATCAGTTAGCCAATGACCTGTTTGTTTGCGGAAAACACTGAAATGAGCAAGCAAACTCCAGTTTGAGAAAGCAAATGGCTAATTTGCTTGCGGAAACTACCCAAATGAGACAGTCGATCGCTGTTTGGTTTGCTAAAAATACTGAAAAGAGTTAGCAAAGTGCTGTTTGAGAAAGTCAAATGCCTATTTGCTTACGGAAAACACTGAATAGAGTTAAGTAAACTACCGTTTGAGTTAGCCAATGGCCTGTTGGCTGATTCAAAGTGGTGAAAGAGAACAGAATACCGCAATGGGAGCGATCGTTAAGCTGCATGATGAAAGGCTGATCTTCCCTTCAGGCGAGATCAATGAATTCAAGGTAAGATCTGGGTGTCGATTGGTATGTTATGAAAAAACACCCTATCTTATGGAGATTTTGGCTGATATGGGTGATTGTTTCAGCAACCAGCGGATTTATCGGTGTTTCGTGTGGTTTGCTTGTTTGCGTGTTCATTGCTTTCATATCCACGCCTGGGCTAGGTAAAACGGCTAGCCCAGAAAGCTTACTAATTAGCTCCTTCCTAGGTGGCATGCTCACTGGAGCGATCGTGGGAACCGTGCAAGCTGTAGTGCTGAGAAAGTACTTTGCTCAGATG
>DATNPU010000024.1:0-4202 GCA_036703105.1 Microcoleaceae cyanobacterium
GGATATAGCGGGTTAGAAGAGGGAGAGTAGGAAATCAAGGGTGCAATCGCTTATATAGGGAGCGTCAATAATGAGTATCTACTTTACTTTATTTAACATAGTTCAATCAGCCACAGGATATCAACCCATTTTTTTAATATCCCCCCCCTGGGTATACCGCTCTATGCTAGCCCAGTTACCGCTTAGTGACAAATCGGGATAAAACCTTAAACTCGTTACAGCCAAATTGACGTAATCGTAATCTGAGAAACGGCGACGGCAGCATCGATCTAACACTGAAATGGCATACTAGCTACGGAGAACGATCGGGCGGTGGCAGAGTTTTTAGTCTGAACGCCATCCGGTTAACGCAAGAAGGGGCTGAAGAGTCAGATGGGTTCATGCCATACATGGGGAGCCAAGGGATGGAATTAGTAATGTTGAACCCACCAGGTTCATGGATAGGTTGGAATACTGTGCTACCATTAGTCGCAATCACAGATCCTCAAGCCATGGCAGAAAGCCCGAGTTTGGTCATTGGGATTCTGCAAGCGTTTGCCTTGGGGATTGTGCAAGGAATTACCGAATTTCTACCGATCAGTAGTACAGCACATCTGCTGATTTTTAGAGATGCTTTTCATTGGACTCAGCAGAAGTATTTTGTCGATGCCATCCAGTTTGGTAGTGTTATTGCGGTTGTGATGTATTTCTGGCAAGACATTCGCCAAATTTTGTTAGGTGGATGGGTGGCATTTCGCCGGAAGGACTGGGAGCAGGAAGAATGGAAGCTCTTGGTGGGAATTGCTGTAGGAACTTTGCCAGCCCTAATTTTCGGCTTTTTACTGAAAGATTTCATCCCGGAAAGCCCCGTAGTGATTGCGATCGCATCCATCATCATGGCGTCCTTATTAGGACTGGCAGAACAAGTTGGCACCCGGAAGCGGCGGTTTCGGGACTTACAAATCCGTGATGGCCTCCTGGTTGGCTTAGGGCAAACCCTGGCTCTGGTTCCTGGGGTCTCGCGATCGGGGTCTACCCTAACAGCAGCACTGTTTTTGGGCCTGGAACGTCAAACGGCAGCTCGGTTTTCCTTTTTATTAGGAATTCCCACGTTAACGATCGCAACGCTCTATCAAGCTCGCAAAGCCTTTGGCAATCTAGATAGCCTGCTGCCGCTTTTGGTGGGGATTGTCTCCAGCTTTATTTTTTCCTATATTGCGATCGCCTGGTTACTACGCTTCCTACAACGGCGGAGTACCTGGGTGTTTGTCTGGTATCGGTTGGCCTTTGGTGCCACGCTTCTGTTGGCGATCGCGCTAGGGTGGCTAAAAAATAGTTAAGTTAGTAGATCAGGACTAAGCTTGGAGCCATCACTCCGGCTTAGTCTGCACGACTTCCTTACTGATTGCGGCTTCATGAGTGAATCTTCTATCCATCCAGCTTTAATTACTGCCGTGTTACCCGATTCGATCGGAGCTGAAATTGGCTTTGAAGCGGGCGATCGCTTGGTGGCGATTAATGGGCAGCAGCCACGAGACTTGATTGACTACAAGTTTCTGTGTGCCGATGAAGTGCTGGAGTTGGAAGTACTGGATGCGAAAGGCAAAACTCATTCGATCGAAATCGAAAAGGATTACGATGACGATCTGGGATTGGAGTTTGAAACGGCCTTATTTGATGGCTTAATCCAATGTAATAATCGCTGTCCGTTTTGTTTCATCGATCAGCAGCCTCCGGGGAAGCGGCAAACCCTGTATTTGAAAGATGATGACTATCGGCTCAGCTTTCTGTACGGGAGTTATCTGACGCTGACGAATCTGACTCAGCGAGAATGGGATCGGATCGCGCAAATGCGGCTATCACCGTTGTATGTCTCAGTTCATGCCACGGAACCAGAGGTACGATCGCGATTGCTAAAAAATCCCCGGGCGGGGCAAATCCTGACCCAATTGCACTGGTTCCAAGACCATCAACTGCAAATTCATGCTCAGGTAGTGTTGTGTCCTGGAATTAACGATGGTGACCATCTGATTCAGACCTTATCGGATTTGTCCCAGTTCCATCAGGGAGATGTCCCGACGGTGGCTTCTGTAGCGGTGGTTCCGGTTGGCTTAACCCGCTTTCGTCCGGTTGAGGATGAACTCGTTCCGGTTACACCTGAGAAAGCTCGGGAAGTAATTACGCAAGTTCAAACTCTGCAAAGTCAATTCCGCCAACAGTTTGGTTCCACCTTTGCCTGGCTAGCGGATGAGTGGTTTCTGATTGCTGGCCAAGACTTGCCCGCCGAGTCGCACTATGAGGACTATCCGCAAATTGGCAATGGAGTGGGTTCGATTCGGCAGTTTCTCAAGTCGTTTCAGCAAGCGGCCCGTAAGCTACCGAAGCAATTACCCGTAACCCGCCGCTTTACCTGGGTTGTCGGTAATGCGGTGGAACATGCTTTCCAGCCAATTTTACAGCGGTTGAATCAGGTCCAAGGGTTGGATGTGCGTCTAAGGCCGATCGCCAGCCAGTATTGGGGACAGGCAATTTCGGTCACGGGATTAATTACCGGACAGGACATTCTGCAAGCGCTGGCTGGACAAGAGTTAGGCGATGCCATCCTATTACCCTCTGTGATGCTCAAGCATGATGAGGCCAAGTTTTTAGACGATCTGAGTGTGGCCGAATTGAGCGATCGGTTGCATGTGCCAATCTTCCCAGTAGATGGGGTAGAGGGACTGATTACGGTTTGTAGCGGGAAGTTTCCTGAGCTGTGAGTAGGATGCCGCTACGAGAAAGTTGGTGTACAGTTGACCTGGGATTCCATTGGGAATTATTCCTGTCCTGTTACTGATTTCTCAAACCATTCATGCCGTTTGCCAACCTGTTCATTGCTGGTGGTGTTGTCATGGTGCCGCTGTTGGGGTTCTCACTCCTGGCGGTGGCGTTAATCCTGGAGCGCATCTTGTTTTGGGGCAGGGTGGTGCGCTACCAGGATCCAGTAGTACGAGAAGCCCTAACACTCTATAAACGTAGTCCTAGAGCCGCGTTTCTCAAACTAGAGCAGCATACTGATCTGCCGATCGCGCGCATCTTTTTAGCCGCTTTAGAACTGGAGCGAGCCACTCCGGAAGACTTTCGCCTAGCCTTAGAAAGTGCGGCTCAGGCAGAGATTCCGTTATTACGGCGGTTTAATACTGTATTCGATACAGTGATTAGTGTTTCGCCATTACTGGGTCTGTTAGGAACGGTATTAGGCTTAATTCGTTCCTTTGCGGCTCTCAAAATTGGGGAGTTAGGAGGCGGCAACACAATCAGCGTCAGTGCAGGAATTAGTGAAGCTTTAATCTCAACAGCCGCTGGACTCGTCGTGGCGATCGTCACCCTCTTATTTGCCAATACCTTTCGTGGCTTGTATCGGCGACAAATGGCCTTAATTCAGGAATATGGCGGTCAACTGGAATTGCTCTATCGCCGCCATTATGAACAGTCAGGAGTTTCCTATAATGCGTCTACCTGATGATGATATTGAACCCTCGTTTCAGATTAATATCGTGCCGATGATCGACGTGATCTTCGCGATTCTGACGTTCTTCATCATGTCGTCGCTGTATTTAACCAAATCGACTGGCTTGCCTGTCACTCTCCCCAAAGCCGCTACTGCTGAAGCCCAAGCCCCTAGCCGAATTAGCGTCACGATCGATCGCCAGGGACAAATTAGCTTAAATCGTCAACCGGCTCAACTGGAAGATCTACCAACTCGAATTCAAGCCTTGATGGGTGGTAATCAAACGACCTTAGTGGTTGTCAGTGCCGATACAAGTGTGGATTATGGTCGGGTTGTGGCCACAATGGATCGCCTCCGAACCATCCCGGGAGTGAAACTGGCGATCGCTACGCAAAAAAATTAGGGGTAAACAACGGTCTACCCCTAACTCGGAGTAAAGTTAGTTTGCTTAACGACCAATACCCACGTACCGGAATCCAGCTTGTTCCAGAACATCCTGATCCAGGAAATTGCGTCCGTCAATCATCACGGGAGTGTGCATGAGTTTCGCCATCTGAACGTAATCTAGAGCCTGGAATTCCTGCCAATCTGTCACAAGCACCAGGGCATCACAGCCATCGGCTAAGCGATCGGGGTCAGTTTCCACAATGACATTGGATAACCCATGCCGGACCCCAGTTTGGGATACGAGTGGATCATAGGCTTTAACTCTGGTTCCCAAGCGGGTCAGATG
>DATNPU010000249.1:0-7029 GCA_036703105.1 Microcoleaceae cyanobacterium
GGGACGAGTAGAGATTGGTTCCGTTACAGGGGCAGGTACCGTGGGACTGGATCTGAATAGTCCTGGCTTCAGCCTGAAATTTCCCGACGATCTCACACGCGGAGACGTTTACATCACCGATGGAGCCATTATTCGCACCAATACACCCCTCAGCGGAGGCAATGGTGGTGACATCGTGATCCAGGGAGGGGAGATTACGATCGATCAAGGATCACAATTACAAGCCTCTACTGTGAGTAACGGTGATGCTGGCAATGTCCGACTAGTGGCATCAGAATCTGTCACCCTACGCGGCATTGGCGCTCCTGTCCCACCAGGCTTGTTTCAGACGGTCATCTTCAGCACGATCGAAGCAGGTGGCTCCGGCAAAGGCGGCAATATTTCGATCGTCACTCCTAAGCTAACGATGAGCAATGGGGCGCAGTTGCAAACCTCCGTCAAAGGCCCTGATCCGGAGACGGGACAACCGGGGGGAAATGGCACACCAGGAGTCATCTTCGTGCAGACAAATGGCGGCTCAGTTTCATTAACTGGGGATGGCACGGCTATGTTTAGTGCGATCGGCCAAGGGGCAACAGCGAGTGGTGGCAGTAATGATTTTGCTGGTGGTGCATTCGACGTTTTATTAGGGAACAGTAGTCAACCGATTACCGGCTCTGTCTTTATCGCCACAGGCTCACTCTCCCTCGACAACGGTGCGTTCCTGAGTGCCGACACCTTTGGGACAGGCAATGCGGGAGCTGTCATTGTGAGTGCTAAAGATACCATCTCGCTCAAAAATGAGAGTGCAATTTACAGTAAAGTGCGGCCCACTGGGGTAGGCAATGCCGGGGGTGTGATTATTGCGGCCAACTCTCTGTTAGTAGACAACTCAGAGATTAACACTGGAACCTTTGGGCAAGGCGATGCCGGACTGATTCTGACTCTGGCTAAAGATCGGGTAGAGTTGTCTGGCAATGGTGGCATCTTTAGTGCAGCGGGACAGGAAACCACCCAAGCCGCTGGAGCTATTTTCCTGAGTGCACCTAAATTGATCGTGCGAGACGGAGCCAGAGTCAGTGTGTCTAACATTGGGGCGGGTGCTGCCGGAGATATTTTGATCTCTTCACCCACCCGAGCCAATGCAGTTTGGGTCACGAATGGGGGATATATCGCCGCCATTACCCGATCGGGACAAGGGGGCAATATTTCCTTTAAAACCCCTGGAGCAGTTATTCTCAGTCGCGGTGGGCTAATCTCCACCCAAGCTGGATTAGCGCCAGCCGGAGGAGATGGGGGCAATATCCAAATTAACAGTGGTAGCCTCAGCATTAATGGTGGTAGAACCCTGCTAATCGCTGGCAAACCCACCAATGACAACAACATTATCGCCAACGCCTACTCTGGCCGAGGAGGCAGCATTTTGATTGATGCCTTTCAGCTCAACGATATTGCGCGTCGGCCTGAGAATCCCCGGACAAACGATATTGATGCCAGTTCCCGCTTTGGCTTAGATGGTGTAGTGACAGTGAATGCCCTGGATTTTGATCCCTCTCGATCGGTGATCTCCTTACCGGGTGGTCTGCGGGATGTTAGTAATCTCATTGCCCAACGTTGCACCCCTGAAACCCAAGCCAATACCAGCCAATTCATCATTACCGGACGCGGTGGTTTACCTCCCAGTCCTACCGCCTCCCTCACCAGTGATGATGTCTTAGCCGATTGGGTGGCCTTAGGGGAAACAGGTTCTGTGAGCGATCGTCGGGGAGTTAGGGAAGATAAGGGAGTTAGGGAAGATAAGGGAGATGGGGGAGAAATAACCATGTACTCATCTGTCTCATCATCACCCTCATCTGCCTCACCTCGTCCAGCCACTTCGATCGTCGAAGCCCAAGGCTGGGTCAAAGACGAGCAGGGAGACATCTATCTAGTCGCCCAAACCAATAATCCCACTCCCCAAATTCCCTGGTTACATCCGGCTACCTGCAACTGATCTCAATCTTCATCCGCGAGAGTTCAGAATTCTTTGGTTTTCTCTCCTCTAAAGGGAAGTATACTAAGGGCAATTTTGGCTTCCCCCTGTAGGGGATATGGCATCCTCACTGTTCGTTCTGAACATCATCCAAGTTCGGAGTTGATCCCTAGCCTTCCGAAGCTAGCGTGGCTCTGACTACGCCGCGATCGGTCGCTCACTGTTGTCACTTCTGGCCCATTCATAGCCCCAGCCATGCGTTTGAAGATTTTGCTTGCTTCTTCCCTGTGTCCTACCTGGATTAGTTTGAGTTTAATCATGCTGGCTCTGGGGTCTTTGCCGCAGTCAGCCAGGGCAGAAGGGAAACCTCAACCTACTACCAATCAGCCTGAAGTGGGGCCAGCTCAACCCAGTCAATCGGCAGCCAGTTTGTTAGGCTCCCCAACCACAACCGGATCCGCGATCGTTCCCCTTCTCCCCTTCTCCCCGGCTCAGTTAGAACCCACGTTGACAGGATTCTCGCCACTATCAGAGCCAGTTCTGGAAGTCGGACAACAACCCCTCCTTACAGAATTTCAATTAGCACAAGCAGGTCAGTCTCCGATTCAGCGGATTCAACCGCCATCTGTCCCGCCATTACCAGAACCACCTGCCCCCACCCCCCTGCCACCACCAGAGCAACTGTTACCCGCGCCAACCACTCCCCCCGACACTCCCGGTGAACCTTCTGTCCCCTTACCAGACACACCAACCATTACCGTGCAACGGTTTGAGGTGACTGGCAGTACCGTTTTTAGCAAAGAGCAGTTGGCTGAAGTCACAAAGTCATTTACCAATCGGCCCATCTCGTTAGCAGAATTGTTTCAAGCCCGCGATAAGGTAACTCAGCTCTATGTAGACAAAGGCTATGTCACCTCAGGAGCTTACATTCCACCCCAAAAGTTAGAAGGTGGAGTGGTGGAAATTCGGGTGGTTGAGGGCAGCCTGGAAGATATCAAGGTCACAGGTACCCGGCGACTGAGTCCCAATTATGTGCGACGACGAATTGAGGTAGGCACTAAGACCCCCTTGAATCGGAATCAGTTGTTAGAGACCTTACAATTACTGCGCCTCAATCCCCTGATTGAAAATCTATCAGCAGAACTGTCAGCGGGTTCTCGTCCTGGCGTCAGTTTACTGGAAGTGCGCGTGTCGGAAGCCGATTCGTTCGATGCCAATCTAGTCTTCGATAACCAACGATCGCCAAGTGTGGGGGAAAACCGCTACCAGTTCCAGATCAATGAAGGGAATTTAACTGGGTTAGGGGACAATCTATTTCTGGCCTACATCCGCACAGCAGGCAGTAACGAGTTTGACTTTATCTACTCCATTCCTTTTAACCCTCGCAATGGCACCGTTAGCTTCAGCTTCACCCGCTCAACCAGTAAGGTGATTGAGGAACCATTTAATGTCCTCGATATTGAGTCGGAATCGAATTATTTTGAACTTACTGTTCGCCAACCCTTAATTCAAACGCCCACCCAGGACTTCGCGATCGGGCTAACCGGCAGCTATCGAACTGGCTCGGCCACATTGCTGGGGGATATTCCTTTTCCAGCCTTGGGATCCGATGCCGAGGGGGAAACCAAAATTACTGCTCTCCGGTTCTTCCAAGAGTATACGCTCCGCAGTAGTCAGGCCGTGTTTGCGGCACGATCGCAATTTAGCTTTGGTCTAGACGCTTTAAGTTCTACGATCAATATTGATCCACCCGATAGCCGATTTTTTGCCTGGAGAGGCCAGGTGCAGTGGGTACGATTGTTAGCACCTGATACGCTACTGCTGTTGCGCGGCGATTTGCAGCTTGCCGATCGTCCGCTCGTTCCGGTTGAACAATTCGGCATTGGTGGCGATTTAAGTGTGCGGGGATATCGGCAAGACTTTCTGTTAACCGATAACGGCTTCTTCGGGTCAGCCGAGGTGCGGATCCCGATTTGGCGGTTACCTAAAGTTCCCGCTTTGTTGCAACTAACTCCTTTTGTAGACTTTGGTACAGGTTGGAATAACGGCGATCGGCCAGATCCCGATCCTCGCACCCTAGCTTCGGTAGGATTAGGACTGCGGCTCCAGATTAGTAATAATTTCAATGCCCGACTTGATTGGGGTATTCCCTTAGTGCCGACTGATATTGAGAAACGCACATGGCAAGAAAAAGGTCTTTACTTCTCGATCAATTACACGCTGTTCTAAACACTTGGCGGCAGCTTAGTCAGACTTGGCGACGATCGCTGGTACTAGCGAGTTTGACGGCCTGGCTTTGTATTGTGACGGCCCCCGGATTGGCGATCACACCACCAACGTCAGTGCCACCAGCAAACCCAGCCCCACAACTTGCCCAGCGATCGACAGCAGATCTCGTACAACAGGGCAAGGAGCTGTATGATGCTGGCCAATATGAAGCCGCCGTTGAAGTCTTGCAACAAGCGGTTCAACAGGCCGCAGGCAATCCCTTAATGCAAGCGACAGCATTGAGTAATCTCTCACTGACCTATCAGCAGTTAGGCCGGTGGCAAGAGGCCAGTCAGGCGATCGAGGCCAGCCTGCAACTGCTCCAAACTAGCAGTACTAATGGGGAACCAACTACATGGCAAACCTTACTGGCGCAATCCTTAGATATTCAAGGTCGATTGCAACTAGCCCAAGGGCAAGCAGAAGCCGCACTGAAAACCTGGGAACAAACTCAATCGATTTATACCAAGGCCAACAATTCGGATGGCATTCTTCGTAGCCAGATTAATCAGGCTCGGGCATTACAGGCAATGGGATTTTATCGGCGGGCCTGCGATATGTTGCTGCGAACATTTGGTAACGCTGAATTGAGTTGTGAAACGATCGATCGACCTGAAAGCATCACTCGGTTAAAACAGGAACTCAACACTCAACCTGCGGCTGTCACTACGGTAGTTGGTTTGCGATCGTTGGGTGACGTGTTGCAATTAATGGGAAACGTGAACTCATCCCGTGAAGTATTGCAGACCAGCCTGAAACTGGCGCAACAACTGCAATCTGATGCCAATGTCCAGGCGGCCTATCTCAGCTTAGGCAACATAGCTCGCACCCAGTTAACCACAGGTCAGTTAGAGCAGGGAATGGTGCGGTTGGCCCAGGCTAGTGATCTGAATCAGGCAACCGTTAATGCCCTGTTAACCACTATTCGTACCACGGTTAACTCGATTCAAACTGCTTTAACCGATTATCAAACTGCCGCAACCATCACCAGTTCAGCGACAACCACGACGCAAGCTCAGGTGAATCAAGTTAGCCTACTGGTTGAAAGTGCTCAAGCACTGCTTCAAGCATTACAGATATTATCACCCCAACAGCAAACCCTACCAATTCTGGCTCCAGTCACAACGGAGTTAAAGCTGCAAGCCAGCCAGTTTCTAACGAATGCTCTAACTCTACTACCAACGTTGCAACCTCAACTGAATAGCTTACCCGCTAATCGATCGACCATTTACGCTCAGATCAATTTAGCGCGTAGCCTGCTCAAGTTAGGGAGTCAACCTCCGGGGAGTGTGACAGGACAAACGCTAATTCCCCGTTCCACCTGGCCAACCTCATCCCAGATCGCCCAACTGTTAACAACCGCCATTCAATCTGCCCAAACCTTGAAGGATAGTCGGGCCGAGTCCTACGCCTTGGGTTATTTAGCTACAGCGTATGAACAGAATCAACAGTGGGCAGAAGCTCAACGAGTCACCAAACAAGCCTTGTGGTTAGCCCAAACCAATAACGCTACCGACATCGCTTACCGTTGGCAGTGGCAACTGGGACGGTTATTGGCAAAACAAGCACAGACAAATCCTGGCACCGATCGTGCTTTGTATACGAATGCGGTCGCTGCTTACCAAACAGCCATTCAAACCTTACAATCCCTACGGGGAGATTTAGCTGCGGTTAATCAAGATATTCAGTTTACCTTCCGGGATAGTGTAGAGCCAGTCTACCGAGAAGCCGTCGGATTATTGTTACAGCCCGGTGATGGTTCCGCCCCTAGCCTCGAAAATCTCGATACTGCCCGCAAGTTAATTGAATCGTTGCAATTAGCTGAACTGGATAACTTCTTCCGAGAAGCCTGTATAGAAGGGCAAGTTGTCCCGCTCGATAATGTGGTGAATCAACCGAGTGCGCAGGCGGCAGTAATTTACCCGATCGTGCTGCCCAATCAATTACAAGTGATTGTCAAAGCACCCAATCAGGATCTCCAACTCTACACTCAACCAATTTCTCAAAGCACGATCGAAGCAACAGCTACTAAACTGCGACAATTGCTAATCAAATCGCCCAATGCGGAGGCTGAAATTCGGCAACTATCCAGTCAACTTTATGATTGGCTGATCCGACCGATCGCCGAGCATCTAGGACAGGTCGATACATTAGTGTTTGTTCCAGATGGTGCCTTACGCAATATTCCCATGGGAGTGTTGTACGACGGCCAGCAATATTTGATTGAACGCTATGCGATCGCACTGAATGCTGGCCTGCAATTAATCGATCCCAAACCTTTAGCCCGGACTGAATTGCGAGCTTTAACCGCCGGGCTGTCAGATCCCCCTCCCGGATTTGAAGCCTTGGGCAAACTGCCCGCCATTACCGACGAGATCAACTCAATTACAGCTGCCGGTGTAACAACTACAACGTTGCTGAACAACGACTTTACCCGCAAAGCTTTGGAAACTGAAATTAACGCCGCTCCATTTAATGTGATTCACCTGGCTACTCATGGACAGTTCAGTTCTCGTCAATCTGAAACCTTTATTCTGGCTGCCGATGGGCCGATTAATGTCAGCCAGTTTGATAGTTTGCTGAAAAGCCGGGAATTTGCTCGATCGGAAGCTGTGGAATTGCTGGTCATGAGTGCCTGTGAAACGGCCGCTGGTGACGATCGCGCCACACTGGGATTAGCCGGAGCCGCTGTTCGTGCTGGTGCCCGGAGTACAATGGCCTCCTTATGGCAAATTGACGATCGGGCTACAGCGGCATTAGTGAAGCAGTTCTATCACGAATTAACCAACCCAGCCGTGACTAAAGCTGAA
>DATNPU010000032.1:0-5492 GCA_036703105.1 Microcoleaceae cyanobacterium
GAAATTGCTGCTCGCTTGGGCAGCAGAACGGCTCAATCGGTCGGTCGGGGATTGTCTAGCGGCATCAGTGAATTTGGCGGACATGCTGTGTCATCCGACGGGCGATCGCCCCATCCCGATACGGATACGGAACCGAGCACATCGACGACCACCTCTCATCCGGATGAAACATCAACGACGGCTCCTCCCCATCCCGATGGAACTGCCACCACACCACATCCCGATGAAATCCCCACGACTCCCCCCCATCCCGATGGGACTGCCACCACACCGCATCCCGATGAGACATCCAGTACGCCCTCCCATCCGGACGAGGTAAACCATACACCGCCACCAGAACCGCGATCGCTTCCCTCCGATGACACTATCCCCGACGCCACGCCTCACCCAACCAGCGACGAGGAACCCACGATTCCAGATGGGCGATCGCCCGATCTCGATGATGAGCCGACCATTCCCAATGGCCGCGTTCCAACAGATACAACGCCATCTCATCCCCTCACGCCCGGTCACGATGCCTATCCTGAAGGGCTGGTGCATTACGGCTTAACGGCGGAAGAGGCGCATTCCAGCTATCGCGTGTCTCTGGAGGAAGACCCCAGTCGCGAGGCCGGAATCTGGATGGACCCCACCAACGGAGAACACATTGTCGTGCAGGGAGGAGCCGACTTTGTATCGACCGGATGGTCTAGCGATTCGGATTTTGCCAATCGTCCGTGGCGACTGGTCGAACATTTCCATCCTGGTGATGACAGCGGTGCTCGTTTTGCGTCGGTAGATGACTTTGCCTCCATGATGCATCCCCAGCTATCCGGACAAGCGGAACCTGCGGCAATCAGCACAAGAGTTCGCTGGCGTGATCCAGAAAGCCATATCGAGTTCATTACGGAAATAGGGTATGACCCTGGTCAATCTGAGCCGTACTGGATTCGCTATCGCGATGCGCATGGTGAGTGGCAAACGCAACGGTTTAGCGATACCCCCTGGAATGCTGGATCAGACTACATTCGCTTCCTGCAATCGCAGGGCATTCCCCAACCGACTATCCCCAGTCGCTCGACAGGACCATCCGCGAGTGGTGGACACACAACACCCCCAGATGTATCTGCTCCTGCTACTGGAACTTCTGCATCTCGACCACGCCATCTCATCTCACCGGATATGATTCAGGAACCGACGGCACCCCATCCCGAAACAGGTGCGAGAAGTTGGGATTTCTCACTCACCGCTAATGTAAATGGTGAGACGATTACGTGGGGATTGGTAAGTGTCAACCTCGATGAAAACGGCAATCCCAGTTCTCCACCCTCTATGTATTTAGATACGCGTGTTCTTGTTGGTGGTGAACCTGTTATTCTCGATCTACCTGAAGGCTTGTCCTTTACACGCATTGCACTAGATCAAACGAATGCAGCGTACAGACGCGCTTTTGGACATGAACCTGAAAACTTAGGGGGTAACTTAGCAGATCTCAATCTGCTGAACTTCCGACGCAGCTATACTCGCTTGCGCACCGAGAATCCTGATTGGAGCCGCGATCAATTGGCTCAAGCTGCCATTCGAGAAATTTCGTTTGGTCGGCATCGTGCTGATATTGGTTACTCTGACTTTAGTGTCACGTTAGGAGATGACACTCCAGTTGTCTTGCAAGAAGGACAAGACCCACAATCCGTTCCGAGTCGAGTAGATGTGATTGCGAGAAGACCAGGAGGATCGTCCAGCGTCAGTACTACTGAAGAACCATGAGGAGAGCAAGCGTATGAACAGTAATCAGCGTCAAACGTCCGATCGCCCGTCCTCTCCTACTGCTAGTTCCCCTTCAGGATTTCAGCTACGGCCATTTACAGACGAGGAGGATTCTCTCCATCTTCCACCGTTACAGCGTCAGGGAGAGAGCGATCGCCCCATCTCTTCTGCATCAGAAATCGTTAGGGAGTCTCCATCTGGGTTTAACTTCAGCCAAATTTCAATTTATGCAAACGATGTAACTTCACCCCCGCAAATCAGCCAGGTTCAGCGTCAAATGGTTCAACGGTGGGTTGAACCCGACACCGCTACTCAAGCCACTGCCGTAATTAGCACGGCCAATACAGCCGAGTTGCGTCGTATCCTTGCCGCTTTGGAAGTATGCACAGAAAGCGATCATATTGGAATTGAGATGCCATCTCTAGGACAATCGATCGCCGTTGCGGTTGCAGATGCAACGGAGTTACGAACTCAAACTCTGAACCGTCTGATTCAGCACTTGATGGAGGATTTATCCAGCAGCCGTCGCCCGATCGCTAGCCGTATGAATGCTGCCACTGATGATGCGAGTCGTCGAACTGAGATGAATACTCTGCACACAAATGATGCGCCTATTTTAGCTGAATTACGTAGGCTTACGGCAGGTCAAAAGAATCGCTGGCAACATCCAGATGCTACCGTACAAGATGATGTGTTAGCTGCGATTCAACTGGATGCTGTGTTTAATGCTGAAGCTGACTTGGCGGCACCTGCGGGAGCACATACAGCGGCAGCTAATGCCGTTGGGATGGATGAATCGTTCGATTGGTGCGGATTCTTTGCTGCAAATCAATATATGCGCTCTAGTCTAGATCGCGATTTGCGTCAGGGCTTCTTTCATGTAGATAACGTAGAAGATTATTTCACCTACCATTACGCATCTGGCCCTCATGCCCGTGTCAAAAAATGGATTTATGCAGAAGGAGCATGGCACGAACTACAGGAATATCATTCGACACGAGGTTCTGTACGCCACTGGACTGATGCTCGTGCTATTCATGGCGGTGGAACGTTAGATATTCGTTCCGGTGATATTGTTCTAATTGATCACAGCGGTAGTGCTCGCCCCGATCATATTGTGATGGTGCAGTCATGGGATGCCGCTACCCAAACACTATTTACGATTGGTGGTAATGATGGTGGCTACGAAGTAGATACAAATCCTGCTCATTCTGCGCCCAAGGGAGAAAGTGCAGATGCGAGAGAGCGCCGCTTACGGGCAGAAGCCGCAACTGGAGCAGCGCTTCGATCTGGACACGGAGGAGGTCATGTTGGAGTCACAGTACAAGACTTGAGCAGTCAGCCTGATCCAACTGCCGTTGAGAAAAATTCGGCAACTCGTACCCGTGCCCGAATTTTTGGCATTGGTCGTCCTTCGATCGTTGATTTTGAAGACCACATTTACGACAGCACTAACCTCTCTGCATCACCAACGGTTACTCCATCTTCTGGTCGCTAGCCTTTTTGGGTTTTGCACGCCCAACGGGCGTGCAAAACCCGAAATCAATGGCAGTGAGAGTTGCTGACTGGGTCTATAGCCGTGGCCCTACTGGTATTAGAACGGGATGCAGGGGTTGCCCCCCACTCCCTTTGGTTCTCAATGTCCTAACCAGTGGGTTTGCAGCTATACAATTACAGTCTGACAGTCACTTTTTTCTCAGTAGACGGATATTCAATCAGAACTGGGCCTTCCGGAATGAAGCGAGCTTGATAGTTCGTTTTCTTGCCCTTTGCCCGCAAGTTTCCGATTGGGATAGGTTGTTTAAGCTGCTCTAGCTCTTGCACTTCCCAAAATACGGCCCAGGTTGGTGCATCTGTAGCCGTGGATTGAGGGCGATAAATCGATTTACCAGGATAGCGGCCTCGACGCGATCCAACATAGCCCACGTACAGCCCCCGCCACGTTACTTCCGGGTTCAGGGGTTGTTCGCCTTTGGCGTGAGATGCATAGATAAAGACCTCGATCGCCTTACCACCCCGCAGCTTTTCGGCCTCACCCAATAGTTCAAACTCCATGCTGCCAAAGGCCACTTTAGGCAAGTGGTCGGGGGGGAGGTCGTCAGCGTCTAGTTGAGCGGCGATCGCCTCCAGGCCTGAAATCAGGTGCATCTCTGGAACAGGGGCTAGCATTGCGAAGGCATGGGTCTTTTGCATGAGTTGAGAACCGTTGAACAAAAAATCAGCTTTTCTAGCCTACCAGGGAACAACTACTTACTGTAGGTGTAGCGGTCTAGCCGTCCTAAATGGATGAGTTGTGAGAAGTGTACCCTGAAGAGACCTGTTTCTCGCAATAGCTTACAATTCCCACTGGATAGTTGTGCCAATCTGTCCCATGTCGGTTGCGATGATATGTTTACCATCAGGTGTAAATTGCACTGAAAACGATGCTGCTAACTGAGCAAATGTGCCTCTTGAAGAGGATTCTAATCGATTTCCCCCAACTACTTCTAGCAACTGTCCTTGAAGATTCCATAAACGGATGTCATTATCCCCAACAATATTTGCATTCTTTTCACCGAGTGTCGCCACTTGAGTGCTATCAGGACTAACGGCGATCGCATGAATTTCTCCCTGATGAGCTTGTACAGTGGTGACTTGATTGTTCTGGGCATTCCAGATTCGTAGCAAGCCTGTTGAACTACCTGTCGCAATCCATCGACCCTCTCTGCCGATCTGAATAGATGTAATGCTTTCATCAAGCGCTAAAGTCCAATTGTTAAACTCAGCTTGTAATGTTCCTTGAATATCCCAGAGACGCATTGTGCTCTGGCTTGCTGCGAGAACAAAGCGACCGTCTGAGCTGAATTGAGCTGCATTAAACTTCGCTACCGCTTGTGATAATTCGCTGTCCATTTGCAGTAAATTTAACCGGGCCGACAAGCCACTGTAGCTCACGTTGTGCGAGTTGACGCCCATTGGAATCTAATAATGTAACAATACTGTGTTCGGGCTGAGCATAATTCACAACCTGTATGATGCGATCGCCTTGAGGACTAACAGCCCCTGCTGGTGTGAGCAATTGACCTTCATGATTTGATTCGTTAGATCTCTCGACGTGTAATACATCATTAGGATTGATACTGCTATCAATCTGTACTACCCCGCTGGGTGAAAATTGCGATGCCGTATCTATCCCCTTAGTAGATGATATGGATCGATTTGGACACGCTACTAAAGTGAATATTGCAACTAAAGCGACGCTAATAACAAAAAAATGATTACTTCTTTTTAGTGTTCTAAATAGCATGGTTTTAAACACCATAATTACTCCTACAAAAGGTATTTTAGAATGGCACTGAAGACTTTATCATGTTGATTTCTGGGTACCATCAACCAACTGGGCTACTTTTAGGTCCTCAATTGATCGCAAGATTGTGATACTTGCACAAGAATTAGATAGTGAGAATTTGGTCATGGCTCATAAGCTGAGGGAGTTCTTGCTCAAAAGCCCATACCTATGACACATCTATTACATCTTGATGCCAGTCCGCGTGGGGAGCGATCGCATTCTCGCCGCATGACTAGAGAGTTTGTCGAACGATGGAAACAGTCTCATCCCGGTGATACGGTCACCTATCGAGATCTGGGGCATCATCCTGTTCCGTATGTGGATGAATTGTGGATTGCTGCCGCTTTTACGCCACCTGAACAGCGTACTCCTGAACTGTGGGAGGCTATTCGCGTCAGCGATCAGCTAGTCGATGAAT
>DATNPU010000047.1:0-6970 GCA_036703105.1 Microcoleaceae cyanobacterium
ACTAACGGATCGAGGCCAAAGATGTTGATGAAAATTAGCCCCCAAATCGCTTCGTGAATCGCGCGGGGAATGGCGAGAATAGAGCGGGTAATCAGCCAGCCAGACGGGAGTTGTTGAGAGCGATGAGGAACGATCGCTGACCACCACACTTCAGAACAAAAGAGGCCACCAATACCGCCAAGCAGCACACTGAAACAAGCCCCACAAACGGCATAGGCGAGAGTCTTCAGGGTGGCATCAGCCGTTAATCGCAGCATGTCTAAACTGAGATCTGGCTGTACACTAGCGAGCACAAATCGCCAGAACTGCCCAATCCCGTTGAGGTTGAACAATTCCCGTTGCCCAAAGCCTGTTTGCCATAGAGATAGGGCGATCGCCGCGATCGCAAACAGTCCCCAACGCATCGTGGGACGAGTCAAGCAAACAAGGAGGCTATCCATCCTGCGGCTAAGCCAATTGATATAACGCTTGAATCTGGTCAGTGGTCAGTTGCTCCGTGGGCACATCAAATACGATCTCTCCTTGCCGTAGGCCGATTAAGCGTTGACAGTAGGTTTTGGCTAACTCTAAGGCATGGAGGCTGACCACTAAGGTGCGTTGCTGTTCCTGGCTCAAGTCTGTAAGTAATTGCATGATCTCGCGACTCCGTTCTGGGTCAAGGCTCGCGATCGGTTCGTCGGCCAAAATAATGGCGGGATCTTGAACCAGTACCCGGGCTAAAGCTACCCGTTGCTGTTGCCCGCCGGACAGTTGATCCGTGCGAGCATACAGTTTTTCGGGAATGCCGACCCGTTCTAGCGCGATCGTGGCCGTTTCCACATTCTGCGGCACAATCAGTGACCAGAGGGCTTTAGGGAATGACCAGCGACTCAAATGGCCAGCATTGACATTGTGAATCACAGCCAGATTATCGACTAAATGAAACTGCTGGTAAATTGTGCCAATCTGGCGTTGAATCCGTTGTAGCGATCGCGGGGACAGGTGATTCAGACATTGTCCACAAGCCCAGACCTCGCCATTGGTTGGAATCAGAGTGGCATTCAGGAGTCGGAGTAAGGTACTTTTCCCAGCTCCACTCGACCCTACCAGTGCTACCCGTTCTCCCGGTAAAATTTGTAGATTGATATTGGTCAACGCCTGGAACTGACCAAACTGCTGCGAAACCTGCTTTAACTCCAGAATGGGTGGCGTCATGAGTTACTTGATCTTGCCAATATCTCGCCCCACTTGCTCAATCTGAGCATAGTTGTCATTCTTTGTCGCAATGAACTTGGTCGCTCCAAATAACTGCAAAATTTCTTTTTGCTCAGGCACCTTGGGGTCAAGTTTCAATAGAGCGGCCTGCACTTTATTGACAAAGTCGGGACCATACCGGGCGCGGACTTCCGGGTTAATCACCCAGTGGTAGTCGTAATAAGCCGGAGTCCGCCAAATTACGGCTACTCGGTTGGTATCCACTTTGCCCTCAGCTAAACGGCTCTTCCAAACCTGTTCATTCATCACGCCTGCTTCATAGGTTCCAGCTTCCACTAATTCCAGCGTGGCATCATGGGATTTAGAAAAGCCTGGGTCACCCTTAAAGTCTTTCAGGTTCATACCAGCCTGTTCTAAGAAGTATTGCGGCATTAGTCGGCCCGAGGTAGAGGATTCGCTGCCGAAGGTAAAGCTATGGTCTTTTAGAACGGCCAGTTCCTTATTGTCTTTAATTGGGGTAATACCACTAGCCGTATTCGCAATGAAAACGCTATGAAACTGGGCATCAATATCGCGTTGCGCGATCGCTTCTGCGCCGGGAACTTGTAAGCGGGCCTGGGTTCCAGTCAGTCCACCAAACCAAACCATATCCAGATCACCAACCTTAAAGGCCGTGACGGCGGCAGTGTAGTCAGTCACCGGTTTATAGACCACGGGGACATTTAATTCAGCTTGGAGATATTTGGCTAACTTGCCGTAAAGCCGCTGTAACTGTTCTGGGTTCTGGTCGGGAATGGCTCCTGTCGTAAAGGGCTTGCTTCTATCCTGAGTTGTGCCACTGGTACGGCTGACCGCCTGCGGCTCATCTGAGCAGGCAGTGAATGGAAGCAGTAATAGTAGTAAACCGACGGATAGGAATAACTTCTTCATCTCACACTTTTTAAACAGCGATCGCTCCGGAGATCTTACCGGATGCCGTTGGTCCCGTTAAACTTATATGTCCTGGCAGGAAAAATTACTGGGCTTGGCTTAGATTAAGGGGGTAACTGCCACAACGTGGCTGAATCAGGTGGTTTGTAATGGCAACAGTGAAGATTCTTAGGGCAATCCCACAATCTCTACCCGGACTCAAGCGGTTGCTGGCTTACCAAAGAGCCTGGTTGAGAGGAGATTTGCTAGCAGGATTGACCGTTGCGGCTTACCTGATTCCCCAATGTATGGCCTATGGTGAGTTGGCGGGAGTTCAGCCTGTAGCCGGATTATGGGCAATTCTGCCACCGATGCTAATTTATGCCTTACTCGGTTCGTCACCCCAACTTTCGATCGGCCCAGAATCGACAACAGCGGTGATGACGGCTGCCGCGATCGCACCATTGGCGCTGACTGATCCCCAATCCTATGCAGGCTTAGCGGCCTTGATGGCATTTATGGTCGGGGTCATTTGTTTAATTGGGTATTTGGCACGGTTAGGGTTTTTAGCCAATCTATTGTCTAAGCCGATCCTGGTTGGCTATATGGCAGGCGTCGCAGTGATTATGATCGCTGGTCAACTCGGCAAGATCAGTGCCATTAAGCTGTCAGCCAAGGATCCGTTAGGCCAAGTCTATGAATTCCTTCAGCGATCGACAGAAATCCATTGGACCACATTGATTTTATCGGCCTTGGTTTTAGGGTTTTTGCTGGCTATTCAACGGTGGTTTCCCAAATTACCGGGGCCATTATTAGCCGTGTTATTGGCGACAGCCGCTGTAGGCATCTTTGATCTGCAACAACGAGGAGTGCGGGTGGTTGGTGAAATTCCGGCAGGCTTACCCCATTTGGCACTGCCCAGCCTAGCGGTGCCCGACTTAGTTCCCTTGGTGGCGGCAGCGATCGGGATTGCGCTGGTTGGCTATTCGGACAATGTCTTAACGGCTCGATCGTTTGCCAGTCGCCACCACTATACGGTGAATGCCAATCAAGAGTTATTAGCGTTGGGCGTAGCGAATTTAGGAAATGGCTTGATGCAGGGATTCCCGATTAGTAGTAGTGGTAGCCGCACGGTGATTGGGGATGCCCTGGGGAGTAAAAGTCAGGCATTTTCTCTAGTAGCTTTTGTAGTGGTGATCATCGTCCTGTTATTTCTACGTCCGGTGTTGGCCGTGTTTCCCAATGCGGCTTTGGGCGCGATCGTGATTTATGCCGCTACCAAATTAATCGAAATTCCAGAATTCCAACGATTATGGCGATTCCGTCGCAGTGAATTTGCTTTAGCGTTAATCACTACAGTTGGAGTTTTATTGACAGATATCTTAGTTGGTGTGGGGATAGCGGTAGGTCTATCGGTGATCGAGCTATTTGCGCGGCTGAGCCGGCCTCATGATGCGGTGATGGGAGAAGCTCCAGGATTACCGGGATTACATGATATTAATGATTGGGAAGGCGCGACGACCATTCCTGGCTTGGTGATCTATCGCTATGATGCCCCGTTGTGCTTTGCCAATGTGGAGAACTTTAAACGGCGGGCATGGGCGGCGATCGCCGCTGAGCAGATCCCAGTGGAATGGTTTGTTTTGAACACTGAAGCGATCTCAGAAGTGGATATGACGGCGATCGAGGCTCTAGCTGAATTTCAAAGTGACTTAGCTGCTCAAGGCATTACGTTTGCGCTGGCACGAGTCAAGCAAGATCTTTATGCCCAACTGAAGCGCTCAGGACTGCTGGAACAAATTACGCCTGAGCGGGTTTACTTTACGCTTCATACCGCGATCACAGGGTTTGAAGCCCGTCACCAATCTCCAACGGCTCACTAATCTGAACAGTCGTGTAATTGACTGATCAATTGGTGCTGATGATACAGCGATCGCAAAATTTTTCTGCCATTACTAGAAAGGTGGTTTACCGGATCAATTCTGAGCAGAGATTAATTTGTGCAAATCGAAGAATTCGGTACTACCGAGGTTTGGGGTAACGCCTGTGTAATATGCAAAGTTCACTTAAGCGAATTTTAGTTGGCACAGGTTGTTTTTTGCTGATTTTTGCGATCGCGGTGACCGGGTATGTGATTGCGGGATGGCAGTTGCTAGATGCGATCTACATGGTTGTGATTACCGTGTTTGGCGTAGGATTCGGTGAAATTGGCCCGATGAACCCGCCGCTCCGCATCTTTACGATTTTTGTGATTGTGGCAGGCTATACCGCTGTGGTGTATATCGTCGGTGGCTTTCTGCAAATGATCACTGAAGGCGAAATTAATCGAGTCATGGGAGCCAGACGGATGACGCGAGACATTCAGATGTTGAGTGGGCACGTGATTATTTGTGGCTATGGTCGGATCGGCCAAATTCTGGCGCGGAAGATGGCAGAAGCCAAACAACCCTTTGTGGTGATTGATCACAATAGCGATCGCATACAGCAAGCGGAATTGAATGGATATCTAGTCCGAATTGGGAATGCAACCGATGAAGTGATTTTGGAATCAGTGGGTATTCATCAAGCAAAAGTGTTAGCCACGGCGTTACCTGATGATGCAGCGAATGTGTTTATCACGCTAACGGCCCGTGGTTTGAATCCCCGGTTAATGATTGTGGCACGGGGAGAATCGCCATCGACAGAAAAGAAATTGTTGCAAGCAGGAGCCGATCAAGTGGTGTCACCTGCCGCGATCGGGGCTTTACGCATGGCCCACATGATTACCCATCCCACGGCCATGAACTTTTTGGAAGCCGATGATGGGCGGGCAACCCTGAACGAATTACTGGCGCAAATTGATGTCCAAATTGATGAATTAGCCATTCCGGCAGGGTCTGATTTGATTGGTGCCAGCATTGGTACTGTAGAAGTGCGAGGTAAGGGAACATTTATTGTCGTGGCCTTACGCCGAGCTGATGGCACAATGTTGATTCATCCGAATCACAGTTTGTTTCTTCATGAAGGCGACACCTTAATTGTCATGGGGCATCAAGGTGATATTCCGCGCTTTGCTCATCATTATGCGCTCAAACGACAAATGCGCTATCGGGGAGCGCAACAACGATGAAGCGGCGTTTAGCCTTTAGGATAGGAAAGAACAGCATTTTGAGTGAACGATGAGTCAAACTATTACAGATATTGCAGTGAAAACGATCGCTGGAGAAGATCGATCGCTGGGTGACTATACTGGCAAAGTTCTGCTGATTGTCAATGTCGCCTCTTACTGCGGCTATACCCCGCAATACACTGGCTTGGAAGCTTTGTACCAGAAGTATCGTGACCAGGGACTGGAAATTCTGGCCTTTCCTTGCAATGACTATGGGATGCAGGAACCGGACAGTAATCAAAAAATTCAGCAGTTCTGCGAAACCAAGTACGGCGTCAGTTTTCCCTTGTTTGACAAGGTGCATGCGAAAGGAGCAGACCAACATCCGCTCTATGCTCGGTTAACGCAAGCGATCGAACCAACGGGTGATGTGGCCTGGAACTTTGAGAAATTCCTGGTTAACAAACAAGGAGAAGTCGTCGCCCGATTTAAGAGTGCGGTGGCCCCCGATGCCCCAGAACTAATCGCCGCGATCGACCGCGAACTGGCCGCTTAATCGTTAGACCAACCCTTTGAGTGCAGCTAATTGCGATCGTAAGCTGGGTGGACTATAGCCTAATCCAAAGGCTTTTGAACTATCCAATGACACGTCAGCAGGACGAGGGGCAGCCATCTTCACGTCCTGTTGGCGACATGCCTTTAAACCTGTGGCAGGTAGCTCTAAGACCTCGACCATTAACTGGCCGAATTCATAGCGGGAGATCCGCTCTTTCCCGCCTAAATGCAGAATTCCTTGGACACGCTGGTCTAAAGCGAGTAGAAGTCCCTGTGCCGCTACCATACCGCTAACAGGAGTGCGAAATTCATCGACAAATAGCTTTAATTCCTGTTCAGCCCGGAGAGTTTGCAGAAACGGTTGCAGGAAGCTACTCGCGGTCGGTGGTGCGGCTCCAAATAGCAAGGGCATTCGACAAATAGCAGTCAGCGGATAGCGCTCCAACATCCGTTGTTCAGCTAAAGCTTTCTGTTCGCCATAGTGGTTAATCGGGGAAACGGGATCGGTTTCTCGATAAGGAGAATGTTGCCCATCAAACACTAAATCGGTGGAAGTGAAGACGCAGGGCAGATTGTAGTCGGCACATAGCCCCGCGATGTTGCTGGAAGCGGTGACGTTAATCGCATAAGCCGGCTCGGGCTGTTGCTGACAGATATTAGCGGCAGATTGTGCGGCTAGATGAATGACTGCATCGGGCTTAATCTGCTGAAATAGCTCTTGGAGTTGGGCGAAGTCGGTTAAATCAGCCTGGATCGCTGTGACATTGGGCAGATTGATTGTTCGCGATCGGCCGATGCCGTAAATCTGCCAATCTGCGGTGGCAATTTGACAGAGGTTCCACCCCAGAAATCCACTGGCTCCGGTCACAATCAGGTTAGGCATGAAGGTCTACGTTGAGGCTTGCTGGATCGGTAGTCTAATCCAAAATTCTGCCCCGTGTCCTGGTTCTGAGACACAACCAATTTCACCATGATGTTTTTCAGTAATAATTTGGTGGCTGATTGATAATCCTAGACCTGTACCTTTGCCGATCGGTTTCGTGGTGAAAAAGGGATCGAATAAGCGATTCTTGACGGCTTCTGGCATTCCAGCGCCGTTATCTCGAATCTTGATCGTGACAAATTCCTCATCGATGATTTCGGTATGAATCACAATTTGACTGGGATTGGCCCGAACCGCTTCAGCCGATCGCTGACTGTCGTAACTTTCCAAAGCATCGATCG
>DATNPU010000254.1:0-11279 GCA_036703105.1 Microcoleaceae cyanobacterium
CTTTGGCCCACGACCCTGGCTAACGAGACAGAACCGTTTGGCACCCGCTTCGGCGGCAGCTTTGGCCTGTGCCAGAATTTCGTCGGGAGACTTTAGCCCATAAATTGGTGAATCATCTCCAGGGTGGTGTGCCGACTGGGCGCAGAACGAACAGTTTTCTGAACAAGCACCGGATTTAACATTAACAATGCTGCACAGATCGACCGTGTTGCCGCAACAAGCCTGACGTACTCGATCGGCGGCTTCACACAGCAATAAAATGTCTGCCTCTCCTTCAATCTGGGTGAGAGCGATCGCCTCTTCCCGGTTCAGCCGCTTGCCAGCAATAATCGCGTCTGCCAACTGATGCAGTCTATCTGCTAGCGATGTTTCGGTGGCGGGAAGCAGGGACGATTCAGTGGGGGATGAAGGGTAGGATGCTAACGGTGCTTGAACCACGCTGAACCTCTAGATATCAAAGTGATGGCATTGTATCACTTGTCTAGTGTAGTCCAGACGTTCGTTTAAACATCGTTTGAAATCGGCAGATAAGGGATGGACGAGATGAAAATCCTGATCGATGGTGTATTTTTCCAACATGCGAATACAGGGATTGCCCGGGTTTGGAAATCGCTCTTGGAAGCATGGGCAAACGATGGATTTAGTGAATATCTTCTGGTGCTCGATCGGGCGGGAACAGCTCCCATAATCTCCGGTGTTCACTATCGCCAAATCCGACCTTATGACTATGGGAATATTGAGCACGATCGCGAATGTCTACAACAAATCTGTGATGAGGAAGCGGCAGATTTATTTATTTCTACTTATTACACTTCGCCATTAACCACACCAAGTGTGCTACTCGTTCACGATATGATTCCCGAAGCGATGGGTGCAGATTTAACCTATGCCGATTGGCGAGAAAAACATCATTGTATTGCAGCCGCGTCCGCTTATATTACCGTTTCTCAAAATACTGCAAAGGATCTACTTAAATTCTTTCCAAATATCACATCTGAATTAGTTACCGTAGCGTATAACGGCATTATTCCAGAATTCTCACCTGCCTCTGTCACCCAAATTGAACAGTTCAAGGCGACCTACGGCATTACAAAACCCTACTTCTTAATCAGTGGTCTAAACACTACTTACAAAAATAATCAATTGTTTTTTCAAGCATTTGCTCAACTTTCTGCGCGCTCAGGCTTTGATGTGATTTGCACAGGTAGCCAATCCTTGTTTAAGTCGGAATGGCGCCCTTATACAAGCGGTAGTACAGTACAAATTTTACAGCTCATGGATGCTGAATTAATTGCGGCTTATTCGGGTGCGATCGCCTTAGTATATCCCTCAAAGTATGAAGGGTTTGGTTTACCAGTTTTAGAAGCAATGGCATGTGGCTGTCCGGTAATTACTTGCCCAAATGCCTCGATCCCTGAAGTGGCAGGTGAGGCCGCTTTATATGTCCGGGATGATGATGTACTAGGGCTGGCAAATGCTCTATGTGATGTGCAAAAACCGCAAGTACGGCAAGAATTGAAGGCTAGAGGCTTGCAGCGATCGCAACAATTTTCTTGGGTAACAATGGCAGAGATAGTGCGATCGGTATTAGTTGAGACGACATTACAATCATTCCATCTCAGAAAAATTAACTGGATTGCCTTTCCCAATTGGCAGCAATCTGAGGCGCAGTTATTAGCAGAGTTATCTCGATTAGTGCAAATGGCAATGACTCACTCGAAAAGCCGGGATATAACATTACTAATTTATGTGAATTCTGCTTATAGCGAAGTGGCTACCTATAGCTTATCGGATGTCACAATGAATATTTTTATGGAATTGGATTTAGCAGAAAATCAGGTTCCAGAGATTACTTTAATCAATGAGCTAAGCCCAGTTCAATGGCAGGCATTGATTCCAAAAATTCAGCAGCGAATTAGTTTGACAAGTGAGGATGAAGGGACGATCGCTGAAGCTGGTATGGACATTAAACCAATGCTTCGGTTATCTACAGAATTCTGAAGTCAACCATAGTAACCTTAGTCGATCGGGGCTTTTTGAGCTACCACATTAAGACTAATTAATGTATCCAATACTCGCATACTACTGGTGTCATTAAACAAGTTAAACTCAGCCACTTGTCGATAACCATGAAAGCCAACTTCTCGGAGATATAAGCCTAAAATATCAACGTCAAATCCGACTTTATGCACATCATAAATATTGGTTTGGCCCCCAAACATCATCGCCATAATATGATGGCGTTCTAACGGTTCTAAATTAGGATTTAAAAATAGCCAGCAGAGGGTTCTTAGATCAGGCACACTGACTAAAAGATGGCCACCTGGTTTTAAAACTCGATGCCATTCTCGTAAAGTATTCAGCAGTTCGCCATTAATTCCGTGATAAAAATGTTCCAGTACATGACTGGCATAAATTTTGTCTACTGAATCGGTGGCAAATTGGCTCAAATCCGAGGCATTTGCCACATAATCGACTTCTGGACGCGCTTCAACATCAAGAATTTTCCAATCCGGATGCGGCTCATGACCACCAATATGCAAATTCAGGGACATGAATAACGAATACTCAATACGAGTGGTTCAGGGGTGAAAACGAGAGCATAAAGGATGAACTAATGGAGCGTTCATCCTTTATTTACTAAGGAGCATGAATTAAATAAAATCGAATATTTTGCCATCTGAAGGGGCGAACGGCGGTTCGCCCGTACAAGAAAGTATCGAAGTTATTTAATTTTCGCTCCTCAGTAGTTAGGTACCTGAAGTCCAAGAGTTCATGTACTCAATCTGCTCGGCAGTCAAAGAATCGATCGCGACTCCCATTGCTTGCAGTTTTAGGCGGGCAATTTCTTGATCAACTTCCTTCGGCACAGTGTGCAATCCAGGAGCCAAGCTACCCTTATTCTTCACCAGATATTCGCAAGCGAGTGCCTGGTTGGCAAAGCTCATATCCATCACAGCACTGGGATGACCTTCGGCAGCCGCTAAGTTAACCAGACGGCCTTCACCCAAGACGATCACAGATTTGCCATTCTTGAGGCGGTATTGCTGAGTGAAGTTACGAACGTCCTTGACTTCAGTCGCTTCCGCACCCAGAGATTTCAGGTCAATCTCAATGTCAAAGTGACCAGAGTTGCAGACGATCGCGCCATCTTTCATGACTGCAAAGTGTTCTGCCCGGATCACATGCTTGTTGCCGGTTACAGTGACGAAAATATCACCCAACGGAGCGGCTTCTGCCATCGGTAAAACGCGGAAGCCGTCCATCACCGCTTCGATCGCCTTGATAGGATCAATTTCGGTAACGATGACATTGGAACCCATGCCGCGTGCCCGCAAGGCAGTGCCCTTACCACACCAGCCATAGCCAGCCACGACTAGAGTTTTACCAGCCAGCAAAATGTTGGTTGCGCGGATGATCCCGTCTAGAGTGGACTGACCCGTACCATAACGATTGTCGAAGAAGTGCTTGGTGTCGGCATCATTCACGTTCACGGCGGGGAAGGTCAGTACGCCGTCATTGAACATCGCCCGGAGTCGGACAATCCCGGTAGTGGTTTCTTCGGTGGTGCCAATTAGATCGGCAATCTGGGCTTGGCGCTCTTGGATCAGGGTGGCGACTACATCGCTACCATCGTCAATAATGATATTTGGACGGTGGTCGAGGGCGATTTGCACATGGCGGTTATAGGTGGCGTTATCCTCACCTTTCATGGCAAATACAGGAATGCCATAGTCCGCAACCAGGCTAGCCGCCACATCATCCTGAGTGGATAGGGGATTGCTGGCAATTAATAAGGCATCGGCTCCCCCATTTTTCAGGGCGATCGCCAGGTGAGCGGTTTCAGTCGTGACGTGGCAGCAGGCAACCAACCGAATTCCTTCAAACGGCTTTTCTTGAGCAAAACGCTCTTGAATTTGACGCAGGACTGGCATTTCTCGTCCAGCCCACTCAATCCGTTGCCGCCCCTGGGGAGCAAGGGAGAGGTCTTTGACTTCGTGCTTTTGCGCTGATGGACGAACAGGAGTAACAGTCATGAATGTCTTTCCTTGAGAACAGTGAAGCTAAACAGAAAGTCCGTTTATGTTTTCTGGTTTCTGCGAATGAATTCAGGGCGCTTCTCAACTTTTTAATTCTACTCTGGTTGGGATCGTCTACTGGGATACCAAGTTGCTAGAACGTTTGACAGGTAGGCTTGAGCGTCAGTTCGTGGTGGTGTCACAGCCTAGAGACGGAGGCGAAGCGATGGCAAAGTGCTGAGCTTGAAACTGAATGATTACAGCACTCCCTCTGATTTAGTGGCGGCTAGTCGCCAGAAGATTTGTCGCTGGGGGTGAGGTTTAACGTAAAGATGTGTAAACTGTTGGTGACAACACGCAGTTTCACCTAGACGGCTATGGCAACGATCTATAGGAATGCTCACCTTCTTGATCCGACACAGGGAATTGATGGTCGTGGGGATGTGCTGATTGAAAACGGCAAAGTGGTTGGGATTCTGCAAGACGACTTTGCCAAAGGCAAGATTGTCCCGATCTTGGTGCCGAACTGGGACACCCAGATTATTGACTTACAAGGAGCCTATCTCACTCCTGGATGGATCGATCTGAATACTCACATTCTCAGCACGATCGGGAATTTCTGCTTGCCTGTCGATGATGTGGGATTTCGCTCCGGGGTAACTACTGTTGCCGATGCGGGAACCTCCGGTATTCTCACCTTTGATGCTTCCCGTCGATCGTTGATGGATACTGCCAAGACGCGCACCTATGCCTTCATGGATCCGTCGTTGCTGTACATTGCTACTTCGGACTTTATTGCCCACCAACTAGAAATTTCCACGAATCCCCGCAATCAGGATGTGCAACGGGCGGCGGCAGTTGTAGAAGCGAACCGTGATGTAATTGTTGGGTTTAATGTGCGTCCGGTGCGGCGACGGGGAGAAAGTCGATCGCCGGTTTTAGATGCGGCTCGCACGTTAGCGGAAATGTTTTCCTTGCCGTTAAAGGTGCAGTTGGGGCAGTTTGCTCAAGATGAGATGCTGCCACCGCAGGAATTACTGCCGCAATTACGCCCTGGTGATATTGTCACCCAATGTTTCCAACCACAATACGGCCTGTTTGATGCGCTGGGTAGTTTACTACCCGCCGCTCGTGAAGCTATCGAGCGCGGCATTCTGCTGGATGTTGGCTACAGCAGCACGACGTTTTCTGTCAATCTTGCCAGCAACGCGATCGCTCAGGGCATTTTACCGAATACGCTATCTACCGATCTGAACCAGTCTAATGTTGGCCCGGATGGGGATTTGGCGGCGGTCATGACCAAGTTTATTAAATTGGGATTGTCATTTAGCCAGGTGTTGGAACGAGTGACGAGTCGTCCAGCGGCAGCTTTGAGAAAATCACAGGAATTGGGGAGCTTCCAACCGGGCATGGCGGCTGATTTTACGATCGTCAAATGGGTAGACTCAACCCTCTCGCCAGACCAGGAACCGAATCCTACCGCTCCCACGGCGCAACTGAAAGTCTGTGGAGTCTGCCGGAATGGCGAGCATATTCATATCGAGCGATCGCCGTTTGAGCCAGAACCCGTTGCTACGGAAACTCCAGTTCCAGCCCTGGTGTAATCCCAGTTAGCGATTTACTGGACTGACTTTGGCTCGATACAATAAGCGATCGCCCTGCCGATACCCGGTATACCGAATCTTTACCGGGTGATTCGGTTCGGCAAATCCTTCCATTAATTGGTGCTGCTGGGGATCGTAGGGAACTTCTGTGCCGACCGTCGCGATCGCGTCAATGCCCCAGTGGGTTAATAACTGCTCGATGGGACGAAGTAATGGCAATAATTTAACGGCGGGAGCCTGAGGATTTTGTTGGGCAGCGTAGGCGGCTGTTGGCAATTGCAGCATCAGCGACTCTAACACCTGTACACTGGATTGCTGAAAGTCCTGCCATAGCTCTTGGCGTTGCTGAGCCAGTTGGGTCTGGAGTCGATCGTATTCCTGCCGTAACTCAGTGAGTTGTTGCTCTAAGTTTGCAGTGGATGATTGTGGTGGCTCTACTGGGCGATCGGGGGCTGTGAAAGGTGTCAATAATTCAGGGAGTGAAATTTGGAGAGCTTGACTCAGCTTTAGTAACACCTCAACCCGCATCTGGGTGATATTTCCCTGCCGTAATTGCTCGACTTGCCACCGAGAGACTTCAGCCACTCGGCTCAAGGCTCGGAAGCTAGAAATTCCCGCTTGCTGCATCCAGGTATGCAATTGAAGGGTAAAGGCAGAAGTCTGAGCGGATTGAGCCATTGGGTAATTTCCTTAGCGACCTGCGATCCGATCGAGCCGATCGCGCACATTCAGTTCAATTAACGATCGGATTAAGGCTAGACCTGATAGGCCAGCCACTACAAACGCCGCGATCGCCCAATTGATGTAAGTACCACCGACTAAGAGGACTGCACCTGATAGCAGGGTAAATCCGGTGAGACAGGTGTAGATCAAGCTTCTCACCGCTAAATTCAGACTTCTCAGTGCCCGATCGCTTTCAATCGATCGCACCCGTACCTGTAATTCACCTTCTTCTAACCGTTCTTCTAGTCTCTGGACTAAGCGCTCGATCGGACTAGGTTGGGTCAATTTGTAGGTGACATACTCCCTGGCTTGTTTGGCCAGTTCCCCGATCGCTCCTTGATTATTGGTGGTAGCTAAACTTTTCACAAATGGTTTAGCAGCTACCATCAGGTTGTATTGCGGATCAAGGGCACGTGCAACGCCATCCAATGTCGTCAGCGCCTTGAGAATAAAGGTCATCTTCGCCGGGAGCCGGAAGGGTTGCTGCTCAAACAAGGCGTAGATTTCGCTGCGCATCTGCTTGAATGCCTGGATCTCTACGGGCTTCTCAGTAAATTTCTCTAGCAAAAACCGGACAATCCGGCGCACCGGAGTCATATCGGGCATGGGTTCCAGCAGTCCCATGCAAGTTAAGGTATCGAGAACCTGTTCGGTATCCTTCCGCATCACCGCGAAAAAGGTTTTCACCATTTGCTCACGATCGAGTGAAGGGACTTCAGCCATCATGCCGAAATCATAGAAAATCAAACAGCCATCTTGGCTGACTGCCATGTTGCCGGGATGGGGATCGGCTTGGAAGAAGCCATCTTGCAGCAGTTGTTTTAGGTAGCTGCAAATCCCCAACTGGTTGATCTCTTTGACATCAATACCGCAGGCTGCCAAACTTTGGCGATCGTTAACTTTGATCCCCGGCACATAGTCCATCGTTAACACCTTTTGCGTGGTGTACTTGGGATAGACCTTCGGCGCAATGATTCGGGGGTAGTCGCGGAAGTTGTGTCGGAAGCGATCGGCATTGATGGCCTCCTGCACATAATCAATTTCCTGGTAGAGGATCTCGGTGAATTCCTGGTAAATGGCATCCAGGTCATATTGCCGGGTCCAGGGCAGAAAGCGATAGCAAAACCGCACTAATCGCCGCAGCACCTTAAAGTCCAAGTTAAATAGCTTTTGCAGCCCTGGACGTTGCACCTTCACGACAACTTCTTCTCCTGTGAGCAAGCGGGCGCGGTGGACTTGCCCTAAACTCGCAGCGGCGATCGGAACCGGGTCAAAGTTTTGGTAAAGCTGATGAACTGGACGACCCAATTCGGTTTCGATAATAGCGATCGCCTCTGCCCCACTAAACTCGGGGACTCGATCTTGCAATTGTCCTAATGCCTGCACATATTCCAGCGGCAGTAGATCGGCACGCGTAGATAAGGCTTGCCCAATTTTGATGAAGGTTGGCCCCAAATCCAGTAATGTTCCTACTAGCCACTGTGCCCGCCGATTCCGATGCCGAGGGGACTGACGCACTACCTTGTGATCCCACCATAGGTAAAACATCAGTTGTGCCGACGATGTAAAAATGTCCATCTGACGCACGACTGGAGAGTAACGAGTGCGTTGCCAGCGCAAAGGGCGGGAGGTAGTGGCGGGTTTCAGCATACCTTTATTAGGTCGGGGGCAGAGCAGACCATTCGGGAGTCCTTAGAAAGACTGGAGCAATCAGGTCAGTGATCGAATTGATGAAAGGCTTCAGTGGCGATTTTACTGTATTAACAGGTGGGAAATCGGGAAACTCCTCAAGGTAGGGTCAGGGTAAAACAGGTTTCGTAGGCTGGAGAGTGTTCTAAAGCGACGCTAGTGGCGGCGATCGTGCCATTTAAATGCTGCACTAGAGACTTCACAAGTGCCAACCCTAATCCAGTTCCTTGGATAGCATTGTGAGTTGCTCCTTGACAGCGCCGGAATTTATCAAAAATATGGGGAAGTTCTTCCTGGGAGATGCCCGACCCAGTGTTGCAGAGGGTCATCGCGACCTCACTGGTGGACTGAGTTGCCGCTTGGATGACTTTTAAGTGAACGGCTGTGTTGGGATCCGCATATTTGCCAGCGTTAGTCAGTAACTCTAGAATGACGCGGCTGAGGCTATCTCGATCGCTGTGCACAATGACTGGAGTGTGCGGCAGTTCAAGATTTAGGGTTAACCCTTTGGCTGTCCAGCGCTGATAGAAACCCGACGCCAGTTCGCGGATCAACATTGTGAAATCCAATTCCTGTAGATGGATCAAAACTTGCTTGGATTCTAGTTCCTGTAGGGCCAGCAAGTCGTTGATTAAATCGGTTTCCTGGGCACACTGTTGTTCCAAAATATCTAAATATCGGTTACTACGATCGCTGCCGATCCCGACCTCCCGCAGCATCCGAATGGCTAGCGACATACTGGTTAGCGGCGTCCGGAGTTCATGACTCACGGTACTCAGGAACTCATCTTTCAGTTGGTTCAGATGCCGGAGTTGCTCTAACTGCTGCCGAGTGCGTTCATACAGTTTTGCCTGTACAGTCAGGCTTTGCTGAAGTTCAGCCGTCCGTTGCTCCACTAAAGCCTGAACTTGCCGCAGGGTTTCGGTTTGAATAATGGCCGCACTCACTTGAGCACTGACTAGTTCCAATAATTCCAGATCTTGAGGTTGCCAGGAGCTCGGTTGATCATCCTGAAGCACCAAAAATCCCAGAATTGTACCCTGGCTTTCTAATGGAGCAATTAATAGGGCTGGTAATTGTGCCAGATGGAATATAGTGGCAACTCCATCCATTAAATTGCCATCAAAAGATTGGCGATCGCGAATTGAAGTGAGCTGAGAACCACTAGCGAAGACGTGTTGGCACAACTGACATTCAGACAACCAAAATGATTGATTGAGGTGAGTTGTCAGCGCGGGTTGTTCCGCTTCTGGATCAGATGATGGCCAAGCGGGACTGCGTCCCTCATCCTCACAGAACCATTCATAGGCAACTGTGATGCGGATGCGAGGTGGTTGATCCTGAGGACGACTACGCAGTAACGGATCCCAATATTTCAGCCGTAACAGCATTCCGCGCTTGGCTCTTAGAGCCTGGGCAGTTCCCGTCGTGGCTAAGGCCAGAATCTCGTTCACATCTTGAGCATTGCGGCTCGCCAGTACTAGTTGGTTGACGACGGCCTGGTACTGGGCTTGTTTCCGCATCTGTTGCTGCCTATGAAACTGAAGCACTAGTCCAGCCAGTTGTTGGGCAACAGTTCGCAGCATGTGAAGGGCCGCTTCTGTCCAGCTAGAGGACTGCGATCGCATTAAGCTAATGACACCATGCACTTCTCCAAGACAGGGCAAAGGGATGGCTAAGGTGCTTTGAATGCTCAGGTTAGTATTTTGGGCGATCGCTTGCCAGGTCGCCTTGAACGGGCTAGAGCGAGGCCCATCCGTGACTATGGCGTGCTCGATCGACGAAGTTGGTTCTAGTTGCTCAACTAACGCTTGCCAGGTTGTAGTGGTGATTGCGGGTGACCCAGTGTAGGCAGGAGAGAACTGGGGTAACCAATAGGCTGTATAGAGTGGTTCTGTAGCCGCAATAGTAGTGACGACAATCAGGCTACCATCAACCTGAAATATTTCTGCGATCACTTGGGCGATTTGAGTCAGGGCTGAATCGACATCATCAGAATTGGTGGCGGCAATCTGGAGGATTTGTTGCTGAAGGTGAGTCACAGCTACCCAATCTGGCATGGAGGAAGGATGAACGGGGGGGGCGGAAGTAGTCCCGATCGTGGGGGGCAGGGAAGAAGTAAGAGACTGCATTACGACTGGTGTAGAGTGATTCTGAATACCAATACAGCGATCAAGCGGAATAATAGTTTCTTGGTTTCTGAACATGAACCTCTGCACCCTGATAAAGCGGTTTTAGGCCAACTACTAACTGAATCTAGAATTCCCGTGTTAGTAGGGAACCAAGCAGGTCAAGGGAGGGAATTGATAATCAACAGGCAAAACTGTAGCTTAAATTACTAAAATATCGATTTTTGCTGACAGGAAGGCGGTATTTCTGCAATGTATTTTTGTCTCACATTACACTGAATTATTGATTACAGTATCCGTGAATACGCAGAACCATTCTTGAGATATTGATGAAACTCTCTTAAAAGACTTCACCAAGAATTGATTGAATCACGTACAAAAATGACTCAATTTTCCAGCTAAATCCAGTATATCCAGTAGGATAAATGCATCTGTACTGCTTTTCAGGTAGAGTTAGCTCAACTTCGGAACAACAACACCCTCTGTGGCGGATTTTCTAGGAATCGTGGTATGAAGACAAATCGTGCGTTCCCTCCCGACTCATCGGTTGCAACCTCTCAGACCAAAGTAATCGGTACTGTTAAAGGGCCAGGTGATGGCGGTAATCAATATGTATTTATTACGGCGGATAATCGCTATGTCAGGATTGGGGAATTTGTCTATTACGAAGTTCGAGAAATTGCTAACGATCTATCAAAACCCTCGCTACAAATCCTGGGAAAGATCTCCGATCGTTGCTTAATTGATCATTTACCCGATCGCATTTTTGCGGATACCGAAATTAGTCCAGAGGCGATCGCGGCACTGGTCGGATTTACCTATGCCAATCCGGAGATTTACGAAGTTACCGTTGATGTGATTGGCTACTTTGACAAATCCCTTGGATTTATGAATCCGCGTAAGTCGCCCGATCCCGGCGCTAAAGTTTTTCTAGCTGATGATGAGATGTTGCGGCGGGTGTTGAATAAGAAACAACCGGGACAGATTGGGTCGGCTCACTTGGGGTCTTTGCTATTGCGGGATTTGGGAGCTGTGCCGATCTCGCTGGATGTGAAGGAATTGGTTAGTACCCACATGGCAATTCTGGCGGGAACCGGATCGGGTAAATCCTACAC
>DATNPU010000059.1:0-19971 GCA_036703105.1 Microcoleaceae cyanobacterium
GATCGCAGCTACAACGGTATAGCTGGGTCAGTCTGATTGTGCTGTTTTGGTTATTGTGGACTGTGCGCCCTTTAGGTCGCTGGTTGTTTAAAGTCAGTGTACTGATTCCACATCTAGCTGGAGTGCCCACTGATTTGATGCTGAACGGCTACAGCCTCCTACTGGATCGATCGCTAGTGTTGCTGTTGTCCGCCCTCTTAACCGCAATCGCGCTTTACTGGCTGGTTCGCTCCTGCCGCCAGCCTTACGAGCTATTAGAGATTCCCGGCTTCTTTCTACTCCTGATGAAGCAATATCATCCCGCGCTGGCTTGTTTGGATCGCGTCGTCCAACATTGCCCCGATAACTATGAAGCCTGGTATAACCGGGGGAACGTGCTGCATGAACTTCGCTGCTACGAGGAAGCGATCGAGTCCTACGATCGCGCAATTGCTCTGAAACCAAATTATTACGATCCCACCTTTAACCAGGGGACGCATCAGGTTTGGGGAAATCGTGGTAATTCTCTAGAAAAACTGCAACAGTTTGAAGCGGCTGTCGCGTCCCACGCCAAATCCGCCGCCTTGCAACCTGACCATCCTCTACCCTGGTATAACCAGGCAGTTGTTTTCAGTAATTGGGGCAAGTGTGAAGAGGCCATTGCAGCGAACGAGAAAGCGATTCAACTCAATCCCAATTACTACCAAGCCTGGTACAACAAAGGTGTGATGTTACAAAAGTTGGGACGATCGCAAGAGGCTCTCAATGCCTTTGACACTGTGCTGCGGATCAAGCCTGGATTTGCCTCAGCCTGGTTAAACCGAGGAGTAATTCTGACCCAATTTCAGCAACTCGATGAAGCGATGAAGTCATTCAAACGTGCCGATCGGTTAGCGGGAGGTGGGCATCTCACCTGGTATAACCGCGGCAATGTTTTGATGCAAACAGGTCAACTCGAAGACGCGATGACGGCCTACGAGCAAGCCTTACGATTAAATCCCCAATATGATCCTGCCTGGGTCAACAAGGGTCTGGTACTGAGAAAGTTAAACCAGCCAGAAGCGGCGATCGCCGCCTACCAAGAAGCCATTCGGCTGAATCCCCAATCCCAACTTGCCTGGAATAACTGGATTGTTCTCCTGTTTCAACAACATCAGTATGCAGAGGCATTAGCTGTCAGCGACCAATCTATGCAAGCCTTACCTGATAATCCGGCGATTCTGACGGTACGAGGTACAGTGTTGTCCCATTTAGAGCAATTTGATGCCGCGATCACCAGCTACGAGCACGCGATCGCCCTGCAACCCGATTTTGCCTCTGCCTGGTATGACAAAGCCTGTTGTCTGATCATGCAGGACAAACAGCAGGAGGCGATCGCCTTGCTAGAAACCGCCTTCCGCCTCAACCCTAGTCTGAAACAACATGCCACCACCGATTCATCCCTCGATCCAGTCCGGCCAAATCCTCAGTTTCAGCAACTATTGGCTTCAGGAAACTGACTGAGTTATGCCTGAGCAGATTGCAGCACTTGATTCAGCTTGCCACTGCGGAAACCTTCTAGATCTAAGGTGACAAACAAAAAACCTAAAGTTTGAAAGTGGCTGACTAGCGTGGGGAGATCGGTGGTCAACACAAACTGTTTAATTTGTTCGGCAGGCAGCTCAATCCGCGCGGTATCGCCTTCAGACCGCACCCGCAGTTGCTTTAAACCCATCCGACGTAAATAAGCTTCAGCTCTACCAACCCGTTGCAACTTGGCGATCGTAATTTCCTCCCCATAGGGAAAGCGGGAACTCAGACAGGGTTGAGCCGGTTTATCCCAACAGCTTAAGCCCAAATGTCGTGCTAATGCCCGCACATCAGCTTTCGTCAGCCCTACTTCAGCTAAAGGCGATCGGGCACCCCGTTCCTTGGCCGCCTGAATCCCCGGTCGGTAGTCGGATAAATCATCTGCATTCACCCCATCCACCACATACGGAAACCCCCGTTCCCCCGCTAGTGGTTTCAGGGTGTCATGCAGTTCGCTTTTACAGAAATAACAGCGATTGATCGGATTTGCGGCATAGTCAGGATTCTCTAGTTCATGCGTCTGCACCAATTCATGGGCAATGCCAATTTCCGTCGCTTGAATGCAAGCATCTTCCAGATCTTCAGGCAGCAGGGAAGGTGAAACAGCGGTGACGGCCAAGGCCCGATCGCCCAAAACATCGTAAGCAATCTTGGCGACCAGCGTACTATCAATGCCACCAGAGTAGGCAATTAAAGCTTGTCCCATTTCAGCGAACAAGGCTCTCAGTTGTTCTAATTGATCGACCAACATGGCTAAATACCCCCTGAACCCTGGTCAGTTGGGACATACAACAATCTCTAACGTAGCGCGTTTCTGATGCGATCGGTGGTTTACGGCTGTTCAGAGGCGGCCTTCGTCGATCGAGCATACTTGGCGACTAAGGTAGCCAGAATATCCAGGTCGATCGGCTTAGAGATGTACTCATTCACGCCCGACTCTAGACAGAGATCACGATCGCCCTTCATCGCCATTGCTGTTTGAGCAATCACCGGAATATGTTGGTAGCGATCGTCGGCTCGGAGATGACGCGTTAACGCCAACCCATCTTCATCCGGTAAATGGATATCCATCAGGATTAATGCAGGTAAAGCGCGATCGAGAGCCTGCCACATTTCCTGACCCAGCTTGGCCCAAGTCACCTCATACCCCAACTTACTTAAGTAAGTCAGCACTAGACGAGCATTATGGGGATTATCTTCCACCAACAACACACTATTGGGGCGCGCCAGAACTGTAGGCAGTTCAGTATTCTGGCCATTCAATGTCGTAGCTGGATCGGGCTCTATCGGCTGAGCAGCTCTGGTTGATTTGTGAGATTTTCCAGAGCGGGATGTCGCGATCGCCTCGGCAGCAAGATGTTCAGATTCCGCAGCCACCTCATTAGCAGTTAAAGTTTCTGGCTGGGGTAAAACAGACTGCCTTAACGGCAAAAAGATACTGAATCGGGATCCCTGATTTAGCTCAGACGTTAGCTGCACCGAGCCACCATGCAACTCCGCTAATTTTTGGGTGAGAGCTAATCCTAATCCAGTGCCTTCTCCACGGGTCACAGCCGCATTATCCAATTGGGAGTAAGGCTTAAACAACAACTGTTGCTGTTCTGCCGAAATGCCTGTGCCCGTATCCCACACGGTTAAACACAGGAAATTACTGATCGGCACAACCTGCAAACCAACCTGTCCCTGCAACGTAAATTTGATCGCATTCGACAGCAAATTAAATAACATTTGCTTTAACCGTAATGGATCGACCACCACAGTTGTCACACTAGGATCAATCTCTAGCCGCAACTCCAAACCCTTATCACTAGCTTTCTCTTTAACCAGAGTTAACGACATTTGACAGACTTCACGGACATCGACAGATTCCCATTGCAAATTGAGTTGATTCGCTTCAATCTTGGACAGATCCAGAATGTCGTTAATCAAGGCCAGCAAGTGTTGCCCGCTCGTGAGAATAATTTTGAGATACTCCTGATGCCGCAGATTCATGGCATTAAAGCCTTGTTGCTGCAACAAATGGGTAAACCCCAGGATAGAACTCAGCGGGGTGCGAATCTCATGACTGGTATTGGCGAGAAATTCACTTTTCAGTTGATTGGTTTGTTCTAGTTCCTGGTTGTGCGCCAACACCTGATGGTAGGTTTGCTTCTGCACCCGTAACGACTGCAATTGTTGCCAGGAAGAGGCACAGTGGCGCACAACCTGTTCCATGAAGTAAACGCGATCTCCATCGGCGGCACTCCCCCCGATCGCCGGTTCAACCGGATAGTTAGGCAATATCAATAACCAGCCGATCGTCTGCTGACTACTAACAATTCGCCGAATATGTCCCGGATACTGCGATTGCCAGGACTCCAGATCATCTGCTGACAGCGAACAACCCAACTCCAAACGTAACGGTAAACCCGCTACCAGTAGCCACGGGAAAGCAACCTTCTGTGCCGCTGTCTGTGGAGCAATCTGACAAACCGTCCAATGCGGATAATCATACGCGGCCCGATCGAAGGCCACATCCGCCGCTAATCGAGGCTCATCGATCTCTGGTACAGCCCCAGTTCGTTCAGATGACGTTGGTAGGGCAATGGCAACCAGGCTACTATCACAAGCAGCACCTAGTTCCTGAACCACCACTTGGCAAAAATTGGCTTCTGCTTGCTCAGCCGCCTCGATCGTACCATCGTCAAGTTCTAGATAGGCAGTAACGCAACGTTGCAATGACTGCCCCAAGTGATTTAAGCACCGTTCATACCGAAGTTGAGTTTCTAGCTGCCGCATCTGCACAGCCCTGGAAGTAGACAAAGTTTCAGGTGGAAATGTCGTTACCCAAGCACTACCACGAATCAGGTGACCGTCTGGATAATCCTGCTCAGGCGGTAAATTAGAATGCTGACCCATACAAACCGGGAAATGTGCTGAAAAGGTTACAGCGACTTAAAAGCATAAACTGAGGATTGAGTTGGAAGTCAGAAAGTTCCAAACGTAATGCCCACAGGGATTAACGACTCTTCACCATAGACCAAGAGAGCGACTACAGCTTGTCGGTCTTTTAGTCATACTACTTAACAACGGTTAGATCAGAAGTGATGCTCACTTCTCCAATCTAACTGAATCTAGGCAATCCTCCTATAAAGATTAATCCCCTAGATAAGTAAATTTACTGTGTAGGAACAACGAGTTTTCTCAACAGATACCTGATAAGCCCTAGCTAATTAAAATTTCCATCTAGCAGGAAAATTCATGTTTAGCGGTTATGCAGCTAGCTGGCTGTGTTAACACTGAAAGCTTTCTAAAGCAATTATTGAGTTACCAGAAAACTCGGTATATTCATCTAAGCTGAATACACATTGACGATTTTTCAATGAAAATTAACAATCGTAACTAACCTGTTGTTCTTTTACGTGGAAGTACAGGATACTTAATCACACAACTCCTGAAATCTCTTAACTATCTAGTTGATTGGCTTTTAACTATATTGAGAATTGTGTTGATCATAGACTGGGGCTGGTAATGTCAGTTCTGGGGCGCGATCACAATTCCTGCAATAGACAGCGCTTGTCCTCGCTCAGTTCCCTCAGGTGTTCATTAGAGCATTCTGGCGACTCCCACGTTTCGTTTTAAAGCTGATTTTGGGTTCCCTGCATGGCATACTCGGTTGCATTTCCTGGTCATCTACACGTTCTGCGTCAGTCTGGTGCGGTTGCCAAACCAGGCTCAGGTGCGTCTAAACCTGCTTCTCTCGCTGCCTTATGGGCAAAGAACTACGTCACATCGCTGGCTAACCGTGATGAAGCGGAACAACTCAAGCGCACTAGCGAACTGGCAGAGATTGCGTCGGCGGAAGGTAGGCTGCGAACCGCGAACTTCTTAAAGCAAAATCTGACTCAGGCTAGTGCCAAAGCCTGGTCGCTAACCAATGAGTTACTGGCAGATGAGATTTGGCGGCATGGCATTAATCCGCAAGTGATTAATCCCTGGCAAATTGCCGCCGATTCACATCACCTGTTTGAAATTGCCTTAAACGCCTATGGCGAGCGGGTAACACCACGTCGGCTCTCTGTGCTAGTCAACAATGAGTTTGGTCGAGTGCGGCAGAAATATACCGCCGAGGATCCACGGGCGATCGGGGTCGTCAGTATGCAATTTCACTACACTGGCGAATTATTGCTAGATTACCTTTGTCCCAGTGAGCACCTCTTGCTTCAGCACTACTTCAAGGTCATGGATGATCACCTCTACATGCCTTTGAAAGCGGCCTATGAAGCAGCAGCAAGCTATGATTACGACTCGCCTCTCCTACAAGCGGTGCGCGAATTATTGCCCAACAGTACCCGCATTGCCCAGGAAGTCTGTAAGCGGATTAGCCAACAATACCCTGGCTATCAAAGCTACAGCGGCTCTCTGAGTTCCTTAAAGGTGAGAATTTCCAGCATCCGGGATGTGGAAATGTTCCAGGTATATCTTTGCCTCTGTGTGCTAGAAAATAGCATTCAGTCTGTCCAGAAAGAACTCTTCCCCCTCTGTGTCATGCTCTACCCGCGCCTGAAAGTGAGCTGGAAGTTGGTGCAAGAAATGCTACATGCGATCGGCTGGGAAATGCATGACCTGCTGTCACCGGACACAGTCGCCGCCTTTTTACCCTACCTATCGGAAGTCACCGAAATGTTTTCGATCGAAGCATTTCAAGAATAGCCGTTGGGTCACTCCCCATCGATCAGGTTCACCCCCATTCTGATCGATTAGTCATCAGCAATTGACAAAGCCAGTTGGTAAATTTGGCGGCGGGGCAATGCCGTTTGCTGAGCTAACTGGCGGCTGGCTTCTGAGCGAGATAAGCCTTGAGCCAGTAGCGATTTCAGTTCTGCCACGATCGCGGTTTCAGAGAGAGCGGCCTGCACCCGTTCAGCCCCCGCTACCACGATCGTGTATTCGCCCTGTGGCTCTCGTTCCTGGTAATGGGCAATGGCTTCAGCGATCGAGCCTCGCCATAGCTCCTCATGTAACTTCGTCAACTCTCGCGCTAAAACCACCTGTCGTGTTTCCCCCAAAATCACTAAATCTTGTAATGTTGCCCGTAAGCGATGCGGCGCTTCATAAAAAATCAACGTGCGGCTTTCAGGCTTCAGAGTTTCTAAATGAGTCCGACGAGCCGCGACCTTGGCTGGTAGAAAGCCCTCAAAAACAAACCGATCGCTGGGCAGTCCGGAAGCTGTCAAAGCGGCGATCGCGGCGCTACAACCCGGAATGGGCACAACGGCTAAGCCTGCGGCGACACAAGCACTAACGAGTTCATAACCTGGATCCGAAATTCCCGGCATCCCCGCGTCACTCACCAGTGCGATCGTTTTTCCCTGCTGTAAGCGATCAACCAATTCCCCTGTGCGGCTGTGGCGATTGTGATCGTGATAACTGATTTGTGGCGTTGTCACCTGAAAGTGGTGTAGTAACTTCCCAGTGTGGCGAGTATCTTCTGCCGCAATTAGATCTACATTCTGTAAAATTCGCACGGCCCGGAAGGTCATATCTTCCAGATTGCCGATCGGGGTACCAACGATGTATAACGTTCCCGGTTTAGGGTCAGACGGCATGGCAACACAGGGATTATTTGTAGGACTGGTGACACTGGATTTAATTTACCGGACGGCTCAGCTTCCCGATCTCAATCAAAAACTGGTGGCATCCGATTATCTGGTAGCGGCAGGTGGTCCAGCAACCAACGCCGCTGTTGCCTTCAGCCATTTGGGGAATTCAGCCACCGTATTAGGTGTCGTCGGGTCACATCCGATCACCCACTTGATTCTCACCGATTTACAGCGGTGTGGGGTCACTGTTTGCGATCTGGCTCCAACCCAACTGGATCCACCTCCCGTGTCATCCATTCTCGTCACCGAAACCACGGGTGAACGAGCCGTGATTTCCATCAATGCGGTGAAAACCCAAGCGGCGACAGATACCCTTCCTGACAATGGGCTAGAGAGCATTGGGGTAATCCTCATTGATGGTCATCAAATAGCGGTAGGACGAGCGATCGCTGAGCCAGCCAAGGCCCGAGGAATTCCGATCGTTTTAGATGGTGGCAGTTGGAAACCCGGATTGGAAACGATTTTGCCGTGGGTAGATTACGCCATTTGCTCGGCCAATTTTCAGCCTCCAGGATGCCACTCGGAAGCTGACGTATTTTGCTACCTAGCCAACCTGGGCATTCCGCAGATTGCTGTCACTCATGGAGAACAGCCGATTCAGTATCGCGATCGCGCAACCTCTGGCACGATCGCTGTCCCCAGCATCCCCGCCGTGGATACCTTGGGCGCTGGCGACATTTTTCATGGTGCCTTTTGTCATTACCTGTTACAAACTAGTTTTGTTGAAGCTTTAACCCAGGCCGCTGAGGTAGCAGCGCATTCCTGCCAATTTTTTGGTACAAGGGCATGGAGAGAGTAGATGGAGGAGATTGGGAAGATGGGGGAGATCAGCGGAATGACGGAGCAGGAGTTGCGGGAATTATTGGCGATTGCCCGATCGGTGGCATGGGGAGCAGCAGATATTCTGCGATCGATGGCCGCGGCAACCGTGAATCCTCACAATACGGAAACGGATCCAGTGACCGCAGCAGACACAGCCGCCGATGAGTATATTCTGACTGCGTTACAAGGTCGGTTAGGCACTGAGCAGTTTGCTTATTTAACTGAGGAAAGTTATAAGCAGCAGGATTCCCGCGATCGCTTGCAAGCGCCGTGGGTGTGGGTAATTGATCCGCTAGATGGCACCAAAGACTATATTCAGGGCACCGGAGAATATGCCATTCATATTGCTTTAGTCCACAACCACCGTCCAGTCGTTGCTGTAGTCGCGTGTCCTGGCTGCGATACCCTTTATTCCGCTACTGTGGGTCAGGGAACCCAAATTGAACACCGGGATGGCACAACTACACCTGCTTATGTCTCTACTGTTGACCGGGTAGAAGACTTGGTAATCGTTACCAGCCGTAGTCATCGTAACGATCGCTTTAACCAACTGATGCAACGCTTTCCCTGCCAAAATCAGCAGTTTTTAGGCAGTTTGGGGGGAAAGCTGGCCGCGATCGCCGATCGACGGGCCGATGCTTACATTGCCCTGTCGGGTAAATCCGCACCCAAAGATTGGGATTTAGCCGCCCCAGATTTGATTTTGAGTGAGGCAGGGGGTCTACTCACCCATTTTGACGGCACACCCTTGTTGTATAACCAGGCGGATGTCGTGCAGTGGGGCGGCTTGATGGCCAGTAATGGTCGCTGTCATACCGAACTGTGTACAGAGGCAACCCGAATTCTGGCAGACATTGATGCGGCTACTTCGGCCTAAATCTTAGATAGCGCCTCTTGTTCTTCCCACGCCAACACTAATAGGGCATTGACGATCGCGGCTGTAGCGGGAGAGCCACCTTTACGACCATCAACCCGAATTTGGGGCACCGGAGTTTGGGCTAACGCTAATTTCGATTCCACCACCGAAATGAAGCCGACCGGAGCACCAATAATTAAGGTGGGTCGTTGAGCCGCAGGTAGCCGTTCACACAATGCCAGGAGAGCCGTGGGCGCATTCCCGATCGCAAAAATTGCCGTAGGAAACTGGTCAAAACACCGGAGCATTCCCGTTTCTGTCCGAGTTTTACCGGGATCGGCTTGCTCGGCTTGCTCAACAGCACTAATGACGGGATTACCAAAGGTTTGAGCCACCATACTGGTAATCCCCTGTTTCACCATGCTGACATCGGTGACGATCGGGATTTTTTGCCGTAGAGCAGCGATCGCACGGTCGATCGCACCTGGACTAAAGTGGAGCAGATTTTTGAACTCAAAATCGGCAGTACTGTGGATCACCCGCCGGACGATCGCATATTCGCGGGGACTAAACGAGTGATCACCGATCTCCCGATCAATCACCGCGAAACTCTGCTGCATGATGGGATGCATGGACAGGGCCATTAAAATTCAAACACGGCCCAATCAGGTTCGCGATAGTAACGGGTCATATCGTCGAACTTTCGCAGTTCTGCCCGCCGCACCCAAAAGTCCTGTGGTTCTTTTTCTAGCCACTGTTGATTCAAGTCGATAAAAGCCTGGCTAAACGACTGACGGGCCTCTGCTGGAGGAATTTCGCCGAAGTACCCTAAAGTGACATGAGGCGTGAAATAGTACTGCTGTTCAATTCCCAATCCCATCAACTCATGGTTCTGGTACAAGGCCCGCCGAACTTTGAGGATGCGATCGTAGGAGTCTTCGTCCGTAGGAGCGAGGCACACCCCGATTGCACGAGTCATCAGTAACAGACCCAGCACCTGAAACCGGATCGGCTGCCCTCTCCGCAGAGAGTGACATTCCTGGAAGCTGTTGGCGATCGCTGAGCGCAATTTACTTTCATAGTCCGGCCTTTGATTCGCATCCCGAAAGGCGTCATTCCAAATTAAATCGGCCACAGTGACATGAAAACTATCGGCAGGTACAGGAATAAACGACTGGCCGCCGAGCTGCTGCAACAGGTTTTGCTGCAAAGCCGTCAAACTCTTATAGAGTTCCAAGTTGTCGGTTTCATCACTTCCCGGCGGTGTGATAATCGAATATCCAGGAAACGGTACCGCATCATACTGTTGCTCAGCCTGCCGTTTGAATTTAGGTGATTCCTGAATATGTTGCACCTGGGATTGATAGGTTTCGGGCAAAATCATACGGATCGCCCGGTTCAGGTAAGTTTGGTAGTTCTCGTCCAATCGTCAATGCCTCGTGAGGTAGCTGAATGAGTCCTACAAGAAACCTCTTGCTTCAGTCCTCTAAGATGGGCGATCGCAAGAAGTTGCAGGTAATCGGTTGTCAGACAAATCTAGTGTAGTCATGAAAGTCTGACATTGGCTCATAAAGACGCGCCAGGAGTATTGATAGCAATGTGATCCCAGTTTGTCTCTCTCCAGTCTGCCAGGATTAGTAGGACAATACAATTACCTCAATCGGAAAGCCGTCTCATAAATGCCAATTTACGTTTATTGGGGAGAGGATGACTTTGCGATTGCCCAGGCAGTCGCGGCGCTCCGCCAACAGGTATTGGATCCCACCTGGAGCGATTTTAATTACACCAAATTCACCTCTGACCAGCCCGATGCGGTGATTCAGGGGTTAAATCAAGCCATGACACCCCCCTTTGGGGCCGGGAGCCGTCTAGTTTGGTTAGCAGACACCACGATCGCTCAGCGCTGCTCAGATGAGTTACTGAGTGAACTAGAACGGACATTCCCTGCTATTCCCACTAACAGCGTTCTGTTACTGACAACCAAGACGAAACCCGACGGAAGGCTGAAATCAACCAAGCTGCTGCAAAAATATGCTGAGATTCGGGAGTTTTCGCTGATTCCCCCCTGGAAAACTGATTTGCTCATTAAGCAAGTGCGGCAGCTGGCGCAGGAAGTTGGAGTGAAACTCACAGGAGACGCTGTAGAACTGCTCGCGGAATCGGTCGGGAGTAATACCCGCCAACTGTATAGCGAACTGGAAAAATTGCGATTATACGGTGGTGACGATCGCCAGCCCTTAGATGCGGATACTGTCGCTACTCTGGTCACTACGAGTACTCAAAGCACGACCAAACTGGCAACCGCGATTCGGCAGGGACAAACCGCAATCGCGTTGGAACTTGTGGCTGATCTATTACGTCAAAATGAACCAGCCTTACGCATTATCGCTAGCCTAGTCGGACAGTTTCGCACTTGGCTCTGGGTCAAGTTAATGCTGGAATCAGGCGAACGGAACGATCAAGTGATTGCCCAAGCCGCAGAGTTGAACAATCCCAAACGCCTATATTTCTTGCGGCAGGAAGTTCAACCTCTTCCCCTGCGAAACTTGTTGCAAACCCTACCGATTTTGCTGGAACTGGAAGCTAACTTGAAGCGAGGCGCGGATGAACTTGCTACTTTGCAAACAAAGATTGTAGAACTATGTGAATTGTATCACTGACGAAATTCCCTCTTTTGCTGGAACTTATCGCCAATAAAATACTTCAGAATCTATAGAAACCGTTATTGTGCTAGTTTTCGTGGTGTCACACAGTCATGATTAACCCGTCCATTAATTCTTTGCGATCGCGCCTCAGCCCCACGCTCTCTCGCGTTGTGATGGTGGGGATCCTTTCAACCGCAGGCTTGCTAGCCGGACTCACGCCTCATGTTAGCTTCCACGGCAGTTCTCTTTTATCCGAAACGGCGGCCTATGCCCAACAACCGCCCGGAGATTTAGGTAAGTACACTAAAGTGGCTCGCCAAATTGAACGGCAACGGATGCAGTACTACGCCGAAGCGAAACAAATCCTGAATGGCAATGTGCCTGATAATGTTTGCCAGCAAAAAAATCTTCCCGGTGGTGTGCGGGAGATCTGCGATCGCTTCGATCGGAAAGTCCGCGATATTCTGGCAGAACACAAAATGCCAGTTTCCGAGTTTAACCAACTGACTAAGTTCTGCTCTGCCAAACCCAAACCCGATGGTTGCCCATAAGCTGAGCTAGGAAATCTATAGAGTTTCACAAAATCTAGAATTGTCAACAATCAGCGGGGTGAGCGCTCAGTTACCTCGCTGATGCTATTAGAGCGAGTGTATTGGGGATCATAGGCAGACGATCGTGCCTTAAGATGCGCCAAATGGGTTCTTATAGATAGTTCTTCCAGTTAAAGATAATTCCTGCATTCCATAGGATAGAACGAACGGCTAATCTATTCTCCTCATCAACCTCCCATAACCAAACATCGTCATTGAGAGATTTGAGATGCCCCCGCTGCTCATCTTGCTGTATCCAGTCTTGCAGCACCCTGTTGTTGACTTGAGTGGTGAGATGCGAAGCGGTCAGAAAGTTCCAAGGGTAGACATCTCGGAGCACACCGTCGCGATAAACTTGCCTATCCATTCCTAAGAGTCCCCAGTGTCCATGTCGAACGGCTTCTTCATAAGCTTGACCGCTACTCGGTCCGATTCCCTGTCCTATGCCCACAACATATAGAGTCGGACCGTCTTGGCGGCTACGTCTATAGCCAATCCCATAAATCGGCTTCAGACAGGCAATCGCCGAGTCAGCCATCCTGGACATTGTCTCACTTGGCAACCTTAAAAGACTTGAATTAACAGCGATATAGGCAACGGGTTTGTTGTCTGTTATACAGGCAATATCGATCAAGAAGTCAAATAGAGGAAATTTGCCATCCGGTAGCAATGCGGCAAGGCTGAAAGAAGTAATTGAGCTGAAGCCCGCTTTCTGAAGCTTAGGATGAGTGCGTTTGAAGGTTCTATAGTTACCACTAAAGCCTGGTCCTTCAACCGCCATCATATCGATCGGGTATCCTAGGGCTTCAAACCAGTTGAGCGCTTGCAGGTAGAAACAGCGGATTGCTTCTGGACTGGGGTCAATTCCATAAAAAGCAATGACAGACACCTCATCACTGAATCTAGTATTAGCAATCATTGCAAAGAGGTCTCAAAAGTAATCGCCACATTAGCTTAATCGGAACTCTTCTCCAAATTCGGCAGTTTTATACTTTTTAAGTTGATCAAAAATTTCATTGAAGTATTGGGTTGATTCGTTAGATACTGATCCGCTACTTAAGTTTTGTATATAGTGTTCAAAATTTAAGAAAGCTTGATCTAGGGTACATCCAAGCACATCTTGAACAAAGTCATACGAGCCAGCAACAATATAGTATTCCCCTTCCAGAGAGAACAAAATCCAGTCAGGCTTAGATTCTGCATCATTCCCAGAAAGCAGAACACTGAGAAACATACCTACAAAGTCATAGAATTCTTCGAGAGCTTCACAAGTTACAGGTACTCTATAAAGACAATCTGGGAGTAGTTGTTTCTCTATCAACATCCCATATAGCCTTTGATAACCCCTATTTAAGATGGCATCTCTTAATCGAGAACAAGGCTGTGGATCAGTAAAAAGAGAAGGTAAAACTGGTGCTGCAACCCATTGATCTAACTTGAAAAGGGTCACTTCTGGGGTAACTCTATCCAGACGGGTTTGACAGCGAATTGCCCAGCTCAAGATTGTATCAATATCAGCTATGGCTTCGTTTTTTCTAACAGGCTGAATAAATTGAGTGGGTGAAGCCATAGCCCTTTTTCTATTCAGTGAGATTGGTTTTGAGCTAGCTTCTTATTTGCACAGGCATGACCAAATACGTGGCTTTTAAGCCGCCCAGAGGCGATAAAATCGCGGGGCTAGTAGCTGTATTGAGTTGCATTTGGATTTCTGTGGTCGGCATGACTTTTAAGCCTTCCAGCAGGTATTTGACATTAAAGGCGATGTCCAAATCTTCGCCCGTAATTTGAGCCGCGATCGTCTCGCGCCCACTGCCCACATCCGGTGCATCAACGGAAAGAGTGGCTTCCTGTTCTGCCGTACTGAGGCTAAGTTTGACAATATTGTTTTTTTGATCAGCCAGTACCGCGATCCGTTCTAAGGCTGAGAGAAATTGGCGGCGATCGACCGTTAATTGCCGCGCAAACTGGCGCGGAATCAACTGGCGATAGTTGGGATACTGGCCTTCTAATAACCGACTAGTTAGGCGTTGGTCTGCCCATTCAAATACAGCTTGAGACTGGTCAAATTTGACCGCCACAGAACTGCCAGCTTGCTTTTCCACCATCTTGGCCAGTTCCTGCAATGCCTTGGCTGGAATCGTCACATCAAGCGTCTGCTCAGATTCCACTTTAGAGGCATCATCACTCACAGTTTCCACAACGGCCAGCCGATGACCATCCGTTGCCGCGAACTCTAGGCCAGCCGCCGACATGGTTAAATGCACCCCCGTTAGCACCTGCTTGGTCTCATCATCACTTGCCGCAAACAACGCCCCCCGTAGGCCATCAATTAACGCTTCAGAGGCCAAATGTAGCTCGTCCCCTTCAGGCACTACTGGCAGTTCAGGAAATTCCTCAGCGCTCATGCCTCGCACCTGATAGCGGCCAAATTTCGAGGTCAACGTTACATTCCAGTTGGCCTCTCCTGAATCATCCACATCGTCTTCCAGAGTGATGTCGCCTTCGGGCAAGCGTGAGACAATGTCGTTCAGCAACCGGGCAGGTAAGGTGAGTTTTCCACCGACTTCAACTTGCGCGGCAAAACTAGTTTGAATCCCCAGGCTCAAATCAAAGGCACTGAGGCGAACTTGTTGGTTCGCTTCATCAGCTACCAGCAGGACATTAGCCAAAACCGGTAAGGTAGCGCGTGTGGCGACGGCGCGGCTAACGATCGAAAGGTGGGTGCTGAGGCTGTTTTGAGCGCAAACCAGTTTCATAAGTGGCGACTTTGAGATCGGTGCTTGAGCATACTAGCACTGATGCCCAAAACGATCTAGCCAAGCCAATTTCAGCGTTTTTTTGTTTATCTTGATCGATCCGGACTTAAGAAAAACTTATTTAAATAGTAGTAGTAGGGGCTGTGGAAACTGTGGAAAAGATCGTAGGATCACGTTGATTCAGCGATCATAAGCTGATCGAGCCTGTGGAAAACTTGTGGAAAAAGTAGGCGGTTTTTCACAGAGTATTTATACTTAGTTGACTTTTCCACGATCGCTAGATCGTTATATACAAGATTTCCACAGAGTTTTCCACAGAAAAAACTGGGTTTTCCACAGGTAAATTGGCGGTTTACAGTTCTCAACCCCTTGTGTTTAAAAAAGTTTGGGATATTTAATCTATGATCACTGGATCAGCCTGGGGAAAACTTGGGGAAATCTCACCGTGAGACCGTTGCGATTGCAACTAATAAGCATGGCTGATCGATTGAGTACAAATACTCAAAAATTCGTACTGTTGATAAGTACAGCTGATCGATAGCCTTTACAGGTCTACAAGGCGCATCAGCCGATCACCTGTCCACAGCGATCGGCTATCCGACTCATTCAATCCGGCTTCAAACTGCTCAGGAGCGTGGCTGACTGGCCATATTGATTCGTTCGCTGAGCTGACGTAAGGTTTGGGCCATTGAGGGGTCTGTTTCCTTCAGCTGCCCGATTTTGTCGCAGCTATACATAACCGTTGTGTGGTCTTTCCCCCCAAACTCCTCGCCAATTTTTGGCAGGCTGAGGGCAGTATGCTGTCGCATCAAGTACATGCCAATTTGGCGCGCCACACTAACCTCCCGACGCCGAGAATTGCCCTTCAAATCCTCGATCGATACATCAAAGGTTTCCCCCACAATCTTGATTACCGCTTCTGGGGAGGCTTCGACTTTTTCCACAGGCGGGTTAAGCACCGGGGCAATATTTTCTACGGTCATCTGTAGCCCCGAAATCGAGATATAGGCGACTGCCCGGATCAGTGCTCCCTCCAGTTCCCGAATGTTGGAAGTGTAGCTAGAGGCAATGTACTCGATGACCTCTCGGGGCAATCGCATATTCTCGTACTCGGCCTTCTTCTGCAAAATGGCCATCCGGGTTTCCAGGTCAGGCGGTTGAATATCAGCAATCAACCCCATCGAAAACCGTGAACATAACCGTTCTTGCAGGCGAGGAATTTGATTCGGCGGACGATCGGAGGCCAGAACTACCTGCTTCCCCGCTTCATGCAACGTATTAAAGGTGTGGAAAAACTCTTCCTGAGTGTATTCCTTACCCTCAATAAATTGAATGTCATCCACCAATAACACATCGGCTGCCCGGTAATGCTCCCGGAACAGTTGCATATTGTCCTTGCGAATGGCCGCAATCAGATCGTTGGTAAATTGTTCGGTGGAAACGTAGAATACCCGCGAACTGGGGCAAATTTCCAATCGGTAATGCCCGATCGCCTGCATCAAGTGAGTTTTCCCCAACCCAACTCCACCACAGAGAAATAGGGGATTAAACTCTCGTCCCGGTGACTCTGCGACTGCTAATGAGGCGGCATGAGCCATGCGGTTATTCGAGCCAACCACTAGGCGCGAGAACACATACTTGGGATTCAGGTCGCTCGATCGGGCTTTGTCAGGTACCGCTCCTGTGGCTGCCCCGGTTGAGGGGGCAGTTGGCGGTGGGGCGGGTGGCTCGATTGCGATCGGTTCTGTTGGTAGCGGCCAGTAAAACTCGTTCTCATCCATCATGCCGTCGGCTCCCTGGACAACATTGATGTGAATATCTACCGGTCGGCCTAAGACTTCCTGCACGACCTCAATAATAGTTTTGATGTAATATTTTTGGATCCACTTACGCGCAAATGGATTGGGCGTACAGAGAACTAGACGCTTATCGTCCAACTCCTCTGCGGTCGCCGTTTTGATCCAAGTTTCAAAGGTAGGACGACTCAGCCGAATTTGTAAATGTTCTAGGACTTCTGCCCAGAAACTTTGAAGTGACGTGATTTCTACCCCTGACATCTACCCCTCACCGGAGGACAGTAACAATTGCGCAAATTTAGCTGCCAAGGCAGCATATCAGATCGAACACGAGAAGCGATCTGGAGTTTGCGTTAAGAAATGCACCCTCTTGCAGGTCTAAACTTGCCTAAACTCAAATTAAATCCACTAAACACTACATACAGCGTTTAGCCTAAGAATTTAGATTACGCATAGTGTATCAGGTAAGAGCAAGTTAGGATGGAGAATCGCTTAAGGATGACAAGGAAGTTGTCAGTTAGCTGCTGTGACCGGATAAGGTGGGGGCTTCGGGTAAGCTAGCTTCTAGCTTGAGACAATTTTGACCATTTACCTGAAGTCGATATTCTACGCGATCCATCAGGCGATTCAAAATCAACCAACCGTAACCACTCTCCTGTTTCGCTTCTGGACTAGGAGCGAGGTAAGTCGATACATCATAGCCTTTGCCATGATCCCAAATTTCTAAGGCAATATCGCGGTTCTGAAGCTCTAGCCGGATTAGGACCGGCAAGTTAGGCTGATCTTTATGGGCATGACGCACCACGTTCGAATAAGCCTCGACTAGAACCAGGCGTAGGCGATTTGACTGTCGAGGCCAATCGACGTGATTACCCAGTTCGACTTCCAAACTCCCTAATAGCCAGTTTTCGACGATCGTCAAAAACTTCAGGTCGCTTGGTACATGAAGCTCCGTTCTCATTGACTACAAGACCTCCAGAGAGAGTATTGTTTGGTCGTCTTCCTGAATTGTATTGTGTGCCCGAATCTGCGATAGCAGATGGGTTAGATCCAGCGGTTCTTGCTCTTGCATCAGCAGTTGCCATAAGCCCGCCTGCTGAAGCATGGCACTGGCAGTTGCCTGACCACCATTGCCATTCATTGTGGGAGTTCCGGCAACTGTGGCTTCAGTAATCCCATCGCTGGTGATGAGTAACACTTCGCCAGAGTTTAAATCGACACTGCCAGCCGTGGCTTTCCAGGTGGGCAGAATTCCTAATGGCACTCCCCGCACCTTCAAATAATTCGGTTCCATCTCTGCCCCATTGCTAGGGTCAGCACGTTGAGCAGAGAGGGTTTGACGGGACCAGACTAAGGGATAGATATGACCTGCATTGGCATAAACCAATTGGCGCGTCGTGGGCGTGTAGCGAGCCAGTACCATCGTAATAAAGCAATTCGTACTAGTTAGGTCATCAATTAAGCTGCGATTGAGATTTTGCATGACCATATGTGGTTCTGGAGGCGACTCCTGCGACAACTCTCGCCGGAGGACGGAAATCGCACTGGCCATAAACAGAGCAGCAGGAACTCCTTTCCCTGATACATCTCCGACGGCCAGCCAAATGTCGCCTTGGGGATGGGCATACACTTCAAAAAAGTCTCCGCCCACTTCCCGCGCTGGATAACAACAGGCTTGCACTTTCATGCCATCCAGTTCTGGCCAGCTTTGTCGCAGCAGGTTGCCTTGAATCTGTCGAGCAACGGCTAATTCTGCTCGCATTTGCTCGGCTTGTTTTTGAGTGCGCTGATATAGCTTGGCCTGTGAAATGGCTAAAGCTGCCTGATCCGCAACGCCTTGAATGAGTTCCAGGTCTTCTGGCGACCAGGGATTGTAGTGATCACTGCGAGACATCACCAAGACGGCCAGAAAGTCTTGTTGGTAGATCAAGGGGAGGGCGAGTCGAGGGGTGGTGTTGTCAGAGGTTGGTTCAATCTCGATCTGCTGCTTTGCCAACACCGACTGAATCAGTGGATCACTATCAGGGGCAATGCTGGGACGATCGCTCTCTGCTGGTGTTGAGCCGATCGCGTCATAGCGGAAGGCTTCTGGAATCAGTTGATGGCCATCTACCGGATATAGGACACACTGGTTAGCCAGGAAGGTTTGCCCCAGGGTAGCCGCGATCGTCTGTAACATACTGTGGTAGTCCAGCGATTCCCGAATTGCCGTAGTGACCGCGTTAAATAATGATTCGCGTCGTAGCGCCCGTTTCAATTCATTGGTGCGCTGCTTGATCACCTGATAGGTTTCGGCCGCTTGCTGAACGACGCCCTTCAGTTGATCGGGATTCCAGGGCTTTGTGATGTACTTAAAGACTTTGCCGGAGTTGATCGCTTCTACCAGATCTTCAACATCGGTATAGCCCGTTAACACAATCCGAATGGTGTCTGGAAACCGCTCTACGGTTTTGCTCAAGAATTCGGTTCCTAGCATTTCTGGCATGCGTTGGTCAGAAATGATGATTGCCATTTCACCCTGTTGATCCAGGATTTGTAATGCTGCGATCGCACTTTCTGCCTTGACAACCTCAAAATCGCGTCGGAACGTGCGATACAGCAGATCCAGGTTATCAGGCTCGTCGTCAACGACCATTAATTTGAGCTTACTACCTGTTCTCTGAACCATGCGGTACTCCACTCCCCTACAAAAGGATGCTGCTGAATCCAAACTTCACCAGGCTTAGTTTGTACCCCTCTACATCAAAGTACCCTAGATTGTGTAAGCCCTAACAGGGTTACAAAGATTTGAGGAATGCTATAGCTTAGTGAAAAGAATTACAAAGTTATGCCAATTGGGACACGATCGGGTCTAGCTTTTCTTCAGCTTGCGATACTGATAGGAGTCGCCTTCCGCACCCCAAACTTGTTTCCCAGCGGCATCAAATCCCCGATCCCAGGTGTCCATACCGTCTGCATGTAGCACAATGCGATTGGTAATTCTGACGGCCCCGCGCGCATTCGTCGGACACCCCTGCGCTGGTGTATTGCCGATATAATCCTTGTCCGATCGTTGCAGAAACACGCTACAAACGGGTGTGCCCAAGTCCTTAAGCTTGAGCTGACGATCACCAAGAGGTTTATTGCATAGTCCAATCCACTGGCTGGGCTGCTCTGGTTTAAAGGAGCGGGATTCGATGTGTTGGCGATCGGGGGCGGGAACAAGTTGTAAGAAGCGCTGGCGATAGGGTTGGGTTAGTTTTTTCACTAAAGCCTGTTCCTGGTATAGAAAAACAGGCTGATCCACGCTACCGCTGGGTGGATCTAGCACCTGAAT
>DATNPU010000064.1:0-12503 GCA_036703105.1 Microcoleaceae cyanobacterium
ACGAAGCCGCAAAGGCTGCAAAGATAGCGACCCCTGCCCATACATACTTGTGCATTTTGAGGCTAGAATTTTTCATCTCAGTATCCTTCATGAATACGCGCGTCAATTGTTTAGAGAGTTGATATTTCATGAGCGAAGTCCACGAAATATCAACTTTTGAGGGAAAGTTTAGTTCATGCGTTAGAACTATTTGAACGGATTGCTTTTCTATGCGCTTCGCACACAAAAAAGTCACGTTCCTTTCAAGCTTCAGCTATTGCAATGGAAGGTAGGGAAATAGGGGATGCCACGTCATCACTGTTGCCAGAGTGAAGAGACTAAACATCCAGAAAAACAAAGTTCTTGGCTTAACATTCTTATTCTTCAGAACAGGGTAAAGGATAGCCAGGCTCACCAACCACCCGATTAAGAACGTCGTTTCTTTGCCTGCGTAGCTGCCAATATTGCCCCACATCGGATCAGCACTGATGCTGCCAGGAATCCAGCTGCCTAACGTGCGTAACATGGCTTCCCGATCTTTGGATGTGTCTGATAGGTGGTGGGCAACCATCATCGTGACTGCCCCAATCCCACCACTGATCAGGAAGGCCGCAGCAGCACCGGCGGTTGACGGTGGATGTTGGGAACCTTGATGAAGCGTTTTAGGAAACTGATGCAATTGCTGCCAAAGGCGAGTGTAGAGCGGTAGAGATGTGTTCATAGTTTCAGGGCAATTAATATTGTTATGGATTACAGCGCATGAATTTTGGCAATTCCTAACCCGGTGACAAAGCCGCCCATAGCAAAAAACATCATTGCCATAAGACCCAGGCAGGTGGCCGTCAGCACTGGACGATGTTGTTTTTCCAAAATGGCATCACCGTATTGCCACAAAATCCAGGTACAGGCCACGCCTAAGGGCAGGGTGAACAGGACGCTAAACTCGTGGTACTCCATAAAGACGTACTGCACCAGCGGTGAATTCTCCTTCAGCCAAGCCCTAGCTCCCCCAAAGCTGCTATCGGCTCGGTAGCGCATATAGGCCAGGTTGCCTGTAACAATTCCTAAGGTTGTGATCACCGTTGACCAAAAGGTTAACGTGCGTACTTGCGGCAAAACCTTGGCAGAACCACGCAGTAAGGGAAAGGCCAGATGTCCGACGTAGGCGACCACAATGGTCGTTAGCATTGCTCCAACCCCATGAATTAAGCCAAGCGATCGCTGCCAGGGGCTAGGATGCAGCACATTAATCAGTGGTAGAAACAAAAATAGTCCAGTGGAGAGCAGGGCTAATCCATAGATGCTGACCGTAGCAATATCGAGTTGTTTGGGAAATTGAGCTGAGGGTGGCTCAGAGGTGAGGGAATCCAAATCAGGTGGGTACATTAATAGTCCAGGTGAGAAAGTTTATGAGGTATTAAGCCAGAGAAAGACCAGGCTGACATCGCTATTACTACAAAGTTTTGCCAGCTAAAAGTACCGCCAGGCTCCTAAACCCTAGGATTCTGACAGCTACGATCGCGAATAAAGCGAGCGAATTCTGACTGGTTAGCTTAGCAACAGCTTATTGATAACTAATATCATTAAATTGCGGGTGGTATGCCAGTTATTAAAAATAATTTTCAGTAATCAGCGGCTAATTGCTGTGAATTATGGTTGCGTACTTGCGATCAAACAAGCTTGGGGCTCCCGCTGGCTAACATAGGGCCAATCAAAAAGGGACGTAAAAATACGTCCCTATCTGTTACAGCTTGGGAATGAAGATGATTTAGCGACTGCTGAGCATGGTAGTTCTGACAGTCAAATCAATGTCCTACTCTAGCACTCGTTCTTTGAACAACTTCCCAGCGCTAAAGGCGGGAACTCTGGTGGCTGGAATCTTAATTGGTTGCCCTGTCGAAGGATTTCTGCCTTCCCGTGCCTGTCGTTCTCTGGCTTCAAATGTGCCGAAACCGACAAGTGTGACCTTTTCTCCACTGGCAACCGTTTCCAAAATCACATCTAGCATGGCAGTCAAAACGAGATCTGCATCTTTTTTGGTGACGTTTGCTTTAGCAGCAATCTGGTCAATCAGTTCTCCCTTATTCATATTCGGAAAATCCTTGTAAGAGTTGCTGTGATTATACTTGAGGAGTTCGAAAGCGCAACAGGCTCAATGACATTCTCAACAGAAACACACTAAATTTCAAGCCTTAATTTGCTAATGTTGCCACTGAAAACTGAAAAACATTCCTGATGGCTAATATTAGCTGACTGAATGCCGCTGGAGTTTTATCTTTAGCAACAAAATAGATGGCTAAAGATGAGCGAATTCAATCACGAATAATGTCTCTCAGAAATTCAGTTAAGCAGTTGGCTTGAATATTGTCCAACGTTTGGGTATGAACAATATCAAATTTTGCACCAGCTCGCGATCGTAAATCGTCATCCAAGGAGTTAAGAAATCCCCGGGCAATCAGATCATTTCCCACTTGTACAAAGCCAATTCCCAATTCATTGTCATTTTCGACTTGCTCGGTTGCCTCGACAATAGTTTTCACGATCTCCATGCGATCACGCGGTTCACCATCAATCAGTACCACAATCATTTCCCCATTTGCCTTAGTTTGTCCAGCTTGTTTGCGGGCAAAATAATCATTCAACGCAATACTTAACCCATCTAGCAAATTTAGAGTTTCGGGGGGATAGTTATCGCTAAAGATTTCTTCAATCACTGTTGAGGTGACATGACGGTATTGCCGAAATAACCCAGATGGATGGTCTTTGGACGAAATGTAGATGGTGATGCCATCGGGGTCAAACGACTCACATGTCTTCACCAGCGTGACGATCGCCTGATGGGCTTCACGCCAACTCTGATGAAATTTGGGTGATGCATGAGCTGTACTGGGGGCAGTTTTAGCAACAATTACCGTGTAGTCTCGGTTATCGAGGGCAACTTCAGACATGGGAGGCTCTCCTAAGCTTTGGCTATTCTAGTGCGTTCCCCCACTGGCGAAAAAAAATCTCTAGGGATTTCTTTAGAACTTAAACCCCTAGAGATCAAAATAATTCGTTGGTGACCCACTAATCCGGTGAATCTACCAGAGCTGGAGCCTTCAACGGTGGTAGTTTTAACTGCGGTACAGAGATCGCATTAGGTACCAGCGGCGCAACTTCAACTAGTGACTCATCTAATTTGGCTGTTAGCTGCAAGGTAGTCGAGTCGTAAATTTGGGTCAATAGTTTCGGATAGAAACCAATGCCGATAATCGGGACTAACAAGGCACCAATGATGAACACCTCGCGGGGTTCTGCATCTACCAGTACCTCATGCGAAGTTAACTCCTTGTTCTCTGGCCCGTAGAAGATCTCACGTAGGTTAGATAGCAAGTAAATCGGAGTCAGAATGACGCCAACAGCCGCTAACAGGACCACGATGATTTTGAAGGGGAGGCTATAAGCATCGCTGGTAGCAAAACCAACGAACACCATCAGTTCGGCAACAAATCCACTCATCCCTGGTAAAGCCAATGATGCTAGGGAACAGGCTGTCCACATGGCAAAGATTTTCTTCATCTGTTTGCCGACCCCACCCATTTCGTCCAGCATCAGGGTATGAGTGCGATCGTAGGTGGCGCCCACCAGGAAGAACAAGCTGGCTCCAATTAACCCGTGGGACACCATTTGCAACAGCGCCCCACTTAGACCAAGATCGGTAAAAGAAGCGATCCCGATCGTCACGAAGCCCATGTGGGAGATGGACGAGTAGGCGATCTTCCGCTTCAGGTTACGTTGGGCAAAGGAAGTCAGAGCGGCATAAATGATATTGACAATGCCCAAAATCACTAAGGCAGGGGCAAAGACCACATGTGCATCAGGTAACATGCCGACATTCATCCGCACCAGGGCATACCCGCCCATTTTCAGCAGAATTCCGGCCAGTAACATGTGAACGGGAGCCGTTGCTTCACCATGCGCATCGGGAAGCCAGGTATGGAACGGAATAATCGGCAATTTCACGGCATAGGCGATTAAAAATGCGCCGTACATCAGCAGTTGGAAGTTGAGCGCCATATCTTTTGCCGCCAGCGATCGCATATCGAAGGTGACGGTATCGCCATAAAATGCCATTGCTAACGCGGCGACCAGAATGAATAGCGAGCTACCAGCCGTATAAAGAATGAACTTGGTAGCAGCATATTGCCGTTTCTTCCCACCCCAGATGGCAAGTAGCAAATAGACCGGAATTAATTCCAATTCCCAGGCCAGGAAGAACACTAGCATGTCTTGCACAGCGAACACGGCTATCTGTCCGCCATACATAGCAAGTAGCAAAAAGTAGAAAAACTTTGGCTTGAGAGTGACTGGCCAGGCGGCGAGGGCGGCCAGCGTGGTAATAAATCCGGTCAGCAGAATCAAGGGCATTGACACCCCATCGGCCCCAACTGACCACCTGAGATCCAGTTGCGGAATCCAGGCGTAGCTCTCGACCAGTTGCAGGTCGGGGTTAGAAAAGTCGTAGAAGTTATAAAAGGCGTAGACCAAAACTGCAAAGTCGATCAAACCGACGACTAGCGCATACCAGCGCACGGTTTTACCATCTTTGTCGGGGATCAAGGGGATCAGCAGGCTAGCTGCGATCGGGAACAGAATGGTGAACGTTAGCCAGGGAAAATCGGCAGTCAACATTTCACAATAGAAGTTAATGAGTTATCGGGCGTTTGTTTTAGGTATTAAACCAATTTCTCAATTAATACCGCATGGAATTTGATGTGAGGGAATTCCTAAGCTTGAATCCCGATTCCATTGTGGGTCAGAAATCTGCTTCAGGAGTTGGGTAGCGATCGCTAAAATCGATTAATCCAGACATTTGAGCAGGATGAGATCCGTTGCACTTGCCTCCTAAATCCCCCCAATTCTGAAGGACTTTGAACAGCTGATTCTCCCCAGAATGGAAGGCTAGGGGGGCAAAACGCAGAGTCATGAAACAAATCAAGGGATGTGTATACCCAGTAGGGAAGAGATGCTAATACCATCCAAAATCTTGATGATTGCAATTGGAATTGTTAGGAGTGGTTCAACTCGATCGATGTTCTGAGTGAACCACTCCTAACAAGCCTTCTGGGTTCAAGTCACTCCAGAGAAAATCACTAGCCCTAGAACAGCGGCGAAGACGATCAGGGCATAGAACTGAGCACGACCATTTTCCAAGTACTTCAGCCCCTCACCTGTTAAGAGGGTGACTAACCCTGCCAGGTTGACGATCCCGTCTACCACCTTGTAATCGACTTCTAGCACTTGTCGGGCTAACCGCCGACTCCCTTGAACAAACAGGGCATCGTAGATTTCATCCACATACCACTTGTTCTTAGACAGGTTGTAGAGGAACGGAATCTTTTGTGCGATCGACACTGGATCAACTTTGCGGCTCAAGTACATGAGAGACGCCAAGGTGATCCCAATTAAGCTGATGCCCACAGAGCTACCTGCCATTAAGGCAAACTCGCCTAGTTCTTCGGTTGGAAGACCATTTGCTCCTGCTTCTAGCACTTCACCCGGTGGATGGATAAAGGCTTCAAAGTAGTTACCAAAGGGCGTACCGACTAAACCGATCGCAATCGAAGGAATAGCCAGGATCAACAAGGGCAATGTCATGGTGATTGGCGATTCATGGGGAGTATCCGCATGATGGTGATCATGTCCATGAGCTTCGTGGTCGTGAGCGTCATGGTGATCATGCGCGATCGTCAATTCCTTAGGATTCATAGCCCCAGGCCCGAAGGCGATGCCGAGCGCTTGCAGTTGCTCTGCCTTAATCTGGTTGCGAATATCAGCATCCTTGCCCCGGAACTCACCCTCAAACGTAGTGAAGTACATCCGGAACATGTAAAAGGCGGTGATTCCGGCGGTTAACCAGCCAATGACCCACAAGGTCGGGCTAACGGCATAGGTAGAGCCGAGAATTTCATCCTTTGACCAGAATCCAGCGAAGGGAGGAATGCCAGAGATCGCCAAAACACCAATGAAGAAGGTTCCAGCCGTAAGCGGCATGTATTTGCGTAAGCCGCCCATCATCCGCATATCCTGAGCATAGGCCGGATCGTGACCAACCACACCTTCCATGCCATGAATCACGGAACCGGAGCCGAGGAACATCATGGCTTTGAAGTAAGCATGGGTCATCAGGTGGAACAGTCCAGCGCCGTAAGCACCCACACCCATCGCCATCACCATATAGCCCAACTGCGACATGGTGGAGTAGGCTAAGCCTTTCTTGATGTCATTCTGGGTAATTGCGATCGTTGCCCCCATAAACGCCGTAAAGGCTCCTGTCCAGGCAATCACGCTCATGGATGAGGGAATGCTTTCGAACATGGGGAACATGCGGGCAATCAGGAAGACTCCAGCAGCCACCATTGTTGCTGCGTGGATCAGAGCGGAGATCGGTGTCGGGCCTTCCATTGCATCTGGCAACCAGACATGCAGCGGAAACTGAGCAGATTTCGCTACCGGACCCAAAAATACCAAAATGGCGAATAGCGCTGCCAAGCCGGTACTAATAGCGCCAGTTTGGGTGAGTTCATGAAGGCGATCGCCAATCACATTGAAATCAAAACTATGGGTTGACCAATACAGCCCCAAAATCCCTAGGAGCAGCCCAAAGTCACCCACACGGTTTGTGACAAATGCCTTTTGACAGGCATCTGCGGCAGCCTTGCGGTCATACCAGAAACCAATAAGCAAGTAGGAGCACATGCCCACCAGTTCCCAAAACACATACACTTGCACCAGGTTGGGACTTACGACCAACCCCAGCATGGAAGAACTAAATAAGCTTAGGTAGGCGTAAAAGCGCACATAGCCTGGATCATGCGCCATATAGCCATCGGTATAGATCATGACCAGGAATGCCACCGTGGTCACAATTACCAGCATCAGGGCGGTTAGGTGATCCACCACGTAGCCCATGCTGAGGTGAAAATCTCCTGCAGCGGCCCACTCAAACATTTGAGTGTAGGGTTCGTGCCCCTGCCACTGGCTCCATAACAACGCAAAGGACAGCACCATGGCTGCCCCTGTAACTGACACAATAAACACGGCAACGACCTGCCGCAGGCTGCTGGTTAGCTTACTGAATGAGATTAAGCCCAATCCGACAATCATTGCCGCGACCAGCGGCAGGACGGGGATCAACCAGGCATATTGATAGATCGTTTCCATTACGTATGCCTATGTTTCAAGTTCTTTCTGGGTTTAGAAAACCATTTACGGACAATCGGGTGGTTTCGGAAGACAACCCACCAACAAGGTAGGCGATCAACCTCATGTTAGTTTACCCGCTTTGTACTGTCTTAACATTTCTCGATAAAGTTTCCTGATTAGTTCACCGTTGGATTGACTGCAAAACCTTGGCGGCAAACCGCCGCTGTGTCCGTCCTGTAACGGCTTCCGCGATCGGCTGTTGCGCGACCACCTCGCTATAAAGCTTGACCAACGTTTCAATGTTATGACTTAAGGTATAGCGCTCCTCCACGCGACGACGAGCATTTTGCCCTAAAAGTGTCGTCCAGCTTACATGGTCCCGGAGTTGGGGCAGCAGAATTTTGAGTTGAGTCGCCACACTGTGGGTTTTCAGAATTACTCCCGCTTCGTTTTCCAGTACCTCACCATCGGCACCAGCATCGGTCGCCACACAGGCAACTCCACATGCCATCGCTTCTAGTAAGGAAAGCGATAACCCTTCAACTAATGAAGGTAGGACAAATACATCGGTTCCGCGCAAAATGTCGATGCGGCGTTGTTCATCGGCAATAAAGCCTAGCCAGATAATTCCATGCTCTGCCCCATAAAACGGCATTAGGGAAGCGGCGAGCGGCCCATGATTACCCACAATAACTAGCTTGGTGTTCTCACCCATCCGGCTTTGTTTCCAGGCTTTGAGGAGGGCTTCCACATTTTTTTCTGGGGCAATCCGTCCCTGATAGAGGAAAATCCGCTCAGCCCCCAATTCGGCTTTGAGATTAGATCCCCCAGGAGAGTATTTTTGGATGTCAACGCCATTAGGAATCACGACGACTCGATCGGCAGGTACGCCTAACCGGATCAATAATTGCCGTTGCAGGTGGGAGAACACAATCACGCGATCGTATTTGGCTAACCAGGGGGCATAAAGCTGATAGGTGAGATGTTGTGTCCCAGAGGTGATGTTGCGCAGTTTGCGATCGAAGGCAGGGTGAAATGTGGCGACCAATGGGAGGTTCAGATCGCTACAGATTTCTGGTAAGAGAAAATCTAGGGGAGACAGCGTCAAAGAGGCATGGACTACATCAGGCTGCAATTCCTCCAAAGATTGGGTCAAGATTTTTTTGGAGGTGAGGCTGGGGATCGTGTAAATCTGGGACTTGTAGAGAAATGGGATCGTTACTTCTTCGCCAAAGCTCGGCCAATTATCCGGTGGGGGTTCATCTTGAGCAAAGTGGAAAAAGCTAACTTGATGACCCAGATCCCGCAGGATGTTAGTGACTTCGCGGCTATAGGTAACGTTGCCACAAAAAGGGGATTTCTTTCCGAGCCAAGCGATATGCATTCAAGTTTGTTCGGGTAGTGGACAGAAAAGGAGGCGCCAAAGGAGCGATCGAACCAAAATAAGCAGATGTCAGAAGTTATACCAGATTTTCTCCGATCGCTGGAGTTCAGTTGTGCCTCAATTACATGTCCACGTTACTGGGCTCAATCGTTAGTCTTGTTTACTGCGACTTACATACCAGGTGATCACGCCACCGGCGACGACTAGCAGCGCTAATCCCATAAATACGACACGTAACCCTAAAAAAGTTTCTGCGACCCCAGCTAAGGCAAGCGGCAAACTCAGGGCGATATTGATGGCATTGTTTTGCAGCCCAAAGACTTTGCCATGCATATCCTCTGGCGTTTCTTCCTGAATCGTCGTTTGCATCGGGACTCCGACTAGGGCGGCAAATGCTCCCAGTGAGCTAATTAATAACAGGGCGGGAACTAATTGTTGGGCAAATAGGGCCAATCCCAGTAATGAGGCGGCCATGCCGATCGAACCATACAAACTCAACTGAGCATGGGGAAAGCGTTGCCCATATTGCCCAATAAACGTCGCTCCGATCGCCATGCCAACGCCACCCGCTGCCAACAAAAAGCCAAATTGAGACGACTTAATTTCCGGAATCACTTCTGCTAACCGTACCGCTAGCACGGCCAGAGCGGCAAAGACAGAGAATAGGATGACTAACTGGATCAGCGCGCTGCGCACCCGACGTTGTTGACCGAGATACCGTAGCCCATCCCGAATATCTTCCCAGATGTGCGGCGGTTCTGTAGCGATCGCCCCATTCCCGTTCGTCTCATTAACTTGATTCAGCTGACGACGACGTTGGGCATCTGGTTTCAGCAGCAGAACCAGAATTAGCCCTGCGATCGCGTAGCCACTGCCCACAACTAATTCCTTCCCTAACCCAACGGCTGTCCAACCGAAGTAATTCATCAAGTGATCGGCAACCGCTAACAATGGCTCACCAACAGCGAAGCCAATGATCACTGATACCATCATGGTGGTCGTATACAGGGAGTTTGCAGACAGCAAATGTCGCCGCTCAACGATCAACGGAATGGCGGCTTGTTCGGCGGGAGCAAAGAACTGAGTCAAGGTGGAAACTAGGAAGGTGATGGCTAATAAAATCCAGAAACCTACGGGCAGTCCCGCGATCGGACTCCAGCCTTTGGTCAGCCATAGCAAGAAGGGGAGGGCAAAGACTAACCCACCCCGCAGCAAATTTGTGACTACCAAAACGCCCGGTTTTGACCAGCGATCAACCAAAGCACCCGCGATCGAGCCAAATAGGACTGCCGGAATGGTAAAGGCAATCATGATCGAGGACACCCAGCCACTAATAGTCTGATCCTCTGCCTGGAAGCGGCTGGCAATTAAGGCAATCATCAATACTAAATAAACTTTGTCTGCCAGCTGAGAAAAGACCTGACCGCTCCAGAGGGTAAGAAACTGGCGGTTTCGAAGAACGGGGAGAAATCCAGATTCGGGTTCTAAGCTATCTCCGTTTTCCTCCTCTAAAGCCGCTAATGCATCTACAACGGGTGGGAGGGACGACTTGGAGCCATGATCGTCTATGACTGGAACCCGAGCATCGGTCGGCTGCATTTCATCTGCTGATGGGAGGGTATCTTCTTCAGAGCGAAACATTAGCGAAGAACTCTCCTCATTACTAGGGATATCCTGAGCCAGGACGGGGTGCGTGTGCAAGTCATGGCCATTGGTCTGCTCCTCCGCCAACTCCGGAAACGATGACTGGTGGCTCAATGAATCCCGATAGGGCGGTGGGGATTGCTGTTGTCGATCGCCCACATAGCGGGGATCACTTGAGAGTAGCACGGCTGATTCCAGGTTGGAGTTAGAGAGTTGGATCATAGCTCGGACGTTACGGGTGGGTTGGCGGGGTCAGAAAGCAGGCATCCATTAAACTGGCAGAGCGAATTGGGCGATCAAAATGATACTGAGCATAATGCCGCAACGCGCGTTCCAGGGAAAGCCATAATTGATCGATCTCCAGGGCATCTGCCGCCAGAGTCGTAGCTTGAATGAGGTCGGGTTCCGGCAATTCTGCCTGAGATAGCTGTTGCAGCAGAATTAATTCTGGGGCCGTCAACTGGCGATTGAGCTGCGATCGCAGTGTAGGAGGTGGCAACCGATAGGAACCTGGGCCACTGTTAGCTCTGGGGCTATCTGAGTGCATCTGAACGACTGGCGATGCAACGGCTACCCGTCGGCTGGGTTGCTTGCTCAGTTGCAGTTGTTCTAATGCTTCTAAGGTGACAGCGCCCCCAGTCGGAATGCTAAACCCAGCTCGCCAATTGCCATCAGTAGGATCAGGAATTAACGGCTGGCGGGTAACACAGCAGAGATGAACTTGCGGAGCTAGGCCTGCCAGAACCAGCAGTTGGTAAGTGGCATGGGTGAGGCAGGCGAGAACTTCATTGCCAGGCGATCGCTCAATGCGTTTCAGATGCTCATTCAGTAAGGAAAACAATTCTTCTTGCGGCTGGTCACTCAATGCCTGACAGAGGCAGAGTTCAGCCAGATATTGGCTGGCGGTAAGTTTCTTCAAATCTTGCCCTAACCCCGGATAGGATTCCAGAGTCTCAGCCTGAGCGATTTTGTCCAGCGATTTGCCTTTAATAATCAGCAGCTCATTCACCACAAATAAGCCACTCCGTCCCGCCAGACTGGAATTATGTTTGCGCGATCCCATGGCGACCACCCGCACCAAACCATGTTCCCGCGTGAGGATAGTCAACAGGCGATCGGCTTCCCCCATGGGCATCGCTTTCAAATTAATTCCAGTGGCTTTGTAAGTGCCGCTCATAAATAAGTTTGATTGGTTGGCGCCGTCTGCTGCTTCATTTACTCCTCTCCCAGGGTATCGCGCTGCCGCAGGATATCGGGGCCGCGAGATGTACCTAATCGAGTCGCACCAGCCACAATTAATTCCAGAGCTTGTTCAGCAGTGCGAATTCCACCAGAGGCTTTAATCCCTACCCGATCGCTGGTCAATTCTTTCAACAGGCGGACATCAGCGACTGTGGCTCCCCCATATAACCCAGTACTGGTTTTGATAAAGGTCGCTCCCGCATCCATACAGAGTTCGGTTGCCAACCGTTTCTCGGCATCTGTCAGCAAGGCGACTTCCAGAATCGCTTTCACCATTTGTCCGGTGGCTTCCCGGATTTCGGCAATTTCACGATGCACCTCATTGGTCATACCGGCTTTCAGCCAACCGATATTAATCACCACATCGAGTTCGCTCGCGCCATTTTCGACCGCATCTTGAGCCTCATAGAGCTTGACGGCAGATGTGGTCGCTCCGTAGGGAAAACCAATCACTGTGCAGACTTTAGGCCGCTTACCGTGGAGTAAACTGACGGCTTGCTTAACGTAGGTTGGTTGGACACAGACCGCCGCAAAGTGGAAGCGATCGGCTTCTTCACACCATTGCTCGACCTGTGCCGGGGTAGCGGTGGGAGCTAGGAGCGCATGGTCAATGAACGGCGCAATATCAATATCGGGAAGGTTAGCGATCGTCATGAATTCTTTAATAGCCCATTACTAACTAGTAGCAAAAAGTTAAGGAAGGTTAAAGCGATTTAAGACAGATTAACGAGATACCAGGCAGACCAGATAAATAATGAGTCCGGTAGAGGCTAGTAGGGGTGGATTCTACCTCCAAGTGGACAATATGGCTCAGATCAATTTATGCAGGAGCCAAATTTAGCTTCTAAGATCGCGACCATTTGCTGTTAGAGCCGCTGCAATGGAGCGTGTAGCAGTAAAAAAAGGCTGATAGAGTTCAGAATGCTCTGCGTCTATCAGCCCTCTTAGTTATGGAGCGATGCACCGACTCAACCAGTCGGAACTAGCTAGTCGGACTACTTGCTTTCGGTGAAGTCAGCATCAATCACATCATCATCACCGCTGGAGGCTGACCCACCACCCGGAGGGG
>DATNPU010000078.1:0-2595 GCA_036703105.1 Microcoleaceae cyanobacterium
AGGCAGCCTGAAACGCGCGATCGCCGCCTTGAAATATGACAATCATCCCGAACTTGCCCGTCCTCTGGGACACTGGTTAGCGCAGGTCTGGTTCACTCATGCCACGGTGGCTAAACCTAAGCTCACGGTTGTTCCTATCCCACTTCATGCTGACAAGCGGCAGCTACGGGGCTTCAATCAAGCTGAACTACTGGCAGAACATTTTTGTGATCTGACTGGACTGCCCCTCAGCCGGGATGGACTGCTACGTTCTCGGGTTACTGAAGCCCAATTTCAGCTATCCGCCAGCGATCGTGCCCAAAATCTGACGGAGGCCTTTAGCCTGGGACCAGCCTGGAGCAAGCAGCCGCCCACTAACCCAGTCCTCCTACTAGATGACATTTATACGACTGGGGCAACGGCGCGATCGGCTGCCCAAACTCTGCGACGACACGGGATACGCGTATATGGTATTGCCGCATTGGCAAAAGCGAGATCCGGTCACTCTAGGGCTACGGCAGCACTCCAATAGGTTGGAACAGGTCAAATAATCAAAGTCTTGTCATCATTCTGTTTCCTGCTCAGTACTCAGCACTTAGCACTTTGCAATAAACAAACGGACGATCGCCATCACTAGCGATCGTCCGGCTGCCGAAACGCGGGCTCAGTTTTTGGATCTATCGACCGTACTTACTTAAAATGGGTCGGAATTGTAAGAACGAACTGACGATCGCTAGCATGGTATCTAAGGTGCTAGGTCGCTTACATCGCTTCCACCAAGTCATTTCACTGTAGAGCATCGTCACGAGTTTACGGCTTTGGTCGGCTGTCACATGAACAAACGCTACCCCAACCCGACTGGTGTTTTCATTCCAAGTGACTCGACGAATCTCTGCTGTAGTCACCAACCCATGTTCTGGTAGTTCTACCGTGATGTCACCATCTTCCAGCATCAGGTGATGGGTATTGAGAATCAAACTCGCTCCCCCCTCTGACACATCCTCGGTATAGCCCCAGTAGGCCCGATCGCCACTGGTGAGTTTACAAATGGTGTGCAGTGGGTAGCGATCGACAGTGCGTCGTTCTGGCTGGTCGATCGCGGCTAATACAGCCACAGTCATCAAGACCACGTTATACAGGAGCCAGAAAAAGACAATATTAAAGTTCTTGTCTTTAATCGTTTCCCAAACACCAGCCCAAGCTCCGCCCACATGCAACACAATGGCCAGCACTGATAGCCCAATCACAACTAACAGTGGCCAGGTGTATTGGAGGTTATAGCGCTTCATAGAGGTTGTGACCCCCTTGGGAGTGACAACAAATCCAGATCGTCCAAATGGATGCCGCAGCGTGAAGAACAAGCGCTGCAATCCTGGGAAACAGAAAATCACTTCATAGACTTCATTCCAGAAGTATGAGGTGTGGTAGTCGGCGGCCCAAGCATGAGTAATCACCATGAACAGCATGTAGGGTGCCAGATAGTAAAGCGATTCGGATAATGGTGCCGAAATTGCTGACACCCCTAAGTAAATACTGACTAAGGGAGACAGTAAAAAGATGGCGCGGAATAGCGGGTTAAAACAGCCAATAAACTGCATCACCATGTGGCTTTTCTGGAAAATATTCAGTTTTGTCCAGATCGGGACTTCATTGGTGCAATAGAACAGTTGGAGATTGCCTTGGAGCCAGCGCAACCGTTGCTTGAGAAAGTCTGAGTAATTGCGGGTAGACTCACCCATGCTCAACGTTTCATTCAAGTAAATCAGGCGATAGCCCTTAGTGAGTAAGAACGTTGAGGTTGGAGAATCTTCGGCCAGGCAACGATGGTAGTACCCACCAATTTCTTCCAGCGCCTTGCGGCGGATGACATAGGATGTACCACAGCAAACCACACTATTGACGGGGTCGCGAGTTGACTGGGCCATCCGGAAAAAGTTGGCCAGATCGTTAGGAATCAGGTGATCAATCCCTAAATTCCGAGCGTGGTGATCAGGATTGTAAAAATCCTGCGGAGTTTGCACTAAGCCTACTTTCGGATCTTGGAAAAAGCCCACAATCCGAGTCAGATAGTTTTTGAAGGGAACAAAATCGGAATCAATCACCGTAATCAGTTCGCCATGAGTCTGCGGCAATGCATTATTGAGATTTCCGGCTTTGGCATGGTGATTTTCCTGAGTGCGGGTGATGTATTCGCAGCCAAGTTCCTCTGCTAATGCCCGCATATGGGGGCGTTGACTATCATCTAGGATATAAACGGTTTTGTTGGGGTAGTCCATTGCCTGACAACCCACTACCGTTCGCCGCACAATAAAATCTGGTTCGCTATAGGTGGGGACAAAGACATCAACCGAGGGTAGATAGCGTCCAGCGAGTACGTCTTGAGATAGCCGATCGGCTTGACGGCTCCGTTTGTCTGCATTCGACCAAATGGTTTGCAGGCTATAGAGCAGCATGGAAAAGCAACCGATCGCTTCCACAATATAGAGAGACACACTCATCGTGGCACTGAGCCAGGTCGAAAGGTTGAGTGTGGCGATCGTCCGCCAGACAAAGTAGCGTCCCATCAATAATAAGAGGACTGATTTGACGACTAACCGAGTCCAATTATTTGAGGGA
>DATNPU010000082.1:0-4151 GCA_036703105.1 Microcoleaceae cyanobacterium
GTTCAGCCCCGCTAGGAATTTGGAACTTCAACCTGAAAAGGCGATTTGAAGAGTCAAATGATTGCCCTTTAACAATCACAACGTTAGCCTCTGTCCTTCCTCAGCCAACTCCATTCGATTCCCATTCCGCGTTCCTAACTCCTAGCTCCTGACGCTGACTTCCTGATCATGAAGCGAGGCACTCTATGAAATTGGCTTACTGGATGTATGCCGGACCCGCCCACATTGGCACTCTCCGCATTGCCAGTTCTTTTAAGAACGTTCACGCCATCATGCACGCGCCCCTAGGTGACGACTACTTTAATGTCATGCGCTCCATGCTGGAGCGGGAACGAGACTTTACCCCCGTGACGGCCAGCGTTGTCGATCGCAATGTCTTGGCGCGAGGTTCTCAAGAGAAAGTGGTAGATAACATTACCCGCAAGGATCAAGAAGAGCGCCCCGATCTGATTGTTCTCACTCCCACCTGCACCTCCAGCATTCTGCAAGAAGACCTGCAAAACTTCGTCGAACGGGCGCAACTAGAGGCCAAAGGCGATGTGATGCTAGCAGATGTTAACCACTATCGGGTGAATGAACTGCAAGCCGCCGATCGCACCTTGCAGCAAATTGTTCAGTATTACATCGACAAAGCTCGGCGCAAAGATACCTTAGCCACTGATAAAACGGAGCAGCCCTCCGTCAACATCATCGGCATGTCCACTCTGGGCTTCCATAATCAGCACGACTGCACCGAACTGAAGCGACTGATGGCAGACCTGGGGATTACTGTAAATGAAGTGATTCCCGAAGGCGCGTCAGTTCAAAACCTGAAGAACTTGCCTAAAGCCTGGTTTAACCTCGTCCCCTATCGGGAATTGGGTTTAATGACAGCCCAATATCTGCAACAGGAATTTGGCACCCCCTACGTCGATATCACGCCAATGGGAGTCGTGGAAACGGCTCGCTGTCTGCGGAGAATTCAACAGGTGTTAAACGAGCAGGGAGCCAATGTCGATTACGAATCCTATATCGACAATCAAACCCTGCATGTTTCTCAAGCCGCCTGGTTCTCGCGATCGATCGACTGCCAAAACCTGACAGGCAAGAAAGCGGTAGTCTTTGGCGACAATACCCATGCTGCCGCCATGACCAAAATTCTGGCGCGGGAAATGGGCATTCATGTCGTCATGGCAGGCACCTATTGTAAGTACGATGCTGATTGGTTCAGAGAACAGGTCAGCGAATACTGTGATGAAATCCTGATCAGTGAAGATAACGCCGAAATTGCCAACGCGATCGCCCGGATTGAACCCTCTGCCATCTTTGGCACCCAAATGGAACGCCATGTCGGGAAACGGTTAGACATTCCTTGCGGGGTGATTGCCTCACCGATTCATATTCAAAACTTCCCGATCGGCTACAAGCCCTTCCTCGGCTACGAAGGCACCAACCAAATTACTGATTTGGTCTATAACTCCTTCACCTTAGGGATGGAAGATCACCTGCTCGAAATCTTTGGCGGGCACGATACCAAAGAATCCATTACCAAAGGAGTCTCTGCTGACTCTGACCTGGGTTGGAGCAAAGATGGTTTGGCAGAATTGAACAAAATTCCGGGGTTTGTGCGCGGTAAGGTGAAGCGGAATACCGAGAAATTTGCCCGCGATCGGGGCATCGAAATCATCACGGCCGAAGTCCTCTATGCTGCCAAAGAAGCCGTCGGTGCTTAGTTAATCAACCTATCAATTCCATGATTTTGGAGGCATCCTCGTGATGCCTTTTTTTATTGATCAATACCGTTCAGCATATTGTTTTAATTCCCGAGCCATGCGGCGAATTCCCTGTTGTTCATCCTGACGGATAAATGGCAAAAAGACGCGGGTTAACACACCAGAAAAGTTTTCTTGGTGAATATATTTCGTGCGATCGCGTCCAATTTCTTGCAACTCAAACACATGCTCACTGACAAAACCAGGAATCGTCGATACCCACTTCAAGCAGATACCCGGTTGAATCAGCGTCACTTTGGGTTGAAATTCTGTTTGTTCCTCCCCTGGAACTCGTTGAAGTGACAACCAAATCTCCTCACCTTCAGCAAACGGACGATTCGGATCACAGTCATATAAAAAGGTATTCCAGTACGCCCACTTTTCCTTGTGAAATAAAGTTCTCCAGACTTTGCGCCGGGAAGCATAGATGTCAATCTCTGTATATAAACTTGGCATATTCAATCGATTTCGATCGGAAATAGAATAATCAATACATTGTCATCGCTGTGGAGTGGTTTAACAGTTCTTCTTGATCTGCCGACTGCCCCTATCTCTATCATGCCCCGCGAAATCATCTGACGGCTCATGACTCGTTGCGGCCTATTGATGATTAACGGGCCACTGTTCACTGTTCACTATTCACGATTCGTTCTTCTTTTAAGCTAGGAAGCTTCTGGGGATTACTAAAAGGAGGAAGTGATGATTGCGGATTCATCCGTCGCACATTCCACTTGAAGCATCAACTCTGCACATCTATAGCCATCGTCATGACAGACCTAACACCGAATTCCAGCTTTAGCCTCACCATCCGTTTCCAAAACCCCAATCGACCGGGAATGTTAGCCAGCGTTACCCAGGCAATTTCGACATTAGGCGGCAGCATTGGACAAATTGACCTAATTGAGCAAACCCTCCAATTTTCGCTGCGAGAAATTAATGTGGATGCAGCCAGTACCGAACATGCCGAGGCGATCGTTAATGCTGTTAAAGCCCTACCCGAAATTAAAGTGATCAATGTTTACGATCGCACCTTTAACTTGCACCGAGGCGGCAAGATTAGCGTCGAAAGTCGGATTCCGTTAAAGGGACAGGCCGATCTGGCCATGGCATACACCCCAGGAGTCGGGCGCATCTGTGCGGCGATCGCCGAAGATCCAGAGCAGGTATACAACCTGACAATTAAACAAAATACGGTGGCGATCGTCACCGATGGCAGTGCGGTGCTGGGCTTAGGGAATTTGGGTCCCGAGGCCGCCCTACCTGTAATGGAAGGCAAAGCCATGCTGTTTAAGGAATTTGGTCAGTTAGATGCCTTCCCAATCTGTCTGGCCACCCAAGACACCGATGAAATTGTCGAAACGGTCAAGCGCATTGCCCCCGTGTTTGGTGGAGTCAACCTAGAAGATATTGCCGCTCCCCGCTGTTTTGAAATTGAAGCTCGCCTACAACGCGAATTAAATATTCCGGTATTTCATGATGACCAACATGGAACCGCGATCGTCACCTTAGCTGCATTAATCAATGCACTTAAGGTAGTGCATAAATCAATGGCAGAGGTGCGGATTGTGATTAATGGAGCTGGCGCGGCTGGAGTGGCGATCGCGCGTTTACTCACCAAAGCTGGAGCCAACCACATTACTCTATGTGACTCAAAAGGAATTTTGTCTCATAGCCGCACTGATTTAACAGAGCAAAAACGTGAGTTGGCGGTGGAACTCTGTGGCTCCTTAGCCGATGCTTTAGTTGATAGTGATATCTTCCTGGGAGTCAGTGGCCCCGGTGTATTAACTCCCGCAATGGTACGCACCATGGCCCCTGATCGCATTGTCATGGCAATGGCCAATCCAATCCCGGAAATTCAACCCGAACTAGTAGCACATGACGTAGCCGTGATGGCAACTGGGCGTAGTGATTATCCCAATCAGATTAATAACGTCCTAGCTTTTCCGGGTATGTTCCGAGGTGCTTTGGACTGCCGTGCCGCCACCTTTACCACCAGTATGTATCTAGGCGCGGCTGAAGCGATCGCAGGTCTGATTAAACCTTCTGATCTAACGCCGGACTACATTATTCCATCCGTCTTTGATGAGCGTGTTGCCACGGTGGTGTCAGCCGCTGTCCAACGAGCCGCCCGCCAAGATGGTGTAGCTGGCAACTAATCCACAACTTGCAGAATTCCCCGGCGCACTCCGTATAGGAGGCGATCGAGCAACACCAGATCAGCCGGGGCTAATGGTTCTGCCAATAGAACAGATTGCAAGCGTCGTCGATGACTTAAGGTAATCTGACGAGAGAGGAGGATTTGTTCCACCACGTCGTCTAGTAAAGCAGGCATCCAAGCAGTGGAAGTAATCATCATATTGCTCAGGGGCTGTTCAGACTCAGGACAAGAATTCCTCT
>DATNPU010000086.1:0-7535 GCA_036703105.1 Microcoleaceae cyanobacterium
CCCCTAGGGAGGTGAGTCGCAGACTATAGGCCATAGCCACAACTCCCAGACCCCATACCAGGAATAGCTCATAGAGTTCACCACTTTGGTGAAACATTTGGGACATCAAGCCCATATTGGCCCCGAGGAGTAATGCCCCTAGCAACAATAAGGCTTGTCCCAGCCGCTGCTGGCCTTTCTGGGAGGCCGGTCGCCGCCACAAGTGAAATCCGATCGCATTCACCCCAATAAAACAACTGAGTAACACAATGACTTTGAACGATCGCGACCACTCCTGCCAATTTGCCGCCACAAACGTGATCGCCCCTAAGCCTAATAAAATCGCTCCCAAGCCCATGAGGATGGCTACAAAGCGATTGCTGGCTTCACGCTCCAAATGGTGGAATTGGTAGCGATCGGCTAACTTTTCATATAGGGCAGCATCAATTAACCCTTCTGCCCACCACTGTTCAGATTCCTGACGTAACTGCCGTCGAAACTTCTCGGAAACCATTCATCGATCGCCTCTCAACAGGGAATGCATACTCTCAAGATAATCGCGAGATGACTTTTCTTTCTAGAAAATTAGACACTCTGCAATCTGGTTTGCCAATGGCATCAGCGGGCGCATTGGCAGGGCCTCTTCCCACCCAGCACAACTTCTATGCCGCATCACCTCAACATCTGGCACAGTTGTGCTTAAAGTTCTGCAACGATCGACGCAACAGTCTACACTCATCAAAGGCAGGCGATCGCCTGTATAACTCGATTCAGTTCATCTAATTGCCATGAGTACTCCACCGATCCAGTGGTATCCCGGTCATATCGCCAAAGCCGAAAAAGCTTTACGTGAGCAGCTTAAGTTGGTTGATGTCGTGCTAGAAGTCCGCGATGCCAGAATTCCGTTAGCTACTGAGCATCCACAACTGAAGCAGTGGATCGGCAATAAAGAGCGGGTGTTGGTGCTGAATCGAGTCGATATGATCCCTCCTACAGCGAAACAAATCTGGATCGACTGGTTTCAAGGAGAGGGAGAAATTCCTCACTTTACGGATGCTCAACATGGCAAAGGTATTGAGGCCATCATTCAATCGGCTCAAGTGGTTGGCAAACAGGTGAATCAGCGTCGCCACGATCGGGGGATGTTACCGCGCCCTGTGCGAGCCGTGGTGCTTGGGTTTCCGAATGTGGGTAAATCGGCGTTAATTAATCGTCTCCTGAAGCGACGAGTGGTAGACAGTGCCCGACGGGCCGGAGTGACCCGACAATTACGCTGGGTGAGAATTTCCGACCAGATTGAACTATTAGACGCTCCTGGCGTATTACCATCCCGGTTGAACGACCAAACGGCGGCTCTGAAGTTGGCAATCTGCGATGACATTGGGGAAGCCGCTTACGATAACCAACGGGTAGCCGCTGCGTTTATCGATCGCCTGAAGGAATTGCAAGCGGGCAACACATTACAAACTCGTTATCAGCTAAGTGTGGCGGATTTGACAGGTGAAGATTATCTGCATACCCTGGCAGAGCAGCGATACCAAGGCGATGTTGAACGTACGGCCTGTCAAATTCTGAATGATTTTCGCAAAGGGCAACTAGGCACGATCGCTCTAGAATACCCGCCGCAATAGTTTCCCTTCTCAGCAAGTCACTCTTTTGAGAGAGCCATGAATCAAGCATCAGACTGATTCAGCCTGATGAATAGATTTATAGCCTTATAAGGAAATGTGACCTTTAAGGGAGAAACTAAATATGCCACTTTACAAAATCAAAGACTTTGACCCGGATTATCGTAGCGGTACAGATAATAAAAACGATGTCCTCTCCTATGACCTCTATGCGGGTAACGACAAGGTCGGCTCGATCGATGATCTGCTTGTAGATGATCAGGGTAAATTCCGCTACCTAGTGATCAATACCGGTGTATGGATCTTTGGTAAGAAAGTGCTACTGCCGATCGGCTTAGCTCGGATTGACGATCGCGAACATCGCGTTTACACGGAAGGTCTAACCCGAACTCAAGTTGAAGATCTGCCCGAGTACCGGGAGGATATGACTATTGACTATGACCAGGAAGAACGGGTACGTGGTGTCTATCGTCCTCTGGCCAATTCTCGGATGAATCGCTCCACAGCTGTAGATCAGTCGGCCGCATTAGATAGCTCCACTGCTTTGGGCGCTACCCCCGTGGATAGCTCTGCTACTGCCCACGATCGACCCATGACGGCCTACGATCGTGACTCCTATCGTTACGATTACGACGCTAATCTGTACAACCTGAACGAGCATGATCATCAAACCCTCCGGTTGTATGAAGAACGGCTCATTGCCAACAAAACTCGGCAGAAAACAGGTGAGGTTGCAGTGGGTAAGCGGGTCGAAACCGAAACCGCTCATGTCTCTGTACCGATCGAGCGCGAACGGGTGGTGATTGAACGTACTACGCCGAGCGATGCTGCAACTCGAGTATCTCCGGATGCCCATGCCTTTCATGAAGGGGAAGTCGCCCGCGTCGAAGTCTATGAAGAGACGCCTGACATTCGGAAGGAAGCCTTTGTGCGCGAAGAAGTTCGGGTACGGAAGGAAGTCGATCGGGAAACCGTAGATGCGGAAGAAACCCTGCGTCGGGAACGCCTGGATATTAATAAAGATGGTAATCCCGTGTTAGAGGAACCTGACCAACGCCGGAACGATCGCATCTAAGTCAGTCGGTTCGGCCAAATCTAAGCACCGAATCTATACAGGCGAGGTCTACCAGATTATAACCCTTGAGGTTGGCTAATCTGTAAGGGCCTCGCCCTTATCTATTGGCTAGCATCAAACCTGAAATTTCCGCCTTTCAACGCTTAATGAAGCTGATAGGTTAACAGGTAGTAAACAGTAATGGTTGAACTAATCAGTAGTAGTGTAACTAGTAACATTGCCTATTTGCTGAGAAACACCCCGGAAAAATCACCCTTTAGGGGGGTGACTTTAATTTATCTAGTTATCCTATCAAGAAGAGTGAGCCACGCTAACAGATTTAGTCCGGTAAATTGCTGAAATTTTCCTTAAACTGAAAGCTTTCTTTTCATTTTCTTGATAGATTTATAAACTTTGCCCACGTGTAAACACGATCCTCAGTAATATCCGATACCCACTCTTAACAGTGTTTATCCGGTGTTACTGTTCATCAACTGTCACAATCTGCTGAAATGCTGTTGCGCGATCAGCTGCCCGTCATCCCTTCTGCAAGAGTATGATGAGATACTGCCCAGCAATCCAGTTGCTTGACTGGAAGCCTCGCTGCCCGATCCTTAGCTAACCTGTCCGTCTTAACCCAGAACAGGGTGAAAATGGAGTATACGTCACCTGGGTGCGTGTGTATGACCTGTTGTTTAAATCCTGATTGCCAGCAGCCCCAGAATCCTGATGATGCTGAGTTTTGTCTCCACTGTGGAGCTAAACTGATTCCCATGCTTCGCGGACGTTATCGGGTTGTACGCCCGATCGGGCAGGGTGGATTTGGTAAGACGTACTTAGCCTTAGATGAAGATCGGTTAAAAAGTCGCTGTGTGATTAAACAGTTTTCGCCTCAGGTTCAAGGTGGCTCCAAGTCGATCGAGAAGGCCGTCCAACTGTTTGAGCAAGAAGCCGTGCGGTTGCATGAACTGGGAGAGCATCCTCAAATTCCTACCTTGCTCGCATATTTTGAACAGGAACAACGCCTTTACCTGGTGCAGCAATTTATCGAAGGTCAGACATTACTTCAGGAACTGTTATATCAAGGTAGTTTTAGCGAACAACGGATTCGCGAAGTGCTGGTTGGGGTGTTGCCTGTCCTCAAGTTCGTTCATGATCATCAGGTGATTCATCGCGACATTACCCCCTCTAATGTCATTCGTCGCAAAGCCGACAATAAACTAGTTCTGATTGATTTCGGGGTTGCTAAACTTCTATCTACTGCCACCGCTTCGCTTCCCGGCACAAAGATTGGGACCGAAGGCTATGCTCCGATGGAACAAATCCGCAGTGGTCGGGCTTTTCCGGCTAGTGATATCTATAGTCTGGGAGCCACCTGTATTTTCTTAATGACTCAGACCAAGCCAGATGATCTCTACGATCCACTGGGAGGACGCTGGCTCTGGCGAGAACGATTGCAGGAACGGGGTGGCAAGATCAGTGAGCCGATCGCCCAGATTCTCGACAAAATGCTAAAGGATTTGGTGAGTGAACGCTATCAGTCTGCCGATGCGGTGATGCGAGACCTGCGGCAAGCCCTTTCCCGTCCCCCAGCCACTACTAATCCCAGCATGTTTAGTGGAGTTACGGCAAGTCCTCCCACCTTTTATCCCCCCTCATCACATCACTCCACCCATCCTCCTTCCCGACCTCCAGCTCCCCCGCCATCTAGGCCACCCATTCCACCATCTGGGCCAGGGGTTTCAGCACCTCGTGTCTCGGGTACTCCTAATGCTTCCGGCACAGGCCCTGCTAGCCCACCCTCCAAACCCCCCATACCGGCCATTCAGGATCGGCGCTGTTTACATACGCTGATCGGGCATACCCGCTGGATCATGGCAGTCACGATTAGTCCTGATCATCAAATGGTGGCCAGTGGAGGATTAGACGATGTGATCAAGCTATGGAACCTGGCTACGGGTGAATTGATCACTACTCTGACGGGGCATACCAAGGCTATCAATTCCCTCACCTTTAGCCCTGATAGCCAACTACTGATCAGTGCTAGTGATGACGATACGGTCAGAGTCTGGCAGGTCTCTAGTGGTAAGTTGCTCCGCACTTTAACAGGGCACTCACGGGATGTCAATTCAGTCGCTGTTCATACGGATGGACAATGGTTAGTCAGTGGCAGTGAAGATCGGACAGTTCGGTTATGGAAGTTGACCACTGGCGAAACTTTACGCATTTTTCCCAACCTGGCGGGCATGATTCGATCGGTCGCTATTAGTCCCAATGGGCAACTGCTAGCCAGCGGAGGATTAGACAATCAGGTCAAGCTCTGGAACCTAAAAACGGGGGAACAGATTTATAGCTTTGCGGGGAAACATTTCAATTCAGTCAACGCGATCGTCTTTAGTCCTGACAGTAAAACATTGATGAGTGGTAGCAAAGATAAAACCATTAAAGTTTGGGATTTAGCGACAGGAGATGTCATCCGCACTCTCTCGGGACATTCTGATTCCGTCAACTCCCTGGCCTTAAGTGCTAATGGTAAACGGCTAGCCAGTGGTAGTAGCGATAAAACCATCCGGGTTTGGAATCTGAATACTGGTGAGTTGCACACGGTTTTGAATGAAAGTCATCCAATCAATGCCGTCAGTATCAGCCCTGATGGTGGTGTTATTGCTAGTGGCAGTTCTGACAACACCGTAAAACTGTGGCAAGTCAGCGAGTCTAGGTAGACTTTTGTATCTCTCTCGCTCGTGACGTGAAGATTGCGGTAACTGTGGGTAGGCTAGAGAATAGCCCCTCACACTTAAACTCATGAATGCGGCTCAGTATCCGTTTGGCAAGATTCACTACTTTGCTAGAAAAGCTGATCATGCCCGTTGGCAGCGCCTTCAAAGTAAACAACATATCCTGCGATCGCAGCTAGGCTTTACCAGCACCCCGTCTTCTCGGCCTAAACCCTGCCAGGGCTGTGCCCATTATCATGGAGTCGCGTATGGTTATCGTCAGGATACCCGCACCTTTCTAGTTTGCGGTCTATATCCCTATGGGTGGCAGGATGGCGATACCTGTCCAGACTGGTGGAGTGGCAAATAATGTCTCGCTAAAAAATTTAATGTTATGAGGTAATCCTGGATAGCAACAGCCTGTAACCGTTTCTTGCCGTGAGCCGGTTGGCAAAGTTGACCGGTTAGTAGTTAACCTAGCCATCTGCGATCGCGAGCTGCCATCATAAGAAGTGAAAAGGGGACAGTTGTGGCCAATATCATCCTATGACTTCCAGCAGGATAGCTACGCAAGCCCCATCAAGAGGTTATGCTGGTACGGTTTCGATCTGGTAGTTAACGGTTGAATTGAATCAAGATTTTCACCAGCCTGGAGCACGGGGCAGCAAGATCCACTTAGTTGCAAGATGAGGCTCCTCGGTCTGTTAGTATCCATCATTGATTCAGTAGTTTTTGTTTGGACGATCTTGAGTTGAGCGTATGAAATCCTATTTGGCGGCTGCCATTCAAATGACCAGCTTACCTGACCTGCAAAAAAACTTAGTGCAGGCAGAAGAACTAATTGATCTGGCAGTACGCCAGGGAGCCGAACTTGTTTGCTTGCCAGAAAATTTTTCGTTTCTGGGTGAAGAAGCCGATAAGTTGGCCCAAGCAGAGGCGATCGGTCAAGCCAGCGAAAAATTTTTGAAAGTCATGGCGCAGCGCTTCCAAATCACCATCCTAGGGGGTGGCTTCCCTCAACCTGTAGACAATGGCAGAGTGCATAATACAGCTCTACTGATTGGGCCAAACGGTGACGAACTGGCCCGCTACGAGAAAGTGCATTTGTTTGATGTTAATCTCCCTGATGGCAATACCTATCAAGAGTCCAGTACGGTATTAGCTGGAATGCGCTTACCGCCGATATATCCTTCAAAAGAGCTAGGCAATCTTGGGTTGTCAGTTTGCTATGATGTGCGCTTCCCAGAACTCTATCGTCATTTGTCGCAAATGGGAGCGGAAGTTTTATTCGTACCTGCGGCGTTCACAGCTTATACCGGCAAAGACCATTGGCAAGTTCTCTTGCAAGCTCGGGCGATCGAGAATACCTGTTATGTGATCGCGCCTGCCCAAACTGGACAACATTATGCCCTGCGCCAAACGCATGGTCACGCCATGATTATCGATCCCTGGGGAATCGTCTTAGCCGATGCTGGCGATAAGCCTGGAGTCGCCCTAGCCGCGATCGAGCCTTCCCGGTTGGAACAGGTACGCCGACAAATGCCCTGCTTGCAGCACCGCGTATTTGTTTGAACCCAGGCTTTCTGGCTTAAGCCGATCGATAACGCTCTGGTGATTGAAACTTGTTGCCAATGACTAGAGGGTTGTTAGAGGTACTTGCTAGCCCTTAAGCTCTAGCTGCCATAGATTTAGAGCTTAAGGGCTTTTGATCACTTAACCCAGCCAAAACACAGGTAATGATCTGATCAATATCTGCCACTGTTAGATTGGTAGACAATGGCAAGCGCAGAATGCGATCGCTTAAATTTTCTGTCACACTCATATCTCCAGCTACCCGACCATACTTTTGGCCTGCCGGAGAGCTATGTAAAGGGACATAGTGAAAAGTCGCTTGAATCCCTTGCGCCTTCAAATATGCCAGCACCTGCGTCCGAGTCTCAAGCTTGTTGAGTAGCAAATGATAAATATGACCGTTATGCTGACAGTGAAGGGGAACACGAGGACGGCGGACAACTTGGCATAACTCTAATTCAGCAAAGGCTTTATGATAACGTTGCCAGAGTTTTAGTCGTTGTTCAGTAATCTGCTCAGCTTGTTGGAACTGTGCCCACAGAAATGCAGCAACGAGTTCACTTGGTAAATAGGAAGAACCAATAT
>DATNPU010000088.1:0-5146 GCA_036703105.1 Microcoleaceae cyanobacterium
GCCCTAGAACGATTGCATCAATTAAAAGATGACTTTCTCAGTACCGTTTCCCATGAATTGCGATCGCCCGTCGCCAACATGAAAATGGCCCTGCAAATGTTAGAACTGAGCTTTAGCCAGATTCAATCCGATCCAACTCATACCCTGACTGAAATTCTCAATGATCGGATTAGCCAATACCTGCAAATTCTTAATAATGAGTGTGAGCGCGAAATCAACCTGGTGAATGACCTGCTCGACTTACAGCGGCTAGAAACCAGTACCCAGCCACTCTCGACCGAACCGATTGACTTAGATCTCTGGCTACCCACGCTGCTGGAATCATTTCAGGAACGGGCCTTAGCTCGGCAACAACAGCTTCAGATCGAATTACCCAATGTCTTACCATTGATTGATTCCAACCTAAATGCCTTAAAACGGGTACTGGCAGAACTACTTCATAATGCCTGCAAATATACTCCACCGGGTGAACGGATTGTCGTCACAGTCACTTCTACCACCAACCTCATTCAGATTCAGGTGACTAACTTCGGCAGCGAAATTCCAGCCAGCGAACTTCAGCACATTTTCGAGAAGTTTTATCGCATTACCCAGCTCGATCGCTGGAAACAAGGTGGTACAGGGTTAGGGCTGGCTTTAGTCAAACGGCTCGTCGAACACCTGGGAGGAAACATCAGTGTGAGTAGCGGTCATGGAACAACCAGCTTTACCCTGCAACTGCCCCTCACCCTGCCTTAAAATTACGTTTTCCTAGCCTAACCCGCTTGCCCAACCAGCTACAGCAGTAGAATTTAGACTTGGCAATACCGAGTTTGAGTGACGGCAACCTGATTCAAAGTCTGTTTAGATAGCAGCATTAAAGCCTGCTTTTGACATTCCTCTATGCATAATTGGCAGTCCTCCGGGACTGCCTTCTTTATTGCCGATTCCATCTCATCTTCTCCATCTCATCGTCCCCCTCTCCTCATCACTCCATCTGCTCCGAGATCCACTGCAAATAAGGCAATGATCCCGCCAGAATCGGTAAAGCAATCAGTTCCGGCACCTCATAGGGATGATTCCGGCGAACGATCGCTTCTAGCGCCGCAAATTTAGCCAGATCCGTTTTAATCAGCAGTTGCTACTCATCCTCTCGTTCCACCTTGCCCTGCCAGGTATAAATCGAGTGCACCGGGAGCAAGCTCACACAAGCCGCTAACTTAGCCGCAATTAAGGCTTGGGCGATCGCATCCGCTTGTTCTCTTGAAGGAGCCGTTACCAGCACTACACCATACTGAGGTGAACGATCGGAATTACTCATACTTCCTTTCGGTAGAGGTCAGCTACAGGCTAATGCATAAAAGCTAAGGAAGAAAGAGGTGATTGATTACGATCGCTGTTAGCCCTATTTGTAAGACCCTATGACACGAAAGATCATTTTGGGATTGTTCTGGCTAGGATTCATCGGCTATGCCGTTTTTCTGGCTCCACCCACTCAACCCGATACCTTTGAGTTAATTAAACGCTTATCTACTGGACAGATCGCTGGGATCAATCCCCTGATTGTGGCTCTATTCAATATCCTGGGGGTGTTCCCATTAATCTATGGCTGTCTGCTCCTAGCCGATGGCCGTATGCAAAGGTTACCAGCTTGGCCATTCATGCTGGGATCATTCGGCACCGGGGCATTTGCACTTCTGCCTTATCTCGCTCTCCGAGACCCCAACTCCAACTTTAGTGGTGAGAAATCGGCCTTGCTCAAGTTCTTCGATTCCCGGTGGTTTGGGATCAGTTTAGCCATCGGCGCGATCGGGTTAGTAGCTTACGGCATTACTCAGGGAAATTGGGCTGATTTTATCCAGCAATGGCAAACTAGCCGGTTTATTCATGTAATGAGCCTGGATTTTTGTGCGCTATGCCTCCTGTTTCCCACCCTGTTAGGGGATGATATGGCTCGCCGCCAACTGCACGATCGCCGCATCTTCTGGGGCGTCTCGTTGTTACCCTTTCTGGGTGCTGCCCTCTATGTCGCTCTCCGTCCGCCTTTACCTGACGCCTCTCCCACCGCAACCGGGTTAAATCAACAACCGATGTCTAGTTAGTCATTGAGGGATCGGCCAGCCTCCCGTGTTCTCCGCATCACCGATCCCTGTATGCTGCTAATCAATGTGCTGTCTGGAATCATCTGCCATGCTCAACCTATTACATAAAGTTAAAGTAGGAGTTCTTTACCTGCTAGTCACGGTATTCGGATGGTTCCTGCTCAGCTTCGGCAGTGTGGCGATCGCTCAACCCTCCAGCATTGATAGCCCCCCACCGGATATCGAATCCACGACGTTAATTCATCCCGAGCTTGATCCAGACAATATTCCTTCAACTAAAGTTAGCCAGTTTGTTCATGCTTACTTGCAGGTCGTCGCCTTGATCGATCGACGCGAAGGAGAATTGCAGGGAGCAGAGACAGAATCTGAATCTGTACAGATTGAAAAGGAGATTGAAGCCGAGGCATTGGCCATGATTGAACAGGCTGGATTAACCCGTCAAGAATATTTACAACTTCTAGGCTTAGCGAATACAGACCCCGAATTCGGCGAACGAGTCGCTCTCCAAGTTCAGGAAGCGACTCGCTGAGGGTTGGCAATTTTGATCTAAATTAAGCCTTGCAGAAATTGGAATGAGTGATTAAATGGGAAGAATCAGAGGCGCGATATAGCCGTTGCCTCTGTGTTGTGGTTGTCATAATCCTGATTCAGGTTCCTGAAACAGCCAACGTCAGACAGTAGATCAAGTCAAATAAACCTTAAATCTGACTAGAATAACTGGCGGAAAATCGGTATGGTAGGAAGCTAATTCATTGATACCCCGATCCCAATGATTGAGAAGGCTGGATGACCAGTAGTATTGCACCCGTCTCACAAACAGAATTGGTTCAACGACGGCAAAAGTTACGTCGGCAGCGACGTGCCAAATTATTCCAACGCATCTGGAGGGTGCTAGCAGTCTGTGGGTTAGCAGGAGGGCTAATTTGGCTTTCCACCCAACCCTTCTGGCTGATTCGCCAAGCAGATCAGATTAAAGTAGAGGGCAATCGGTTCATTCCGGTTCAGCGCATTCGATCGCTTCTACCTATTACTTACCCTCAATCGCTATTTCGGCTAGAACCCCAAAAAATTGCTCAAGAGCTAAAAGCTAAAGCGCCCATCTCTGATGTAATCGTCAGTCGGCAATTATTTCCACCTAGTCTCAGTATTCAAATTAGAGAACGTTATCCTGTGGCGATCGCGTTACCCGCTCCCAACGCCAAGCCATCTAACTCTAAATCTGGTCAGGGCGATGCGTCTACTCAAGTTGGCCTCATTGATGAAACGGGGTGGTGGATACCGTTAGAGAACTATACGTCCGTTGATCGGTCAGTCAAACTACCAACCCTAAAAATAATTGGTCGTCAAGAGCATTACCGATCGTTCTGGTCTAAGCTGTATCGGGAGGTCAGCCGCAGCCCGGTAAAAATCTCTGAGATTGATTGCCAGAATCCGGCTAATATCATTCTGAAAACGGAGCTAGGCACGGTTCATCTTGGCCCACCTGGTTCTCAACTGGCTTATCAGATTAAAACGCTCGATCGCATGCGGCAGCTGCCCAATCAAATCAACCCTAGCCAAATTACCTATATTGACCTGAGAAACCCCGACTCTCCCATCCTCCAGATGGTCAACAGCAAAGAGCCCAGTTCATCCGACTCCTCTGAGTGAAGATTTCTTAACCAATAGGACAAAATCAATGACAAACTAGTTGCATCAAAAACCCTGTTTAGCGTGGCAATCCTTAGTTGCCTAGAAGTAGTGAATTCCCTACGATCGTTGGTTTTTCAAACAACTTACCCTATAGTTGATCAAAGTCGTTCAGCACCAAAAAGTTGTTTGTAACCATTCGTTCAAATGACATTTGATAGTAAATTGGCTTCTATTCCAATGACACTTAATAACAATCTCGGGCATACGCAAGAAAGCTCCGGCCCAGATGGACAACCAACCTTTTCGCTGGCGACTGAAGCGTCCAATCCCTTTAGCAATTCCAGCTTACATGTGAACTCGTCTTCCAAGGTGAAAGGTATGCCTGGAGAAGAATCTAGGAGTAGTGATATCGTGCCAGGTAGCATTGCCAAAATTAAAGTCATTGGTGTAGGCGGTGGCGGCGGAAATGCGGTCAATCGAATGATTGCCAGTGATCTCCTAGGCGTTGAGTTCTGGTCAATTAATACTGATGCTCAAGCCCTGAGCCAATCAGCTGCCCCCAAACGGCTTCAGATGGGTCAAAAGCTCACGCGTGGATTAGGGGCAGGCGGCAATCCAGCGATCGGGCAGAAAGCCGCCGAAGAATCGCGCGACGAAATTGCTGCAGCGCTAGAAGGCTCTGACTTGGTTTTTATTACCGCTGGCATGGGCGGGGGTACAGGCACAGGTGCCGCTCCGATCGTGGCTGAGGTCGCTAAAGAATTAGGAGCGCTGACGGTTGGAGTTGTCACCCGGCCCTTTATGTTTGAAGGCCGCCGCCGTACCAGCCAAGCCGAGGAAGGTGTAGCCGCTTTACAAAGCCGCGTTGATACCTTAATCATCATTCCTAACGACAAATTGCTATCGGTTATTTCCGAGCAAACCCCGGTACAAGAAGCTTTTCGGGTCGCTGATGACATCCTGCGGCAAGGGGTACAGGGGATTTCCGATATCATTACGATTCCGGGCTTAGTCAACGTAGACTTTGCCGATGTGCGGGCCATCATGGCAGATGCGGGTTCTGCTCTCATGGGCATTGGCGTTGGTACTGGTAAATCCAGAGCTAGAGAGGCGGCAGTAGCGTCAATTTCTTCACCCTTACTGGAGTCCTCGATCGAAGGCGCGAGGGGGGTTGTCTTTAACATTACTGGCGGCACCGATTTAACCCTGCACGAGGTGAATTCGGCGGCCGAGATCATCTATGAAGTAGTTGATCCCAATGCCAACATTATCTTTGGGGCGGTGATTGACGAACGTCTCCAGGGAGAACTTCGGATCACGGTGATTGCCACTGGCTTCACGGGAGAAGCGCCAACGCAGCAAGTTCCCAAAGCCACTACCACCCGGCGACCGATGGCACCTCCACCACCGAGCCCGATCGCACCTACTAATAT
>DATNPU010000089.1:0-4762 GCA_036703105.1 Microcoleaceae cyanobacterium
GCCCTACTGCGCCCGATAGTGCCCTTCAGATGGGTGAGCCATTGATGTGGTAATCGTCGGTGAAATAGACGGTTGTGGCGGGATTGGGACACGCACCGGAGGAGCGACTGCTGCTGGTGAGTAGGAAGAGATCTGGACAACACTGGGCGTGAATAGGAAGATATTCTCTCCTAGGCGTTCCTGATGACCATCGATCGCGTAAACACCGCCTGCCACGAAATCAACACTCCGCTGGGCCTGATCGGGATCCATTAAAATCAGATTGACGATCACCGACTTCCGCTCTCGCAGCAACGTCACCACCTGGGGCATTTCTTCAAACGATCGCGGTTGTAACAACACCATTTCCGATCGTCCCCCGCTCCGGTTGGGCATGCCAATCACATTGCTGGGAGGCGCATTCGCTGGCGCTGCTGATCGCTCTCGATTCAGCATCATCTCATCCTGCAAGGCATCATCTGGGGAGTAATCTGCCTCATCGTACTCATACTCGTAATCGGCACCGTCAAACTGTTCCCCAAACCCCAACGTGTCCCAAACGCGACGGAAGATATTCATAGCGACCTCACATCCCAGACTAGATCACCCGTTCTTAATTCACCCGTTGCATTAATTTTAGTCGCAAAGTTAAAGTTTGGTGTCAAATGTATCCCAGCCCAAAAAATAGGCTCCGTACTTAGCAAATTTGCGCAGCAACCTCTAAATGATCGTCAAAATTTAACCCTTCTATGGCAATCTGAAGGTATTAGCAATTCGCCGCTCGTGATTTACTGATTGCGATCGACTTGACTGGAATTGTTCATCGCCAATTCTTGCGACAGAAATTAACCATCACGTATGCAAACGCTGCCTAGTCCCCCTTCTCCTACCACCCCTCGGTACTCTACTGATACCTCGATTCCTCGCCGCAAAACCCGTCCAGTTCCGGTGGGTAGCATCACGATCGGTGGCAGTCATCCGGTGGCGGTTCAGTCCATGATTAACGAGGACACGCTGGATATTGAAGGCTCTGTGGCAGCAATTCGCCGATTGCATGAAATTGGCTGTGAAATTGTTCGGGTTACAGTTCCTAGCATGGCCCATGCCAAAGCGATGGAAGAAATTCGCGATCGGCTGCATAAAACCTATCTACCGGTGCCGCTCGTCGCTGATGTGCATCACAATGGCATGAAAATTGCCCTGGAAGTAGCGAACTATGTAGACAATGTCCGAATTAATCCAGGGTTATACGTGTTTGAAAAACCCAACCCGAACCGGACTGAATACACGAAAACAGAGTTTGATGATATCGGCGAAAAAATCCGGGAAACCTTAGAACCCCTCGTTGTATCGCTACGGGATCAAGGTAAATCGATGCGGATTGGGGTCAATCATGGCTCTCTAGCAGAACGGATGCTGTTTACCTATGGCGATACCCCAGAAGGGATGGTGGAATCGGCACTAGAATTCATCCGTATGTGTGAATCCTTTAATTTCTATAATTTGGAGATTTCGCTCAAGGCGTCTCGAGTGCCAGTCATGATCGCGGCAAATCGCCTGATGGTGCAGCGTATGGATGAACTGGGCATGGACTACCCCTTACATTTAGGTGTCACCGAAGCGGGTGATGGTGAATACGGTCGGATTAAATCAACCGCTGGGATTGGCACACTCCTGGCCGAAGGGATTGGCGATACCATCCGGGTTTCTCTGACGGAAGCCCCAGAAAAAGAAATTCCTGTTTGCTATAGCATTTTGCAAGCGTTGGGACTCCGACGCACGATGGTCGAGTATGTTGCCTGTCCGTCCTGTGGTCGCACTCTGTTTAATCTGGAAGAGGTGTTACATAAAGTCCGGGAAGCGACAAACCATTTGACCGGGCTGAATATTGCGGTCATGGGCTGTATTGTGAATGGCCCTGGAGAAATGGCCGATGCAGACTACGGCTATGTCGGGAAACAGGCTGGTTATATCTCCCTGTATCGCGGTCGGGAGGAGATTAAGCGAGTGCCGGAAGCAGAAGGAGTTCAGGAATTAATTAACTTGATTAAGTCCGACGGCCGCTGGGTTGATCCCAAGTAGAGATTGAGCCAGTTGATTAACTTGCATCCAGTGAAGGGACGTTTTGCCACGTCCTTTTTTAGGATTAATCCTGAGGCAATCACGAAACGCTGAAAGGAATAATGAACATCTGATTGCCCACCACCGCCTGTGCTAGATTGGGCATAACCTCCACAGTCACTCTCAGCATTCACGATCATGGTCATTAAAAAACGTGGGCTTGTTCTTGGGGCAGCAGCCGTTGCTGTCACTTCTGTGACCGTTACAGCCGCAGGACTCCATTTATATAAGGGGCAAGCCTTTTTGCGTGAGAGTTCTGGAGAAGTCACAGCCAGCGATGGTTCTTTGCAGCCAATGTCGATGCTGTCACTGCAAGCGTTATTCCGCCAGAGTCCTAAAGAATTAGTTGATGAAGTGTGGCAAATCGTCGATCGCAATTATGTCGATGGCACCTTCAACCAAAAAGACTGGAAGGGACTACGGAAACAATACCTGAATCGCTCTTACACTAACCGTGAAGAGGCTTACAAAGCCATCCGGGAGATGCTGAAGCAACTGAATGATCCCTACACTCGCTTCATGGATCCGGATGAGTTTAAGAGTATGCAAATTGATACCTCGGGTGAACTGACGGGGGTAGGAATTCAATTAGCTGCCGATGAAAAAACGAAAAAGCTGACCGTTATCGCCCCGATCGAAGACTCTCCTGCCTTCTCCGCTGGAATTTTAGCTAAAGACATTATCACAAGTATTGATGGCATCAGTACGGAAGGAATGGATGTCAATAAAGCGGTCACCTTGATTCGTGGCCCCGTCAATACCAAAGTGAAGTTATCGGTTCTGCGCGGCAACCAGTCGATGGATTTCACGATTAAGCGGGCGCGGATCGAAATTCATCCAGTTCGCTCTAGCTATCGGCAAAATCCGAGTGGTGGGATCGGCTACATTCGCCTAGTGCAGTTTAGTGCCAATGCTCCCGCCGATATGCGGAAAGCGATCGACAGCCTGGAAAAACAAAACGTAGCCGGGTATATTCTCGATCTGCGCTCTAATCCGGGTGGCTTGTTAGATACCAGTATTGATATTGCTCGCATGTGGTTAAAGAGCGGTGCGATCGTGTCTACGGTCAATCGTCAAGGCGAACAAAGCCGGGCCCAATCAGAAGGACGTGCTCTTACTAATAAGCCCTTGGTAGTCCTAGTAGATGGCGGTTCGGCCAGTGCTAGCGAAATTCTGTCCGGTGCATTACAGGATAATAAGCGGGCTGTGTTGGTGGGAACGAAGACCTTTGGTAAAGGCTTAGTGCAGTCAGTGCGGGGATTGCCGGATGGTTCTGGCTTAGCCGTGACGATCGCGAAATATCTAACTCCCAACGGTCGGGATATTAACAAACACGGAATTGATCCCGATGTTGAAGTTAAACTGACCGATGAACAGCGTAAAGCGTTAAGTGGCGATCGCGATCGCATTGGTACACCTGCCGATCCTCAATACGCTAAAGCGTTGGAAGTGTTAAACCAGCAGATTGCGAAAACCCAGCAAGCACCCAGAGCCCAACTTAAAAATCAGCCGGTTGTTGTTCAAGAAAGCCAGCCGCAGTAATGCCGCTGATGTTTTAGGCCGGTAAACACTTACCTGACCGAATCAATCCGACTCGGCGAGCGATCGCCTCCTGTTCAGAGGTATACGGTCCCCACTGTTCCTCTACCTGAGCAGCAGATTGCTGTTGCAATTGGCTTTGTGGCTGAATGGTACATTGACCATTCGGCTGCTTCACAATGTACCAAGTATCTGACTGACTCACTAGTTATCACTCCTAATAAAACTGAAATTGCAGTCGCTTACCTAAGCTAAATTTTCTTTGATTAGTTTTTATATTTTTTAACAATATCTTTTTCAACCAGATTTATGCCGCAAACATTGATCTGATAGAACTAGCAGGATTTAGGGAAAACTCTACACTGTAAAGACATCTGCTATCTTTAGTGAAAATAAGCTGGGTGATTGTAGTTTAGCTTGAGATATTTAGTAGCTGATTGGCACTATACATCGCAACCTCTTCCTTAGCTAATTTACTGTTGCTGCTTCATAACTGGCGCAGGTCTTTTGCAGACATCCTACTGTTCTTGCCTCTAAAAGCTTTCGTGGAGAAATAACCATGACAGAATCGCAGCGTCCGCCTGGCTCCCCCCCACCTCCACCGCGTGTGCCTCCTGCCCCCCCACCGCCTAGATATACGGCGGCCAATAGCGGGGCAACGGTGGCGGCAACTCAGCAAATGACATCTCCTCTGTCTGCCTCGTCATCGCCGCCTACTATGATATCCTCCCATGCACCGGGAGCCGGTACACCAACGATGATATCGACCCAGGCTCCGCCCGCCGCTGCACCCACCATGGTTTCGGCTCCACCTCCTGCCCCTAACGCTCCACCCGCCCCCGGCCATCGTCCCGCCGCGCCTCCTGCCCCCCCTCGTCGCAGTGGAGGCCCCACAAACGGTTCACCGACTTTAGCCGAACTGGTGCGAACTGCTTATGACAAAGGGTATTCCGATGTGCACCTGGGAGTTGGAGAAGTGCCTCGGTATCGCAATCGGGGAGAAATTGATCCGACGGATTGGCCCGAAACCGATCGCGAAACCTTTTTTAGCTGGCTGCGAGAAATTCTTACCGATGAAGAAATTCGCAAATTTGAAGATACGCTCGACTTTGACGGTGCCACC
>DATNPU010000148.1:0-4865 GCA_036703105.1 Microcoleaceae cyanobacterium
AGATCCCCAAGCTCGGGTAAATTTAGCGATCGCCATGTTGGACACTGGGAAAAAAGGCGTTCGTTCTCATATCGAAGTGGCTCAACAGTTGATCATGGCGATCGCCGAGTACCGGGAGGAAGTCCAGCAGAACCTGGAGGATGGATTAACTCGTAAACCGGATTGGAAAAGCCTGGAACGAGTGAAAGCCTGGTTATTTGAATAAGATTCTGTGCCCACTGCCATTGACGTTGGATATCCATGTCTCCTAATCAATTACTCACCTTTGCCCAATGGTCGGGCTATTTCACTTTATTTTGTGCTGCGGTCGCTGGATTAGCCTGGTTCTTGAAATGGGGCTTCCGCTTCCGCTTGGTGGGCGTGACAGGCTTTATGGGAGTGCTGACAGCTGGCCTGTTTGCCTTGAGTCTGGGACTCTATACCCGCCCAGAGATTCCTGGGGCCGTCCGGTTTTCTCTGGTTTACGATACTGGAGCATCGGAAACCGTAATTGCCGTGCCGCCGCAAATTACCGAAACGGAACTGAATGCCACGTTGCAGCAGGCCGCCGCCGATCTGTTTTCATCCGGGCGGTTGTCCCAAGGACGCGATAAGATGGTAATCCGCGCCCGCACTGTGCTACATCCGGCTACGGGAGTATCTCAACCGATTTATCTGGGCCAGGCCGAACGGTCTTTATATAACCGGGAAGATGGCCAGATGAAAATCACGATTTTCCGCGATCGGTTGGCTCAGTTACCGAAAGTTACAAGTTAGTCTGTAAGATGACGATGGGTGTGTCTTTTGACACCAGTTGTTGACCGTAACACACCCGCCCTCTCCATTTACTTATTGCTACTCACGATTTCTGCCTCTGCCTATGACCTCTTATACCTTGCCCTCCCTTATGATTGCTCCTGCTCAGGTAATCCGGGGCAGTGGCATCTTGACTCAGGTAGGGGCAGCGATCGCCCGTCTAGGACAGCGCCCGTTACTGGTAGGTGGTGATCAGACTCTATCTCTCGTCCAACCACTGCTTCAGCCTGAGCTAGAATCCCAAGCGCTGCAATCCGCTCAGGTGTCTTATCATCCCGACTGTAGTGAAGCAGCGTTAGCCGTAATGCATCAAGCGGCCACTGCCCATGAAGCAGATGTGATTGTTGGAATCGGGGGTGGTAAGGCCTTAGATGCGGCCAAACTGTTAGGCTATCAGCGCCAACTGCCCGTTGTGACGATCCCCACTTCCGCCGCTACCTGTGCCGCCTGGACCGCCCTCTCGAATGTGTATTCCGAGCAAGGGGCCTTTTTATATGATGTCGGGCTGCCTCGGTGTCCAGATTTGCTAATTTTAGATTATGACCTGGTAAAAACTGCTCCCCAACGCACGTTGGTCGCTGGGATTGGCGACGCGATCGCGAAGTGGTATGAAGCCTCAGTTAGTAGTGGACATTCCCAGCAAACCTTGATGATTGCTGCCGTCCAGCAGGCCCGCGTCTTACGAGATATTTTGTTGCAAAAATCGATCGCGGCTCTAGAGTCACCCGGGGGAGAAACCTGGCAGGAAGTTGTAGATGCCACGGTATTACTGGCCGGGGTAATCGGTGGCTTAGGCGGAGCGCAATGTCGGACTGTCGCGGCTCACGCCGTTCATAATGGTTTGACCCATTTACCCGCTAGCCATGACATGCTCCACGGCGAAAAGGTCGCCTTTGGAATTCTGGTGCAGTTGCGGTTAGAGGAACTGGTGCAAGGGAATCAGTTAGCCGCCACGGCCCGTCAACAATTGCTCAAGTTCTATAGCGAAATTGGGTTGCCACAAACCCTGGATGACTTAGGACTAGGTAAGATCTCGATCGCTGAGCTGCGTCATGCCGCTGAAGTCGCTTGCCATCCAAATTCAGACATTCATCGGTTACCCTTTCCCGTTGATCCCTCGCAATTGATGGCCGCTATGGTATCAACAACGGCGCCGCCACCGCTCCGACCTGCGGCGCCGACTTCCCTGCTCTCTCATACGTCTACCAGCGAGGTGTCGGAATGAAACTGGATTGGATCAGCCCCGCCGATCGCCTCGGCTCGTTGCCTCCCTATGTATTTGCCCGATTAGATGAACTGAAGCTGCGCGCCCGCGAACAGGGATTAGATTTGATTGATCTAGGCATGGGCAACCCTGATGGTGCCACTCCCCAACCCGTTGTGGAAGCGGCGATCGCGGCATTACAAAACCCGGCTAATCACGGATATCCTCCCTTTGAAGGCACAGCCAGCTTCCGCCGCACCATTACGGACTGGTACAACCGTCGCTACAATGTCGAACTTGATCCAGATGGCGAAGCCTTACCCCTATTAGGATCGAAGGAAGGATTAACGCACCTTGCACTCGCTTACGTTAATCCGGGGGATACGGTATTAGTTCCTAGCCCTGCCTATCCGGCCCATTTTCGGGGGCCGTTAATTGCGGGTGGTAAGATTCACCAATTGATCTTAAAGCCAGAAAATGATTGGCTAATTGATTTAGCGGCTATTCCGGATGCGATCGCGGAACAAGCCAAAATCCTGTATTTCAACTATCCCAGCAATCCTACAGCAGCCACAGCTCCTAGAGAGTTTTTTGAAGAGGTGGTCGCGTTTGCTCGGCACTACGAAATTTTGCTGGTGCATGATTTGTGTTATGCCGAATTGGCATTTGATGGCTATCAACCGACGAGTTTGCTAGAAATCCCAGGAGCCAAAGACATTGGGGTGGAATTCCATACCCTATCAAAAACCTACAATATGGCCGGGTGGCGAGTTGGCTTTGTCGTTGGGAATCGCCACATTGTCCAAGGCTTACGCACTCTAAAGACAAATCTGGACTATGGCATTTTTGCCGCATTGCAAACGGCGGCGGAAACGGCTTTGCAATTACCAGATGTCTATTTGCATGAAGTTCAGGCCCGGTATCGGACTCGACGAGACTTTTTAATTGAGGGGTTGGCAGAACTCGGTTGGACTGTACCGAAGACACGAGCCACGATGTATCTCTGGGTGCCTTGCCCCCCTGGTGTTGGTTCGACCGATTTTGCTATGTCGGTATTGCAACAAACTGGCGTGGTTGTGACTCCAGGGAATGCCTTTGGGGCTGGTGGAGAAGGCTATGTGCGGGTCAGCTTGATTGCCGATTGCGATCGCTTAGGCGAAGCCCTGAATCGGTTCAAACAAGCGGGGATCACTTACCAATCTACGGCGCTGACCAGCAGTGGGGATCTGTCAGGACGGTAGAGCCGTTTTCCACGATCGTGGCTAAAGCGGCTAGAATCGTGGTTCCCTCCTGCCAGAACCAGCGATGAAAGTGATCGAACAAACGGCCACACGGTTAACTCTGCAACATCGTCCGGTGCCTTTGTGGACAACTGGGGTATTGCTGGCGATCGGTAGTGTCGGATTGCTGATTTATCTGATTGGTTTCCAAACTGTCTCACTGTATTTCACATGTAAACGGTTGGCGTCAACCCAAACGAGTTGTGAGCTGAAACAAAGTACCTGGATTGGTAGATCACAAACTCAGCAGCTATATAACCCAGGTGGGGCGACGGTAATCCGACGATCAGGAGGTCGCGGCGGCCCAACCTATCGGGTCATGATTAGTACGGAGACAGCCCAAGTTTCCTTCCTATCGAATGCAGATGGTGGATATGCGGCGCAGCAAGCCACCGCCGACCAGATCAATCAATTTATCAGTACTCCCAAGCAAACGACGCTAACCGTTCATCAGACTAGCCGTAATTCGACCAATCTCCTGAGTCTACTGGGAATAGCCGGGTTAATCGGGGGCATCGTGATAGTCGGTATTAACCCGATGGTGACGTGTACGTTTTATAAAAGCTTGAAGAAAGTCGTATTAGAACGGAAAAATTGGTTTGGGGTGCGATCGACGATCGAGCGACCGTTAAACACCGTTTTGACAATTGAAATAGAAGAAAAACAGGTGAAGAAACGACAACTATACCGAGCTGTATTATTTCTCAGTTCGGCAGAACGCCTACCTTTGAATCAAGACTATACCAGCGGATATGCCGTGCGATCGACGGTAAAGAGTATTCAGCTATTTTTAGGTTTAGAAACAAACCTGTAGATTCTCCACCTTACCGAAACAATGTGCTTGCAATAAAGCCGTGTCTATCGCTTCAAGGGATTTACGGAAGTTTGATTAAGACTTTGCGAAGCAAGCAGAAAACTATTGGCACATTCTGCCAGCAGATGGCACAACAAGAGACATCTACCTCAACTCGCTCCTTCTCTTCTAGCCCTGGCAGAATTCTAGAGAAGCCCAATCAGGGTGGATATGCATCAGTTCTCTCTCCCCTCACTTCCCAACCCCTCTGATGCTATCAGGATCTATCCGACGACGGTTGTTTTATTGCCGGAGCATCTGCCAAATAGGTTAAGTATGGATTTCGGGTGTAACAGCACATGCATACCTAGCTGGCACGAGAATCAGTTCAGGTTTACGGTGGCTGCATAGAACTTTATACGCCATTCACCCATCCCTGTAGACTGTCCAGTTTTCTGGGGCATCGACCTTAACTTTGCATAATTCTGGAACAGTCATCATAGCTAAGCATCAAGGCCGGATATTGGCTTTACCACCCTAACTGGGGTTTCCCTGCTGGATGATTGCTCCCGAACACGGTTGTAAACTGCATCAGAGACTCGGCAAGACTATGACTTCAATTCAGCCCTCATTACTGCGGATTCCCCCCGATGTTGACCGAATCTTGGCAGTACACCCTTCTATTAGTAGTAAGACAAAACGATGCCTGGATATTCTTGGAGCGATCGCCGGGCTACTGATTACAGCCTTGGTCTTAATTCCAATTGCGATCGCAATTCAACTGGATAATCCA
>DATNPU010000178.1:0-5989 GCA_036703105.1 Microcoleaceae cyanobacterium
ACCCGTCAGGCTGGTTAATCTCAAGGCTTTCTGACAATTGAATATCTCGTTTGGGTGATCTTCAATCCGCTACTAGCCTTTGCTATTAGCCATCTGCCTTTAGTTGCAATTCGGTAAACGACGAATGGCAACCACCCGATCCACCCTGTCTTAGTTCTCTAATTCACGATTTGACTAATCGTTCTCTCGTTCTCTAAACCTTTCGACTGAAATAACTCATGACCCAATCGAATTCTGTACCGACACTAAAGATTATTCCCCTAGGCGGGCTACACGAAATTGGTAAAAATACCTGTGTCTTTGAAATCAACGATGAAATTGTTTTACTCGATGCTGGGCTAGCCTTCCCCACCGATGGGATGCATGGGGTAAATATTGTGTTACCGGATATGACCTATCTGCGAGACAATCGCCACAAAATTAAAGGCATGATTGTCACGCATGGCCATGAAGATCATATTGGTGGCATTCCCTTTCACTTAAAGCAGTTTGATATTCCTGTAATCTATGGGCCGCGCTTAGCGATGGCCTTGCTGGAAGGCAAGCTGGAAGAGGCGGGAGTGGCCGATCGCACAGAACTAAGAACGGTACGACCGCGCGATATTGTACGAATTGGCACCTCCTTTTTTGTGGAATTTATCCGCAATACTCACTCGATCGCGGATAGCTTTACCGTCGCCATTCGTACTCCTGTAGGAGTGGTGATTCATACCGGCGACTTTAAGATTGACCATACGCCTGTAGATGGGGAAGTCTTTGACTTCCAACGCTTGGCCGAGTATGGCGAACAGGGTGTTCATTGTTTAATTAGTGACTCCACGAATTCAGAACTTCCTGGTTTTACTCCTTCCGAACGCTCGGTATATCCCAATCTCGATCGCGTCTTTGGTCAGGCCAAGGGACGCTTATTAGTGACGACTTTCGCTTCATCCGTGCATCGGTTAAACATGGTGCTGGAGTTAGCGAAGAAACACGATCGAGTTGTGTCGGTGTTGGGCCGTTCTATGCTGAATGTGATTGCCCATGCCCGCAACCTGGGGTACGTCAAGTGTGAAGATGAACTACTCCAACCTCTCAATGCCATTCATAAACTACCGGAGAATAAAGTTTTAATTCTGACGACGGGATCACAGGGAGAGCCGTTGTCGGCCTTGACCCGGATTGCCAATAGCGAACATCGCCAAATCAAAATTCGTCCGGGAGATACGGTCGTCTTTTCGGCTAACCCCATTCCGGGCAACACGATCGCAGTGGTCAACACGATCGATAAGTTGATGATGCAGGGTGCTAAGGTGATCTATGGACGGGAGCAAGGAATTCACGTCTCAGGTCACGGCTGTCAGGAAGATCAAAAGCTGATGATTGGGTTAACTCGGCCCCAGTTTTTCCTGCCCGTGCATGGTGAACACCGGATGCTGGTAAAACATGCCCAGACGGCTCAGAGTATGGGGATCCCAGCCGAGAATATGGTGATTATTGACAATGGGGATGTGGTGGAACTAACCTCGACCAGCATCCGCACTGCCGGTAAAGTGCCTTCAGGCATTGAATTGGTCGATGCTTCTCGTTCTGGTGTCGTCAACGATCGCGTGTTGAAGGAACGGCAACAACTGGCTGAGGACGGGGTTGTTACGGTCGCCGCCACTCTGGATTGGGCCGGGACGCTATTAACGAAACCGCAAGTGCATCTACGCGGGGTCGTATCTTCCTTAGATCCGGCTCGCTTCCAGGAAAAAACTCAAGAAACGATCGCTGTGGTATTGCGTGATCGCTGGGCAGACTATGCCCGTTCGTTTGGTGACGATCGCCCAGAAGTCGATTGGGATGGCTTACGCTATCAGATCGAACGGGAACTGATCAAAATGCTCCGCCGTGAATTTCAAAGTAATCCTCTGCTGGTCTTCTTGCTCCAACATTCAGAAGAACCACCTGCCCAAACACCAGGATTACTGCCCAGAACAGCGGAAGCGATCGCGTCTTAAGCTTGCCTGAATAGTACATACGAGAGGATAGGCAGAAGCAATTGCTTCCCTGTCCTCTTGATGTTTATTGAAGGTTAGGACGCAACGGCGAGTGATTGCTCATGTAGTTCCCGAGATTCCTGCCGAACTGCTCCCGAAATCACTGCTTTCTGCAAGACCATAAACGCTTTTAGATCTTGGGCATCATATTTGGTTCTTAATAATTGGCGGAGTTGATCTTCTGCTTCTAAGGATAGATATCCAATCGCCAATGACTCTTTAACAATTTCACGGATTAGTAACATTGCACTACCCTGACCAGTTAAGCAAATAGTGGCAGACGTTGTATTGGGACGATGAAGCGATCTCACGCTAAATTAACGCTGCTTTTATCATCGTCATCCTCTACAACTTAATAATTTTTAAACAAATTTACGGTAATCCAGGGAACAGAATTTATATTAGCGTAGGTGAATTTACTGTATCCTGTCAAATATTTAACGAAGTGTATTCAACGCTACTTAATCAAACCAAAATCGCGAAAAACTCTGCTTAGACGGTGTTTGTTAATTTTGTTGCTTGATCCTGCATGGATGGAAGGCACTGAGTCTCAGTACATATAGTAGCCAGATTAGCCAAGGTGAATCCGGGAAATCTCGGAATAGAGGCTGACCCTGATAAAAAACTTAATGGTTGCAGAGAGTAAAGACTCATTGCCTGGCTATACTGGCTGCGGCATCATTACAGTCGAAGTTGGGTAACGGCAATTTGGCCAGAGAAGCAAACTTCTACATCGGTTCCCGGATCACGAGGCCGTTGAGCATACTTTCCGGCGTAGTAGAAGCGATCGCCTTCTACCCGGTAATCGATTGGTAGGGGCTGAATACAAGCTGAACAAAATACAGCTTCTGGCATGGCAGCCTCTGGTAACAAATGGGGCAAATTTACGTTCCAAAAGGTGCCTGCTTCGGGGGGACGGTCAAACAATTGAGCTAAAACCGGAGTGGTTAACTGAGCCGCTAACTCCCAATCGATCGCGCGTTTACCCTGACGATACTGCGAAATGGCAATACCACTTACCCCATGTAGCGCTGCCTCCCGCACAGCCGCTACAGTACCAGAAATATAGGCATCAGCTCCTAAGTTTGCTCCAGCATTGATCCCCGACAGCACCCATTGCACCTCTGGATAGAGATGGCTGATGGCCAAGCGCACACAATCTGCCGGGGTTCCTGCGATCGCAAATTCTGTCTTCGATCGAGCTTCTACCTGGATGGCCTCTGTCGTGGTGACTTGGTGGCTACAGCCTGAAAGATGGGTTTGCGGCGCAATAATGGCAAATTGACTGCCAAAAGGTTCGATTGCTTGGGCTAATGCTTGAATGCCAGGAGCATCAATGCCGTCGTCGTTGGTCAGAACTAGGAGCATAGAGGGATGGGGACGATGGGGAGGGAGGGAAGAGACAAGGAGATGGCTAGGTTAATTATGGCTGTCAGTCCCTAGCCAGCGAATGAGTTCGGCGATCGGCTGGGCTTGGGCGATCGCTCCTCTAGGGTGGTGGGGAAAGTCACCATCAAAAATTTCGGAGATTTGCTGGAGACAGGCTTGCTCCTGAAAGTGATGCTGCATGGGTTTTAAGTCAATTGGTAATGGGGTTTCTATTTTATAGAAGCGCTGCCAACTGCGAAGAAATATACCTAATATGCCACTCCAGACACTGCCTTGATGGTAAGCACGATCGCGTTGCCAGGGGTCACCCTCATACCGACCGATATACGCTGGATCGCTGGGATCAAGGCTACGCAAACCATAAGGAGTGAGCAGGCGATCGCGGGCGACCTGGAGAATTTGCTGCGCTTGCTCTGGTTTAAACCCACAGTGATAAACCGAGATGGCAATGACAGCATTAGGCCGAATTGTGTGATCCAATTGATCGTCTGGGGCAATGCGATCGAACAAATACCCTAATCGACTATGCCAGAACTTTTGCAGGGATTGTTTAACTTGCTCAGCCTGGTCAGTATATCGGCGGGCCTGATTTTGCAGTTTTTGAACCTCGGACTCATTAGCACTGTCGGCTAATCGAGCTGCCCATTGACTGGCCCAGCATAATGCTGAATACCAGAGAGCATTAATTTCGACCGGTTTGCCATGTCGAGGGGTCACAGGTTTGCCATCGACGATCGTATCCATCCAAGTTAGTGGCACACTGGCATCATCCCAAGTTAATAACCCATCCGAGGCATCCACCCGAATGTTATGTAATGTGCCAGCAACGAAGGCTTTGTAGATTTGCTTGACGACTGGATATTGAGTCGCCAGAAATCCCCAATCTTGGCTAGCTTCAAGGTAAAGTCCCAACGTTTCAATCCACCAAAGGGAGCAGTCTAAACTCCGGTAGATGGGATCATTCCCGTGCTCCGGCAAAATATTTGGAATCAAGCCTTGCCAACAGAGTTTGCCTAGCCGTTCCAGCACATTTCGCGCTAGCGAGAACCGTTTTGTGGCCAGTGCTAACCCTGGTAGAGCCAGCAAACTATCTCGACTGCGATCGCCAAACCAAGGATAGCCAGCGATGATACTGGTTTGGGAACGATCGGCAGGAGCAATCACGAATTGATCACTGGCTTTGAGCAGGTCACCTAGAGGGATAGGGGCGGAGGGGCAGGTGGGGGTGTGAGGAACCGGATGGAGGAGCGGAGTGAAGGTCATTGCTAAACGCTGCTGTTCGATTTGAAGGGCCCGATCAAAGCTTTGAGAGTTCAATGACTCTAAGGCTATTGTCGGTAGCCCAACATCGGCGGCCAGCGTGACTGATTCCCCTGGTTGTAATAGCACACTCAAGTAACCGGGGCTATATAAATCTTCCAGGAAATGTAATACCCGGTGTGCTTCTTCAGGATAGTAGTAGCTCCAATACCAAACTGGGTCAGGGTGATACTGTCCCTGTGTCCACCGTAATTGCCAGGGAATGCCGATCATATTAGCAGTTAGAGCTTGGAGGAAAACTTGCTGAGAACTGACGATCTGAGAAAAGGATAGCCCTGGAGATTGTTGTTGATGGGCGTGCTGGTCTCGATCGGCAATCAGGGGGCGTAATCGCAAGATGGCAGTTTCGTTGCCCTGGTAGGTGTAGTGGATCAGCAGGTGGTGGTGGTGGGAGGAAGATGGGGAGGAGTGGGAGGGCATGAGGAGCTGGCGGCGGAGTTGCCAATCGTTACTGCCCCAAGTCCAGGTCGGTACAGGGTGAATCTCAAAGGATTGCAGGAGTTGATACCCTACCGGTTCGACTTTTTCACTGGCCCAAAAGTTAGTGCCTAAGGCAAAGCGTTGCCCAGCAATCTCCAGGCTGCCTTCTAAATGGGAGAGCAGCAGCGATCGTTGGCTAGGAAACTGGGGTGCCGCAACTAGCCAACCGTGATAGGTGCGGGTACGGGCATCACAGATGGTGCCGCTAGCAAAACTCCCTAACCCATTTGTGAGTAGCCATTCCCGGGTATCTAATTGATCCATGCAGCCAGAAAATCATACTCAAAATCGTTATGAGTATGATATAGTCGTAACAGTTCGTAAGGCATTCAGTCTATCGCCCTAACCCGTAGATATGCTACTGAACTGACCTTATAGTTTGCACGATTAGGAACGCACCCATTCAAAGGAGACTATCATCCCATGACCCACCACAACGAAGGATGCCTGAGAGTTGGTCAAGCCGCACCTGACTTTACGGCTACGGCTGTCGTTGATCAAGAATTCAAGACCATCAAGCTGTCTGACTATCGCGGCAAGTACGTTGTCCTATTTTTCTATCCTCTCGACTTTACGTTTGTTTGTCCGACCGAAATCACTGCCTTTAGCGATCGCTACGAGGAATTCAAGCAAACTAACACAGAAGTTCTCGGTGTGTCGGTAGATAGTGAATTCTCTCACCTGGCGTGGATTCAGACCGATCGTAAGTCTGGTGGCGTTGGCGACCTTAACTATCCCCTGGTGTCTGACATCAAGAAAGAAATCAGCACCGCTTACAA